>JBKPDO010000161.1:0-17749 GCA_046727955.1 bacterium | reverse complement strand
TGGCGCGACAGCCGGCCGGTGCGGGTCGGCAACGGCGCCTGGACCCAGCGGCAGCTGGACGTGTACGGCGAGCTGCTGGGCGCGGCCGAGCGGCTGGTCGACCAGCTCGGCGAATTGGACCCGGCGACCGCCAGCTTCCTGCTGGAGGCCGCCGACGCGGCCGCGGCCCGCTGGAAGGAGCGGGACCAGGGCATCTGGGAGCTGCGTGGCGCGCCCCGCCATTTCCTGTACTCCAAGCTGCTGTGCTGGGCGGCCCTTGACCGGGCGATCGGCCTGGCCGCCCAGCTCGACGCCGGCGACCGGGCCCCTGGATGGACCGCGGCCCGCGACGAGATCCGCGCGGCGATCCTGAAGCAGGGCTGGAGCGACAGCGCCGGCGCGTTCACCCCAGGCGTTCGGTTCAGACGACCTGGACGCCTCCAGCCTGACGCTGGCGATCACCGGGTTCCTGCCCGGCGACGACCCGCGGATGAAGGCCACCATCGACGCCACCGCAGAGCGGCTCACCGACCAGCGGGGCCTGGTGTACCGCTACCGGGCGCACGACGGGCTGGCGGGCGAGGAGGGCGCCTTCCTGCTGTGCACCTTCTGGCTGGCGCAGGCGCAGGCGCTGACCGGCGAGGTGGAGCGGGCCAGGGCGTGGGGTATGGAAATCCGGGTGTGGCCTGTGAGCTGGGGTTCGGAGCAGCTTAGGATTCGGTGCCCGGATGCTCTTCTTCCATGCAGAGGCCACCTGATGCTGCCCAGACTCGCCTACCTGACGCTGTGCCGCTCCAGCCAGTTGCTTACCCTGCTCGGCCGCGGCGACGCCAGCAAGGATCTGGAGATCCTCGTCCTACGCCACCAGCTCGGCGTGTTGCGCCGCCAGGTTCCACGCCCTCGGCTGGAGCCCGCTGACCGAGCCCTGCTCGCCGCGGTCAGCCGCGTCCTCCCCCGAGTCAGCTGGTCGTGCTTCTTCGTCAAGCCCGACACGCTGCTGCGCTGGCATCGACGGCTGGTCGCCGGCGCGTGGACCTACCCTCGTGGACCGGGACGACCGCCACTGGATCAGGAGGTCCAGCAGCTGATCGTCCGCCTGGCCAGGGAGAACCCACGCTGGGGCTACCAGCGCATCCACGGCGAGCTGCCGCGCCTTGGCTGCCGGGTGTCGGCCAGCTCGATCAGGCGGGTGTTACGCGCCCACGGCATTGACCCCGCACCACGACGCGTCCCGACCAGCTGGCGGTCGTTCCTACGCCAGCAGGCCGCCGGGATCGTGGCGTGCGACTTCTTCACCGTCGACACGATCTTGCTGCGACGCGTATATGTACTGTTCGTCATCGAACTCGGCAACCGGCGCGTGCACCTTGCCGGCATCACCGCCCACCCGACCGGTCTGTGGGTTGCCCAGCAGGCCCGCGATCTGCTGGCCAGCCTCGGCGAGCAGACGACGGCATGGAAGTTCCTGATCCGCGACCGGGACACCAAGTTCACCAGGGTGTTCGACGACGTGTGGCGCTCGACCGGGACCGAGATCATCCTCACACCGGTTCGGGCGCCCAATGCGAACGCCGTCGCCGAACGCTGGGTCGGGACGGTCCGCCGGGAGTGCCTGGACCAGCTGCTGATCGTCGGTCGCCAGCAGCTTGTTCACGTCCTGCGACGTTACGTCGAGCATCACAACGAGCGCCGCCCGCGCCGCAGCCTGGGCTACATGGCGCCCATGGCGTCGGTGCGTCCCGGCGCCGAGAGCGCACCGGCCATTGGTCGGCTACGCCGCCGTGACCTTTCTCGGCGGGCTGATCCACGAGTATGAGCCAGCAGCATGATGAGCCGACTTCTGACACCCCACGGGCTCGCCTCTGCACCGAACCCGCCCACGTCTTGGTGACCGCGGTCAGTGACCGGCTGGGGCGCCACTGCGGGGGAATCCGCGACACTCAATCACCGATCTCTACCACTATCGAGCCGCAGACCCCCCAGTACAGTGTCGACAATCCGCTCGGCCCGTTCGCGCGCGCCCTCACGCGTGAGCCGCCGCATCAGCTTCCACAGGATGAGCGGACCGATCAGCATGGCCCGCGCCACCTCGAGGTCCACGTCCTTGGGGAGCTCGCCCCGATCCACGCCGCGACGCAGCATCGACCGCAGGATGGCGAACCGCGGCTCGATCACCCGCTCCAGCCAGGCCCGGCCCAGCGGAGAGCCCGCGGCGATCTCGGGGACCATCCGAGGGAAGACCTCGCCGAACCGCGAGGAGGTCAACACCGTTTGGAGCTGGACGAGGAGATCGACCAGATCATCCCGCAGCGAGCCCGTGTCTCTCGGATGGACGTCGAAAAGCAGCTCCTCGATGGCATCGAGGATGAGGTCCTCCTTGGAGGTCCACCGACGGTAGATCGTGGTCTTGCCCACGCCGGCCCGGGCGGCCACCCCTTCGATGCTCATCCCCTGGTAGCCCTGCTCGTCGAACAGGTCGATCGTGGCGTCGAGGATGGCCCGGTGGGCCCGAGCACTGCGCGGGCGCCCCAGGGAGCGGGCCGGCGGCTGCTTCGCGATCGAGGCCATCTGCAGGGCTATCCTCGCATCTCCGCCGTCTCGACCTCGACAGCCTCCTTCGCGTCCGCCGCCTCCTCCCTCCCACGGGCAGGGAGGAACAGCAGGACGAGCAGGGCCGCGAAGGCGGCCACGCCGGCCCCCACCAAGACCGCGTCGCCCATCCCCTGGATGAACGCGGATCGGGCCGCGTCGAGCAGGCCCTGGCCCTGTGGCCCGAGCCGCGCCGCGATCGTCGAGGCGGCGCCGATCGAGTCAGCGGCGGCCTGTGCAACCTGCGGCGGCGCCCCGCGCAGGGCAGGCTCGATGGCCGCGCCGTAGCCGGACGCCAGGATGCTGCCGAGCACCGCCACGCCCAGCGCCCCCCCAACCATGCGGGTCGTGTCGTTCATGGCCGAGCCCACGCCGGCCTTGGCCAGTGGAAGCGAGCCCATGATCGATTCGGTGGCCGGCGCCATGGTCAGGCCCATGCCGGTCCCGAGGACGGCCAGCGACGCGGCCACCAGGCCGTAGCCGCTGGTGGCCTCGACGGTGGACAGCAGCCACAGGCCGGTGGCCACGGTCAGCAGACCGGCAAACACCACGATCTTGGTGCCGATGCTCTCCACCAGTCGCGCCGACAGCGGCGCGGCCACGATCAGCGCCGCCACCGGCAGGATGCGGAACCCGGCCTGCAGGGGCGTGTAGCCCAGTACGAACTGCAGGTGCTGGGTGAGCAGGAACACCGAGCCGAACAGGGCGAAGAACACCATGGTGATGGCGCCGCTGGCCGCGCTGAACCGGGGGTTCCGGAAGAACTCTATCCGCAGCATGGGGTGCTCGACGCGACGCTCCCACCAGATGAAGGCAACCGACAGCACCCCGGCGATCCCGAAGCAGCCCAGGATCAGGGGGTCGGTCCAGCCGCGTTGGGGCGCCTCGATGATCCCGTAGACCAGCGTGACCAGGGCCGCGATCGACAGCAGCGCCCCAACCGGGTCGAGGGGGGTGGCCCTGGGGTCCCGCGACTCCGGCACCAGCGGCCAGCCGGCCAGGATCGCCACCGCCACGACCGGCACGTTCACCAGGAACACCGAGCCCCACCAGAAGTGCTCCAGGAGCCAGCCGCCGATCACCGGCCCCAGGACGATGCCGAATCCCGCCATGCCGGCCCACACGCCGATGGCCCGGCCGCGCTCCTTCAGCGGGAACATGTTGGTGATGATCGACAGGGTCGAGGGCATGATCAGGGCCCCGCCGATCCCCATGGCCGCCCGCGAGGCGATCAGGACCCCAGGTGAACCCGCCAAGGACGAGGCCACCGAGCCCGCCACGAAGACGAGCAGACCGGCGTTCAGCGCCAGCTTGCGGCCGAAGCGGTCGCCCAGGGCGCCCATGGTGAGCAGGAGCCCGGCGAACACGAGGACGTAGGCGTCCACTATCCACTGGAGCTCGCTAGCGGTGGCCCCCAGGTCCCGGGCCAGCGTGGGCAGGGCCACGTTCAGGATGGTGTTGTCCATGCCGATCACGATCAGGCTCAGGCACAGGACCAGCAGCGCCCACCAGCGCCGCCGGTAGAGACCTTCGTTGGCTGCGCCGACGCGCGGCTCGAATGCCGCCTCCATCGCCAGCACCTCCTCTTCCTCCGATACGAAACCGTTGCGTATTGGCAGGAGCCTAGTACGTGGTCCTCCGTTACGCAACCGTTTCGTATCGTATGGAGCGGCTGGCATGTAGGGTGCGCAAACTCGGACGTGGCCTGTGAGCTGGGAGTTCGCACCGAACCAGGTGCTCGGTAGCATGACACCTCTCGAACCCCGGAGGCCGTCCTGCGTGCTATCGAAACTCGTCTACGTCGCGCTGTGGCGCTTGATCGCCCTGTTCGCCCTCATCGCCCGCGGCGATCGCGCCAAGGACCTGGAGATCCTTGTTCTACGCCACCAGCTCACGGTCCTACGTCGCCAACTCCCGCGACCCAAACTCGAACCCGCCGATCGGGCGTTCCTTGCCGCGCTCAGCCGCGCATTGCCCCGAGCTCGCTGGTCCTGCTTCCTCGTCACGCCCGACACGCTGTTGCGCTGGCATCGGCGGCTGGTCGGCAGATGGACCTATCCACACCGCAGACCAGGACGGCCCCTACTCGACGAGAACGTGCAGAAGTTGATCGTTCGCCTGGCACGGGAGAACCCCCTGGGGCTACCAGCGGATCAGGGGCGAGTTGCTCCATTCCACGTGCGCGTGTCTGCAACCGCGATCCGCACCGTGCTGCGCCGCCACGGGCTCGACCCGGCGCCACGACGTGCCGGCAGCATGTGGCGGGCGTTCTTGCGCCAGCAAGCCGCCGGCATTGTGGCGTGCGACTTCTTCACCGTCGACACCGTCTGGCTGCGACGGCTGTACGTGCTGATCTTCATCGAAGTGGATACCCGACGGGTGCACCTGGCCGGGGTGACCGCCAACCCCGACGGCGCCTGGGTCACCCAGCAGGCCCGCAACCTGCTGCTGGGATTGGGCGAGCCAGGTCGACGGATCCGATTCCTGCTGCGCGACCGCGACGCCAAGTTCTGCCGCGGCTTCGACGACGTGTTCCGCTCGGAGGGTGCCGAGGTGCTCCGCACGCCGGTCCAGGCGCCCCAAGGCGAACGCGTACGCGGAACGCTGGGTCCGGACGGTCCGCGCCGAGTGCCTTGACTGGCTCCTGATCGTCGGGCGGGGGCATCTGGAGCGGGTCCTGCGAATCTATGTCAAGCACTACAACGAGCACCGTCCGCACCGGGCGTTGGGGCTCGAAGCGCCGGATCGACTTGCCGGGGTGGCCGTGGTCGGTGAGGATCAACAAGGCAGGGTCCGTTGTCGGCGGCCGTGAGAATCTCCCCGTCGGCGGCCAGAAAGCTCCCCGCTGGCGGCCGTGAGACTTGCCCAGCGGCGGCCACCAGGTCTCCCCAGCACCTGTCCGCTGCTCCGCCGGGTGCGCCGGCGGAGGTCCCTTCTCGGGTTGACTGCGCGTGCCACCGTGCAGCGCCCGAGGAGGACCGCGTGAAGTCTGCCGAGGAGATCATGGAGATGCTCGAAGCGTTCGACCTGACCGGTAGCTGCCGGGACGCCGCCGAGCTGGCCGGCTGCGATCATCACACCGTCGCCCGCTACGTCGCCGCCCGCCAGGCCGGCACGCTCACCGCCGACCCGTGGCCCGGGCGATGCTGGTGGACCCCTGTCGGGCCAAGCTGGAGGAGTGGGTGGAGCGCAGCCGCGGCAAGCTGCGCGCCGACGTCGCGCACGACAAGCTGGTGGCGCTGGGCTACCAGGGGGCGGCGCGCACCACCCGGCGGGTGGTGGCCGGGGCCGGGCGGGCCTGGCGGGCCGGCAGGCGGCGGGTCTACCGGCCCTGGGTGGCTGAGCCGGGCAGGTGGGTGCAGTGGGACTACGGCAGCGGGCCGATGGTCGGCGGGCGGGCGACCTGGCTGTTTTGCGCGTGGCTGGCGTGGAGCCGGTTTCGGGTGGTGCTGCCGATCTTCGACAAGGCCCTGCCGAGCGTGGTCGCCTGCCTGGACACTACGCTGCGCCGCTTTGGCGGGTGCCAACCTATGGGCTGACCGACAACGAGCAGGACGGTCACCATCGGAGCATGTCGCCCGCGTCCCGGTCCGCAACCCCGAGATGGTGGCTGCTGGGCGCCACTACGGGCTGCCGATCGCGACCTGCCTGCCCGCCGACCCCCAGGCCAAGGGCGGCTCGGAGGCGGCCGTGCGGATCGCCAAGGCCGACCTGGTCCCAACGGCGGCGAACCTGCTGGCCGACTACCACAGCTTCGCCGACCTGGGGCGCGCCTGCGGGGACTTCTGCCAGCAGGTGAACGCGCGGGCCCGCCGGGTCACCCGGCGGGCGCCGGCGGAGGCGCTGGCCGAGGAGCAGACCCGGCTGCACCCGCCGCCGATCCAGCCGTTTGTGCCCGCGTTCGGCCAGACCCGCACGGTCGGGCAGACCACCCCGATGATCGACTTCGACAGCGGCCAGTACTCGGTGCCGCACACCTTGCGCGGCGAGGTGGTCTGGGTGCGTGAGCGCGACGAGGAGGTGGTCGTGGTCCACGTGGGGCCAACCGGCCCCGTCGAGGTCGCCCGCCGCCAGCGGACCACCCCGGGCAGCCCGCGGCTGGACGACGCCCACCCCCCGCCCAGCCCGCGGGCCCGCTGGCCCGCACCCCACGCGCCCACAGCGCCGCGGAGGCCTGGGTTCCTGGCGATCGGCGGCGGCGCCGTGGTGTGGCTGGCCGAGGCCGGTGCGGCCGGCGCCGGCCGCGTGCGGGCCAAGATGGCCCAGGCGGTGGCGCTGGCCAAGCTGCACGGCGCGCCTCAGGTGAGCTGGGCGCTGGGCACGCGGCGGTCTACGGCCGCTTCGGTGAGGCCGCCCTGGCGGCGATCTTGGCCCACCGGGCCAGCGCCGCGCCAGGGTCGCAGCACCGGGCCTCCGAGACGGCCAGCCTGCGGGCCGGCACCGCCGCCTGGCGGGGGTTCGGGCAGTGAGCGCGGCGATGGCACCCACGGCCGCGACCGTGCCGCCGGCAAGCGGCATGCCGGCCCCGCCGCCGCTTGCAGGCGAGCTGGACGCCCTGCTGCGCCGCCTGCGCCTGCCCCACATCCGCCGCGCCGCCCCCGAGGTGCTGGCCACCGCCCGGGCGCAGCGCTGGGAGCCGGCCGAGGTGCTGTGCACCCTGCTGGCCGCCGAGGCCGCCGGGCGGGCGCGCTCCAGCCGGGCGACCAGACGCGCGAGCGCCGGATTCCCCACCGGCAAGACCTTCGCCGCCTGGGACGAGCAGGCCTCCTCGATCCCGGCCCCGACCCAGGCCGCCCTGCGCACCCTGGAGCGGGTCGGTCGCCGCGAGAACCTGGTGGTGTGCGGCCCGTCGGGCACCGGCAAGACGTTCTTCCTGCAGGCCCTCGGCCAGCTGGTGGTCCAGGCCGGCAGCAAGGTCGCCTGGTTCTCGCTGGAGTCGCTGGGGGCGCTGGTGCGCCGCCACCGCGCCGACGACTCGGTCACCAGGGCGGTGACGCGGATCCTGCGCGCCGACCTGGTGGTGGTCGACGACATCGGCCTGCTGCCGGTCGGCCCGACGCCGCCGAAGGGCTGTACCGGCTGGTCGACGCCGCCGACGAGCGGCGCAGCGTGGCGGTCAGCTCCAACCTGCACCCGGCCAAAGCGCACAGGTTCGCGGCAACGTGTGCAAGGTGGCGCCGAACGTTCACGGGTTCGGCGGCTGGCGGGCGAGCTGGTCGAGCCAGGCCCGCTGCTGGTTGGTGTCGGGGACCGACAGGCCGCGGGCAGTGGCGATGCGTTCCCAGGCCTGGCGTGGGGTGAGTCCTCGCGCAGCAGCAGAGCGGCTGCAAGCAGTGAGGATCGGCCGATCCCGTTGCGGCAGTGGATGACCACGTGCCTGCCGGCGGCAAGATGGCCGTGCAGCACCTCCAGGACGGGCGTGACGGTGACCGGGTTGGGCTCGCCGCGGTCGGGAATGGGGGTCGCGATGAACTCGAGCTCGGCGGTGTGGCTGGCTGCCGGCTCCTCGGTGAGGTCGAGCTCGAGCATCTCCGGGCCGGTCAGGGCGCAGACCAGTACGTCGACGCCGGCCCGCCGCAGGGAGCCGAGCTCGTCGGTGAGCCATTCGCCGCCGCGGGGCCGTGCCATGGTGGCAAGCCGCCCAGGGCCATGGCGGGAGATCGTGAACAGGGTTGGCTTCATGGTGGGGTCGTGGCCTGCCGTCGTTGCTCGAAGGCGGTGGCCGTGTCGGCGATGGTGTCTGCCAGATAGATCATGACGCCGTCGGGGTCCATCCCGAACGCTGCGGCCACCAGCTTGGCGTCCGTGGTGGTGACCAGGTCGACCAGGCGGGTGCACCGCAGCATCCGCGGCGGGACGCCGGCAGGGTCGAGCAGGTGGCTCAGATAGGCGATGGACGCGGGGGTCCGGCGAGCCTTGGTGGCGCGGGTGACCAGCACGTGGGGGTTGTCGGTGCGCAGGCTCTGGCGGTGAGCCAGGCAGCGCTGCAGGATCGTCCAGCTGGCTGGGTCCAGCGGCAGCGGATGCGGACGCGCGCCCAGTCGGATCGTGCGGGCAGCGGGCTCGAGATCGGTCAGGCGAAGCAGGCGAAGCAGGCGGAGCAGGCGGACCTCGCGGCTGGAGGCGCCGTGCAGCAGCGCCAGGATCCCCAGTAGGGCCTCGTGCGGGTGGACCATGGGGTCGGTCATCCAGCGGCGAAACAGCCGCCGCTGCTGGTCAAGGCTGGCGGTCTGGCCAGTGAAGCCGCCGGGTGCCTTGGCGGACAGCCCACGGGTGGGGTCCACCAGCAGCAGGCGTTGGGTTCGGGCGAAGCCGAAGAACTGCCGCAGCACGGTCAGGCGCCGCTTGCGACCCTTGGGCGACTGGGCCAGGAACGCCTCGAGGTCGCCCACGTCGACCAGCGCCCAGTCGCGCTTGCCGCGCACGGCGGCCAGAAAGGAGGCCAGGTCGCGCATGGTGGCCAGGGCCGCTTCGATGGTGGCGTCTGTGCGCGGGCGGGTCCCGGCCCGTCGGGCACGCTGGCGCGCCCGTGGCATCCACGCGGCGAACGCCGCCACCGCCGGACGCAACGGGGTGGGCGTGGCGTCGATGCGGCGCCGGCGTCGCCCGGCTGCCAGCCGCTCGGCCTGGTCGGTCGGGATCGCCAGGCCGTGGTCGGTGAAGAAGTCCTCCAGGGCGCGGGCGAGCGTGCCCATCGAGCGGCCAGGTCGGCGGGCACGCTCCAGCAGGGCTTGGGGCTGGTTGGGATGGGGGTCTTCCAGCAGCCGCCCGAGCGCGGTCAGCATCGTGCAGGCGCGGCCGACGCAGTGGCGGGCGGTGAGATCGCCGACGAACCCGCCCAGCCAGGGTGGCGGCTCGGCCAGCCGGGCGGCCAGGTGCTCGCCGCGGACAAAGGGCCGGTCGGGATGGCGCTGCCAGCACGCCGAGCACAAGCCGAGCCCGGCATGGCGCCGCACCCGCCCGCACGCGGCGCAGGGCCGCGGTGGCTGCTTGGCCGGCCGCGGCCGTGAGCAGTTGCCGCACCAGCCGGTGTCGGGGCGGAGATAGCCGGGCCGGCCACAGCGTGGGCAGGGCTTTTGGGCGGCCGCCCGTTCGGCCGCGCGCCGGCAGTCCCGGCACAGGCTGGCCGACCGCGTCCGCACCGGATGCCCGCAGCGGGTGCAGGCTCGCGAGCACAGCACGCACCGGCCGGTGCCGTCCTGCAGGATCCGCTGCTTGCCGCAGCCCGGACAGGGCGCCTTGGCGGCCCGCTCGGCCCGCCGGCGCCAGCAACGGCAGCAGTGCCGCCGGGCGCGATAGCCCACCGGCGCGCCGCAGTCGACGCAGTCGCGCTGCCGCTTGCCCATCCCGACCCGCCCGTTGTGCTCGCCGGGTCACAGCGGCGGCATCGACCGGCCACGCGTGGAGGCCTGCTTCGGCGGGTCAGCCGCGGCCCTGGGTGGTGGGGCCGGCCGCTCAACCGGGGTGGTGTCGACCTCCAACAGGTCGTTGGGGCTGCACGCCAGCGCCGTGCACAACGCCGCCAGCGTGGACAGCTTCACCTGCGAGGGCTGCTTGGTCAAAAGCGCCGACACCGACGCCGCCGACAGCTCCAGCCCGGCCCGCTCGCGCAGCAGCCGCCGCAACTGCGCGCCGGTCCACACCTCACGCTGGGCCGCGGCCATCCGCAGCCGCCACCGGATCCTCATGCCGTCCCGTCCTCCCCATCCCCGGTCAGCTCCCCCAGCGTGGCGGTGACCGCGCGGCGATAGGCGTCCTCGACGAGGGTCGCCGAGGGCCGGACATACCGCATCGTGGAGCTGACCGTCCAGTGCCCGAGCAACTGCTGGATGGCCACCAGGTCCACGCCGCGTTCGTAGTTGTGGGTCGCGCACGCCCGCCGCAGCCCATGCGGGCTGAACCGCTCGGTGGCCGCTCGGCCTTCTAGTTCCATCAGATAGCGCAGCCGGTTGCGGATCGTGCCCGGGTGCAGGCTGCCGCCCGCCTGGTCGGCAAACAGCACGCCCGAGTCGGGCAGCCTGCCGCGCACGTCGTCCAGGAACCAGCGCAACACCAGGTCCAGCCCGTCCAGCATCGGCACCCAGCGGGGCCGAGGTCCGGAGGTGCGGGCGCCCTTGCCAAAGCGCACGTGCAGCTTGCCGAACGGGCCGCGGCCAAAATGCACGTCCGCTCGGTCCAGCAGCGCGGCCTCCTCCGACCGCAGGCCGGCGTGATACAGCGTCCGAAACAGCGCATAGTCCCGGGCCGCGGGCGCGTACTTGCGGGCGGTGGCGATCCGGGCCCTGAGGAAGTCGAAGAATTGCGCGACCCGCTCCGGGCTGGGCGGAGGCAGCAGCGCCGGGGAGTCGTCGCCGACATGGCGGGCGGCGTTGAACTCGTCCACCGGGCAGACCAGGCGCACCCCGAAGACGGCCTGGATCTCGGCGGCCTTGCGGGCCTGCAGGAACCGGTGGAAGCCCTTGAAGATCTGCACGTACTCCCGCCGGGTCGACGTCGCCCGCCCCGCCACCGCCAGCTCCCCGACGACCCGGTCGATACCCTCTGGGGTCACCTCCCACGCCGGGCGGCCCAGGGCCGTCAGGGTCCGCTCCAGCAGGCCGGTGTCGTTGTCGATGGTCACCGGGCTGAACCCGCGCGCGTGCCAGGAGGCCACGAACGCCTCCACACACTGGGCCTGGAACGCCCACGGGTCGGTGGTGACCGGCTCCTGCGGCACCGCCCCGCCTCGAGCACGCGTAGTCGTGACCCCGCCACCGCACACCTTCCTCACAGTTGAAGGGTCAAGGTGGCGCCAAACATATGTGGCTTACGCCTGGAAGATCAAAGAGCGCGCTGGAAGGCGAAGACTGCAGGCACGAGCCAGGATCCTCCACCACGAACATGTCCCAGCCCCAGATCGCTGGACCAAGACCTTCACCGACCCCAGGCTGTGCGCGGCGACCGTGGACCGACTGCTCCACCATGCCCACCTGTGCGTCACCCGGGGCGACTCGGTGCGGCTCAGCCAGGCCACCTCCGGCAAGGGGGTGGTGCCGCTGACCTGACCTCCCGGGAGACCTGATGGCCACCAGTGGGGAACGCTCATGGCCATCACCGGGGAGGATTCATGACCGTCCCCAGGGAGATCTCAATGGCCCTTGACAGTCTCGGATCAGCTGGCAATACCTCAGATCCAGGGGCAAGGGACACCAGGGATTGCTCGCACACGACCGGGGGGTGGGGCCACTTCTGGCGAGCGAGGTGGGGCCACTCAACGTTGACATTCCTAGTCCCCGCAGGGGATACCTCGACTGAGACGTATTACAATCCTTGGCCGACACCGACGGCGGCGGCTGTTTGGGGTCGTCTGGCCCGGTGAGGTGGCTCACCAGCCCGCTGTCGCCGGCAGCCAGTACGTAGCTCTGGTCGCGCGGCAAGGAAGGGCAGTGACTCGCCGCCCCTCCTCCGGGCTCGGGCCTGCCAGTTAGGCCGACGACGAGGAGGCGGGGATCCGAGGAACAGCCATCACCCGGGACCCCTCGTTGACCGGGACCCCAGGACGACCACGATGCCGAGTTGTCGCTGACCGCAGCGCAGGATGACCATTTTGTCAGCGCGTTGTCGCGATGCTGTCAGAGGCCTCGCCTGAGGCGTGACAACGGCCATGGGCCGCTCGACAGCGTGATTCACGGGTACCCTCACGAAGATGGCGGTCTGCTATCGCCGCTGCTCAGAGCGCCAGGATCGTGGTCAGACGCTGGTATCCGAATGGTTCGTGTCGGAGGGGGGACTTGAACCCCCACGCCCTTACCGGGCACTAGGCCCTCAACCGGCTAACGGTCATCCCGAGGGGTTCCGCCCGATCCCCTGACATCCCGTCTGAGCTGCGCTTCGTGCGTAGCTCGTGCCTTGCGGTCCCACCCTATTCCAGTCGTGGACGCTACGTCCCGCTGGCAAATCCGCTGTCATCCGGGCGCCGCCCGGGTGCTCTCTCAGCCATCCGTGAAGTGGCCACCGGAGCGGCTTCGACCCGTCAAGACGCAGCCGCCCCGGGGCCTCACACCCGAGGGAGACACCCCAAGATGCAGCGTGATCGTAACAACACGCTCACCGTCGTTCGACAGGCCGGCAAGTCCTGCCCTGACTGCGGTGAGCAACGGCCGGCGGACGCCTTCTACCAGCGTCCTGACGGTCGCCTCTCAACCTACTGCAAGGCCCACCAGCGCCAGCGCTCGCAGGAGTCCTATCGCCGACGTCGGCAGGACCCCGCCGAGCTGCTGCGCATGCGGGAGCGGGAGCGGGTCCGCAAGCGCACAACGCGAGCAAGGCTCAGCATGCTGGACCCGGGCCGGGAAGCCCGACTCAGGAAGTCCCGTCACGCAGCGGTTCGACGCCTGATCGCTGCGCATCCGGACGAGTACCGCGCTCTCCTCGAGCAGGAGCGCTGCGCGGATCGAGGCAGGTCCGGAGGTGGTCAGGATGTGGCGTGACCCTCGTCCTCCGGTGCCTCCCAACGGACGGCACATCCCCGAGCCGGGCATGGGCGGCACCGAAGAGCGCCTGCTCGGCTACGGCCTGGCCGCCACCGGGACGGCCGGGCTGCTGGTGTGGCTCAGCGGTCAGCTCGCGGGCCTGGCGTTCGGGCACACCTGGATGCACCTGTCCCCCGCCGACGTGGCCTCGGTCATGTGGCACCTGCCCCACACCTGGAGCGACCCGGCACTCGCCTGGCCCGCCGAGGTGCGCAGCGCGCTGCCCGGCCCGGTCGGCATGTACGCCTCGGCCGGAACCGTGGTCGGCGGCGTCGCCGGCGGGACGACCGCCACGGTGCGGGCGGTCACGCAGTACCTGCCCGGCCGCGCGCCGGGCCACCGGCCAGGCCGGGAGCACACGCGGCGCAACCGGCAGGGCTCGGTGGGCCGGCGGGCGGGAGCTGCGCCTGCTGTTCGTGCGCCGCCCCACCCCCGGCCGGGTGATCGTCGGGCGGACCAGCCGCCTGGCCGGCCTCGGCGTGGGCGGGCGGCTGCTGGCCTCCGAGGACTGCCATTCGGTGCTGGTCTTCGGGCCTACCGGCTCATTCAAGACAAGCGGTCTGCTGGTGCCCGGCATCCTCGACTGGCAAGGCCCCCTGCTGGCCACCTCGGTCAAGCCTGACGTGCTGCGGGCGACGATGGCGCAGCGTGCCCGCAAGGGCGAGGTGACGATCATCGACCCGTTGGGCGCCTCGGGCGAGCCGGCGGCGCAGTGGACCCCGCTGGCCTCCTGTGGGACCTGGGCGGGCGCGCAGCAGATGGCAGTGATGCTGGCCAACGCGATCGAGCAGACCCCCACCGAGGAACAGCGGCCAGAGCATCGGTTCTGGAAGACGATGGGTGTCAAGTTCCTGGCGCCGGTCCTGTTCGCGGCGGCCACCAAGGGCCTGACCATGCGCGACGTGCTGCACTGGCTGGACACGCGCGAGGGCGTCGACCCCAACCGCGACCAGATCGGCGACATCCTCCAGACGGCCGGCGTGCAGGCCGCCGCCGACGCGTGGGCCTCTTCCCAGGGCCGCACCGACCGCGCGTGGGACTCGCTGTACGCAACGGCCGAGGAGATGCTGCACGTCTACGGCAACGAGCGGGTCGCCGCCTGGACCGAGGGCCACACCCTCGATCTCGACTACTTCCTGCGGGGCGAGCACACCATCTACCTGTACGCCCCGGCCCACCAGCAGCGGCTGTTGCGCCCGCTGTTCGAGACGATCACCCAACAGGTCGTCGCCGCCGCGCAGGAGAAGGCCGCGCGCTCCCCCGACGGGCTGCTGGACCCGCGGCTTGGGCTGTTCCTGGACGAGGCGGGCAACTGCGCCGCCCTCAGTGACCTGGACGTGCTGGCCACCACCGCCAGAGGGCAGGGCATCCAGCTGGTGACGGTGTGGCACGACAAGAGCCAGCTTGAGGCCCGCTACGGCACCAAGGCCTCGACCATCCTCAACAACCATCGCGCCAAGCTGTTCCTGTCCGGCCTGGCGGACCTGTCGGCGCTGGAGCTGGGAACCAAGCTGATCGGCGAGCGCCAACAGCTCGAGCAGTCCCGTTCGATGGGCTCCGACGGGCGCCACTCGCTCAACGAGTCCACCCTGTACCGGCCGCTGCTGCCGGTGGAGGACCTGCGCCGGCTGCGGCCGGGGGAGGGCGTGCTGCTGTACGGGCACCTGCGCCCAACCCCGATCCGGCTGCGGCCGTTCTACACCCCCACCGAGCAGCGGCGGCGCCAGCGGCTGGAGGACCGCGGCGAGCGGCAGCTGCGCCGCGCCGAGCAGCGCCGCGAGCGCGCCACCCTGCGCGCCCGCGAGCGCGCCGAGCGGGCACGGACCCGGCAGCCGTCGTGGGCCGAGCGGCTCAACCGTCGTCTTGGCGGTCGGTCGCGGGCCGAGCGGGAGGGAGCGCACGATGACCGCTGAGCACCCTCCCAACACGGTCCAGCCGGCCGCCGAGCCGCCGGCGGACCCACGGCCGGCGTGGGAGCGGATCGCCTACACCTGGCTTGCCCGCGAGGTCGACGGCGGCCACCACGTCGACCCCGCCGCGCTGGCCGCCGAGGTCAGCGTCACCCCACGGCTCGCCAATGACCTGGTCCGGGTGCTGCGCGCCCAGCGGCAACGCGACCCGGGCCTTGTGGGGCTGCGCGGCCGGCTGGTCCGCGACCGCATCACCGAGGCATACCTGGCCAGGGAGCTGCGCGGCGGCCAGCGGCTGGACCCGGCCGCGCTGGCCGCCGAGCTTGGCACCACCGCCACGGTCGCCCGCCAGTGGCTGCGGTCGCTGCGCGAGGTCCGCGACCACGACCCCACCCTTGCCAGCCTACGGGCCGTGCCCGAAGACCACGGCCAGGTCCACGCTGATCAGCTCGCGGCGCTGGCCGAGCGGTTCCGCGTCGGCAGCCCCACCCCCGCCGCCGCCGAGCGGCCGTTGCCGACCAGCTCGCTGGCCGACAACGTCGAGCTGCTGTGGCGCCGCCACGAGCTGCACGGCACCCAGCAGTTGGACCCCGCCGAGGTCGCCCGGGAGCTTGGCACCAGCCGCGCGTACGTGGCCACCACCTTGGCGACGCTGCGCGCTGGCGCCACGCCGACCACCAGGCAGCGGATCGAGGCGCTGTGGCAGGCCCGCGAGCTGGAGGGCGGCCGGTGGGTCAGCAGCCGGGACCTGGCCGCCGAGCTGCACACCTCGGCCGACTACGTGTCGCGGGTGGTGCGGGAGCTGCGCGCCGCCCACCGCGCCAGCCCGGCCGCGCCGCGGTCAGAGCCGACAGGCCCGGCCGCGCCGCCGCCGGCGGGCGAGGGGTCAAGCTGGCTGGCGCGGGCCGCCTGCCGTGACCAGGACCCCGAGCTGTTCTTCCCCGAGCGGGGCCAAAAGGCCAAGGCGCAGGCCGCCAAGCAGGTCTGCGCCGGCTGCCAGGTCAGGGCCGACTGCCTGGAGCTGGCCGTCAAGAGCGCCGCCAGCCGCGGGGACGATCACGGGATCTTCGCCGGGACCAAGCCGCACCAGCGGACCGGGCTGCGCGACCACCAGCCGGCGCAGGCCAGCCCCTGGCGGCGCGACCGCGAGCTGGCCGAGCAGGCGCACCGGCTGGCCACCCAGGTCGGGCCGCAGCAGGCCGCCCGCGAGCTCGGCACGATCCCGTCCACCCTCGCCAGGGCGTGGGCGCAGTGGGGCCTGGCCTACCCGGGCCGTCCCAGGCGGTCGGTGTTCGCCCACGACCGCGAGCACGCCGAGCGGGCGTTCCGGCTGGCCACCCAGCTCGGCAGCATCAAGGCGGCCGCCCGCCAGCTTGGCTCCAGCCGTCCGGCGCTGCTGGCCGGCTGGCAGCGGTTCAACCTCGGCATGCCGGCTACCACGCGGGCGGCCAGGCCGGGCCACAACGCCCAGCCGGCCGCGCGGCTGGACCCTGTGTTCGTCCGGCTCAACCAGGGCGCGATCCCCGTCAGGGCACGCTCGGATGCTGAGCTGGCCCAGCGGGTTCGCCGCGCCGAGGAGATCGCCACGCTCGGCGCTGGCGCGGTCGCCGAGATGAACGCCGAGAGCCGCGCGGCCAGGCAGGGTGCCCGCATGTGGGCGGTCCAACGCCGTGCGGCCCGCGCCCAGCGGTTGGGGGCCGAGCGGGCCAGCCGCCCGGCCCGGCGGCAGACCGAGCGCGCCGAGCGGCAGGCCCAGGCCGGCGCCAGCCGGGCCGGACGGTCCAGCCGTCCCCACCATCCCCACCGTGACGAACGGGAGGTGTTCTGAGATGCCCGCTGACCCGCTGTACCCGGCCGAGGTCGGCCCGGAGCCACGCCCCGAAGGGCAGTTCCGCGCCGATCTGGTCCGCTACCTCGACGCGCTGCCCACATCGGAGCTGCGCAGTCTGCTCAGCGAGCTACCACGGACCCGGCCGGGCGTGCTCATCATCGAGCTGAACGAGCGGCTACCGGACTCCGGCAAGCTGCTCCCGCCGGCCGGCACGCCAGGGCTGCACGAGGGCCGGCGCCGGTCGCTGCGCGAGCGCATCGCCGATCGCCGCTTCGCCCGCAGCCAGCCGCAAGCCGGGCCGCCCGATGTGGTCGATCGGCGCCGCTGGCGAGCGGGCGTCACGCCGCGGGCGGCCGATCCGGCTACCCGGGGGCGGCTGCAAGACTCGGTGCGTGCGCTCGGCGAGGAGGCCGAAGCCGACCGGGCCGAGCCGGAGCAGCGGGCGTTGGCCTATGACGATCCGGGTTGCCCGCCCGACCTGTTCGGGCCGGACGAGCAGGGCACGTCCGAGCGGCAGCACAACCACGACGGCCGGTACGACGAGCCGTCCCTTGAGGACAAGCTCGCGGCCGACGACGTCGGCGGCATGACCGAGCGCGTCGCCCATGCCGAGGAGTGGCGTCCGGCCGACTGGATCGAGCCGACCTACCCCGACCGCGGCCGGCGGGAGCGTCACGAGCGCGACGAACGCTGAGTACCCTCGGCTGATCACAGGCCCCGGCGTCCGCGTCGGGGCCTGTTGCCGCCCAGGATGTTGACCAACCGATTGTAACGGCGCCGGTATCCGTGCGGTGGCGTCCCGCTTCTGGTGGAAAAGCGGGCGGACGCGGGCTCCCACTGACGGCATCTTATGCGGCAGGGGTGACAGTCTGGTCGACCACCCCCTCCTCGAGTCGTGACCGGTGATGGAGCTGGCGGCGCAGTTCCTG
>JBKPDO010000160.1:0-11130 GCA_046727955.1 bacterium | reverse complement strand
GACAGTTCGCGGTGCCGGGAAGGTCCCCGCATCAGTCTGAATAACGGGCTCTCTCGCACCAAGGAAAGCCGAGCTTGGCCGGGCACGCCCGATTCTCATCCGTCGCGGCGGCCACCGGCCATGGGGGTCTGAATAGCTACCTCCAGGTTTCCAGCAGCCTCGGCCTCGCGTGCTGCGTGTAGCGCCCACGGAAAATCCCCAGCGTCGAGCAGCCACTGCCGTTCAGCTGGGCGCAGTCCCGCAGCCTGCTCTGCAGGAGTTCGCTGCCGCCAACTGGCACGGCGGCCATGCCAGCCGATCACCGTGTGCCGGTAATCGCCCAGGTCTGTGTTCTGGGTGGCGAGGGTGAGCGCCACCAAGGCCCGGGCGAGCGCGCGGCGTAACTCGCGTGCGCGTTCAGGTTCGATACCGTCTGGGTCAACGACATCAAGTGGTGCTGGCAACGCCACTGGTTCGAAGCGGCGCTGCCGCGGCCACAGCAGCGCAGCCACGTCGTCGATGTGCGCAAGCGCTGACTCACCTGACAACGCCCGGTCGATGACGCCCTCCAGCAGGTCCTTGTCGAGCTGTCCGATGGGCGCGTCGGATACATCGATATCCCCGGCGGCGGGATCAACGAGAGGTTGACGGGCCTCCGGGGTGGGTTCCTCAACAACCGTCGCGCGCTGCTTGCGGGCGTCACTGGCCACAGCTGTGGCCTCCATGCGAGCCTTCGCCCACGCCAACGCTCTTGGGATGTCGCTGTCATCGATACGGTCTGGCATCGTACGAAGAAACCGCGCGTAGACGCCAAACAGCCAGCGACGTCGTCGCGGGCGAAGCTGGACGAGTGCCTCCTCCAAGGCCAAGTGCTCTGGCCAAAGCATCTCCAATAGAGCGCCACGCAGTTCGTCGTCCGGGTCGATGATAGTGGCGTATGCCTCGTCAGCGAGACGTTCGAGCAACACTCGCAGCCGTTGCACCGCCAATTCCGGCGCGGTCTCGAACGCGGCGCGGGCAGCCAGTTGTCGCGTGTACGGGCTCCATCCGTCATGCTCGGCGAGGTCTAGCAGCGGCGGGGCGAGATCCGACGCTGCTGCCTCACGCGCCAGCCGCACCGCCAGCCGCACCCGCGCTTGCGTCGACCAGTCCTGCGGTTCTCCGCCGGGGACCTCAGCCAGGACCGCCGCGAGCTGGTCAGCCAACCCGGGGTGGGCCACCTGCCAGCGGCCTTGCCGCCGAGAAGGCTCACTCAGCTCGATCTGCGGCGCGCGGTCCAGGAGGCCATCCACCATCAGCGCCTTCATCGCTGCCGAGTCCACGACCACGCTGTGGGCGGCCAGGCTCTCGGGGTCCGCGGTGGCAAGCCAGTCAGAGTGCGCGGAATCAAGAGCCACCAGCCATGCTGCGGTCTCCCGCAACGGCACCGGGATACTGGTGGTGGCGTCATCTGCGGAGACGAGGAACAAGGTGGCCAACTGCGGGTGTGGCACCTGATGCTCGCGCAGGTGGCAAACGGCGAGGTAGGCGGCCAGGGAAGAGTGCCGAAACGCCAGCCGATGCTCCCCTCGGCCCGTAAACAGGGCAGTGCCCAGCGTCGCAGAGACCATTGCTGCGGTCACGTCAAACGGCCCACTCACGGTTTGTTCGGTACCGCTGGCCAGGCTGCCGGCACGCACGTCCAGCGGACCGGCATCGAGGTCTGCGCCACGCCACACCGTCCGTCGCCCCGCCAACAACAGGCGCGCGGCGATCCGCCCGGCGATCGCCATTCGCTGATCCACGCTGGTGACGGTGTCCCAAGCGCGGCGACGGTCGTCGTGCTCATCAGCAAGGAGCCGGACCCCCTTGGCGAACAGATCGGCTGGGCTGCCCTCCAACTCACCAGCCTCGCGAAAGACACGGACGAGCAGTTCCAGGAACAGCGGGACGCTGGCGAGTGCGCCCGCGCCGGCTGCTACTGCCGCCGCAACCACCGCCTCGCCATCCACGTCCGCGCTTGCGGCCAGCTTCACGGCTTCTTCACGCGTCAATGGCGCCAGATCAGCCAGTACGCAGCCACCGACTGCATGTGCCAGCACGTCGGTCAGCGCACTTGGGTAGTCCGCGGTTCGGCACGCAAGTAGGACCCGCAGCCGCGACGTGTCTCGACCCTTCATCGCTGTCGCAAGATCAGCCGCCAGCCACCGCAGCATGGGGCTCTCATCCACCTGGTCAAGCACGATGGTGAGCGTGACGTCACGACCACCCCGAGGTGATCTCTCCACGATCGGCACCCGAGAAGACACCGCCGTTGCTCCTGCTCGCCTCGGGGCCTCTGGCAGAGCCCGCAGGCGCCGCCCAAGCAACTCCTGGAACGACGACGACTCGGTCAGCCGTGCTGCGTCCAGCCGCAGCGCGACATGCTCCGCCTCGGGAGCATCGTCGACATCAGGCAGCGCCTCAGTAAGGCCATTGAAGACTGTCGTCTTGCCCACGCCTGGCTCCCCCAGCAGCACCAGCGCCCCAGCCTTAGCCGCCACTGCAGGCGTGACCAGCGTCCCGGCTTTACTAGTGTCGCCGGTGCTGGCAGTCGCCGCCGACGGATCTAAGAACCCGTCAAGGTCCAGGGGAAACGGCATGTCGTCACTTTCCGTCCCTGTACGGACCCGACACAGCCGAGGGACCATGGCCTTGAACAGCGGAGTCGTCACCATGTGGCCATTCTGGCCCAAACTGCACGCGGTTGTGGCTCTTGAGGATGTGGTAGGTGCTCAGAACGGTCGCCACTGCCTTCGGATCGTCCTCACGCCAGCTTCTTCCTGACCCGCATTGCGCCTAGCTCGACGAGGCGCCCCCTGCACCATCCGGGCTGAATTCCCGGTCTAGCAGTCGGCCCATATGAGCGGCCGCGGCGCGGTCGGCTTCGCTGACGCGGTGGGTGTAGATGCTGGTCACCTGGAGGCTGCCGTGGCCCATGCGCTCGCGGACGGTGCCAGCCTGAGCGACAGCGCCGAGCTGGGTGGCCATGAAGTGGCGCAGGCTCTTGAGGGTGTAGGGGTAGCCGAGGCGCTGTGCGAGTCGCTTGCACCGGCCGGTCATCGTGTCGGGGTGGACCGGTCGGGTGCCGGCGAGGTCCTGGGCGAAGATGTAGGCGTCAGGCCGAAGCCCAGCGCCGCCGGCGGCGCGGATGGCGGCGTCGCGCCGCGCCAGGTAGTCGCGGAGCAGCTCCACCGTGCGAGCATCAAGGGCGAGCAGCCGCTCGCTGTTCTCGCTCTTGGGGGACTTGCGGATGAACCCCTCCGGGAGGCCCTTCTCGAACACGATGTTGCCGGTGACCGTGACCTCAGCCTCGTCCAGGTCCAGGTCGTAGGGGCGCAGCGCACAGACCTCGCCGCGGCGCAGCCCGCCGACCGCGCTGAGGCGCAGGAACAGGTACAGCTCCGGGTCCTGCCCGGCGGCCTCCTCGAGCAGGAGGCGGGCCTCCTCGCTGGTGGGCGGCTTCTGCCGGGCGTTGCGCGGCGCCGGCGGCTGGGCTAGCAACGCTGGGTTGTAGGGCAGCCAGGTGTAGCGGGCCGCCAGGCCCAGCGCGCCCGAGAGGATCGCGTGGACGTCGCGGACGCGGCTGGCGCTCAGCTCGCCGCCGGTGCGGGCGTTGCCACTGTTGCGGAGCGCCGCGTAGAAGCGGTCGAGCGTGCGGGCGTCCACTGCGGTGAGCGGGGCGGCGCCCAGCGCCGGGAGGATCTTGGTCTCGATCAGTCGCTTGTAGGTCCGAAGCGTCGTGGGCGAGATCGCCTTGCCGTTGGCCTTGCGCCAGGGCAGCCACTCGTCCAGCAGCAGCTCGCGCATGGTCATCTTGCGGGCGTTCTTGTGTCGGCCGCCGCCAACCTCGTCCAGGAGCTGGCCCTCGACCTTCCTGGCCTCGCGCCAGGACTCGCGAGTCTGCCCGCTGACCTGGCGGCTTACCCACTTCTTGCGACCCGTGAGTGGGTCACGGCCGGCGTAGACCTGCACTTGGAGGCTGGTCCCCCGCTTGCGGATCATGGCCAGTGAACCCTTCGAGATGGCGTCCCTCAGGAGGAAGAATGACGCGGGAATGACGAGACGGCAAGTCCTCATGTTGGACTTGCCGTCTGACCT
Source organism: bacterium (assembly GCA_046727955.1). GTDB lineage: Bacteria > Actinomycetota > CALGFH01 > CALGFH01 > CALGFH01 > DASVXQ01. The sequence continues at coordinate 7,032 of JBKPDO010000160.1, read as the reverse complement.
GCGGTTTTGGGGAGCTGGCGCCGGGACTCGAACCCGGAACCTGGCGATTACGAATCGCCTGCGCTACCGCTTACGCCACGCCAGCCAGTCACTGCGTCTGCCGCGCCATCCTAGCCACCGCGGGAGCTCGCATGCCATCCAGCGGTGGTGTCCACAGTGTCGGGCTCAACAGGAAAGTTCGCGGACTCGGCGGTGGTTTCAGGTTGCTGTGGGCGGGCTGTTCACCTGGTTTCGATCAGGTGATGGCGAGGGGGTGCGGGCCATCCGGATCGGACGGCGGTTGGCGGACGCCGGTAGTGGGCGGAACATCCGGGTGCGGGATGCTGACGTGTGGAGCGGACGGGTGCATTCTGGGCGGGGCCTGCTGCTCGGGAGTTCGGCCCTCGGATCTGTCCCGACTGTGATCCGAAGAGGGTGGTGGTGGCAGCCGGCGGACCACCAGCCGGTCGGTAGTGGGCTGGTCGCCACGCACCAGCGTTGGGGCGATCCAGCGGACCTGGTAGTGCCAGTCGTCGCGCGGCCCAATCCTGACCCGGCGGAAGTGGCCGCCGCGCAAGTGCGGGACCGGCGAGTTCCGACCCGAGTCCCTGCCCGACTGCCGCGAGTTTGGGACCTCGTGCCTATGGGCTGCAGTGCGGGCCAGATCGAGGACGTGGACGCCGACAGCGTCCCCACGCGGCTCTCGGCGGGGGAACACGCCCCGCCTGACGGCCTTGTGCCACTGCTTGCTGGTGGGGTCGTCGGGCAGTGGGAGCGGGGTGGTCGAGGGCTGCCAGGCACCCCAGGCGACCGCGGCCGCGATGTTGGTCACAAGAGAGGCGAGGTCGGCGGCGCTGCGCCAGCCGCGGACGACGCCGCGGATGCGGTCCAGGTTGGCCGGTGGGGGCAGGGCCGGGTCGGGGTTGGCCGCGACGATCCACAGCAGGTCGTCGCGCAGCCGACCACGCTCGTCGGCCAGCAGCACCATCCCGGACACGTACCCGCCGCGGTCGATGACCTGGTAGGTGATGCTGTGATGCGGCAGTTGCCGGTAGGGGTAGTCCGCAGGCCAGCGGTGAACGCTCGGGTCCAGCTCCAGGTCGCTGCCGAACAATACGAACACGCCGCGGAATGGCAGGCGCAGCTCGTGCTGGAGCTGCTGGTCGGGTGGGCGGCTGGCGAGCACACCAAGGGCGGCGGTAGTCGGGATGAAGTAGGGCACCGCTGAGGTCAGCTCGACCAGGTCGAGCGCTTTCAGCGGATGCTGGAGCAGGTCGCGGCGTTCCAGCTCGATCCGCACCCTGCCCTGGCCATGGAGGGTGCGCCAGCCGGTGATGAGGATCGGCTTGCCAGCACCGACCCGGACAGCGGCGATGTCGCCGGGACGAAGTCGTGCGGGTCGGGCCGTCCGGGAACCCAGCGTCCGCTGGCCGTGCGGAAGTACTCGTCTCGTGCCAGGTGTTCCCCGTCATTCCCTATGAGGACGGAAGGATAGGTCAGCGTCTTCGGGGGTGAGCAGGGTCCGGGGCAACCCTTGGTGGGTTGCCCTTGTTCATGTGCGACGACAACCTGAGCACGTCCAGGCAGAGGTTGGCCCTCCCGGCTGTCTTTGGTCGAGCCGCCGGGAGGGCCGCATGCGGTGCACGGAGGCACCAGTGCTCACGGTAGGCAAGGACGCGAGGGACGTCGAGGAGCGACTTGTTGCGGGCCGGCTTGGGTGTCCGCATCCGGGGTGCGGGAGTCGGCTGGGGCCGTGGGGCCATGCGCGGCCGCGGGTGCTGCGCGGTGCGGGCGGCCTGCGGTGGCGGCTGCAACCCCGGCGGGCGCGGTGTGTCGGGTGTCGGCGCACGCACGTGCTGCTGCCGGTCGGCGCGCTGCTCAGGCGGGCGGACGTGGCGGTGGTGATCGGTGCCGCCCTGGTGGCCAGGGCGGCCGGGTGGGGGCATCGGCGGATCGCTGAGCGGCTTGGCCGCCCGGCGGCGACAGTGCGGGGGTGGCTGCGCCGGTTCGCCGCGCAGGCAACATGGCTGCGGGCGGCGTTCACCGCGTTGCTGTGCGAGCTGGACGCGGACCCGCCGGTGCCCGGGCCGCAGGGGTCGGCGCTTGGAGACGCGGTGGCCGCGATCGTTGCCGCGATGGGCGCGGTCACTGGTCGGTGGCCGTTGCTGGTCGGGTTGTCGCCGTGGGAGCCGGCCTGCGCCGTCACCGGCGGGCGGCTGCTTTCGCCCGGGAGCAGGGTGGAGGTGGGCAACACGACCTGCCCCTGGTGAGGCCAGCGCTGGCCAGGGGAGCCTCGGCGCGACCGATCCCACAGCGTTCCCGCAAGGGATCGCTCCCCCGTGCCGAGGAGGCCACAGGTGCCCCAGTCCCACGCCGACGACGAGACCAGACGCAAGGCCGAGCGGGCCCGCCGGATGGCGTTGTTCCGCTACGAGCTCATCCAGGACGCGCTGGACCCAGCCCTGACCAGCCGCCAGCGCGGCCGGCTGGTCCGCGAGCTGGCCGAACGCACCCACCCGGGCCCGTTCGGTGAGCCGGTGCGGGTATCACGCCAGACGATCGACCGGTGGATCCGCTGGTGGCGGGTTGGCGGGTTCGAAGCCTTGGTGCCGACCCCCGCGCGGGTGACGCCGCGCACCCCGGCCGAGGTGCTGGCGATGGCCGCGGCGCTCAAGCGGGAACACCCACAGCGCACCGCCGCGCAGGTCACAAGGATCCTGCGCGCCCAGTCCGGCTGGGCGCCATCGGACCGGACCCTGCAGCGCCACTTCGTGCGACTGGAGCTCGACCGCGCGGTCCCGGCCGACCCGGTGGTATTCGGCCGGTTCGAAGCCGACCGGCCCAACGAGCTGTGGACCGGCGATGCGCTGCACGGCCCGGTCATCACCGGGCGCAAGACCATCCTGTTCTGCTTCATCGACGACCACTCCCGGGCGGTGATGGCCGCCCGGTTCGGCTACCACGAAGACACCGTCCGGCTCGCCGCGGCGCTGCGGCCCGCGCTGGCCGCCCGTGGCGTGCCCGAGCAGATCTATGTGGACAACGGCTCGCCGTTTGTGGACTCCTGGCTGCTGCGCGCCTGCGCGGTCCTTGGCATCAGGCTGGTGCACTCCACCCCCGCCCGACCCCAAGGCCGCGGCAAGATCGAGCGGTTCTTCCGCACCGTCCGCAGCCAGTTCCTGATCGAACTGGGCGGCGAGGGCGCCGACCGCATCGCCGACCTGGCCGAGCTGAACCGCCTGCTGGTCGCCTGGGTGGAGACCTCATACCACCCCCGGGTCCACTCCGAGACCGGCGCGCCACCACTGCGACGCTGGCGGGAGGGCCTGCCCACCCCGCTGCCCCGGCCCACCCCCGCCCAGCTCCGCGAGGCGTTCTTGTGGGCCGAGCACCGCACCGTCACCACCAGCGCGACCGTGTCGCTGCATGCCAACACCTACCAGGTCGACCCGCTGCTGGTCGGCCGCAAGGTCGAGTTGGTCTTCGACCCCTTCGACCTCACCGACATCCAGGTCCGCTACCAGCAGCGCACCTTCGGCAAGGCGGTCGCCTACCGGATCGGCCGCCACGCCCACCCCAAGGCCCGCCCCGAACAGCCCGACGCCCAACCCCCACCGCAGACCGGCATCGACTACCTGCGCCTGCTGGACGCCGCCCACCAGCACCAGCTCGCTCACCGGATCAACTACGCCGCCCTGGCCGATGCCGACCTCGACGCCGACGGCCACCGCCACCCACGGCTCACCGGCGTCCTCACCGGTCGGCCCGACCCCACGCCCGCCGGCGACCACGACGGCCACGTCCACCTCCAGATCCCTGGCCAGCTCACCCTCACCGACCCCGACCCCGACCAGGAGCCCGCATGATCGAGCGTCTCCAAGCCACCTACGGGTTCACCCGTATGCCGTTCGGCCGCGACCTCGCCCCCCAGATGCTGCACCGCCACACCGCCCACGCCGAAGCGGTCGCCCGCATCACCTGGGGTATCGACCAGCACGCCCTGGGCGTGCCCACCGGCGAGGTCGGCGTCGGCAAGACCGTCGCCGCCCGCGCCGCCATGGCCGCCCTGGACCCCACCCGCCACACCCTGATCTACCTGCCCAACCCCACCGTGGGCACCCGCGGCATCCACCACGCCATCGTCTGTGCCCTGGGCGGCACCCCCCGCCCCCACCGCGCCACCCTCATCCCCCAGGCCACCGACGCGCTGGCCACCGAGCACGCCGAACGCGGCCGCACCCCGTGCTGGTCATCGACGAAGCCCACCTGCTCGACCACGACCAGCTCGAAGGCATCCGCATGCTCACCAACCACGACCTTGACCGCTCATCCCCGCTCGCCTGCCTGTTGGTCGGCCAGCCCACCCTGCGCCGCAGGATCAAACTCGGCGTGCTCGCTGCCCTCGACCAGCGCATCGCCGTGCGCTACCACATGCCCGGCATGAGCTTGGAGGAGACCACCGACTACCTGCGCCACCACCTCGCGCTGGCCGGACGCTCCGACACCCTGTTCGCCGAAGACGCCGTCGCGCTGCTCCACCAGACCAGCCGCGGCTACCCCCGCGCCGTCAACAACCTCGCCCTGCAAGCCCTGCTGGCCGCCTTCGCCGCCAACAAGAGCATCGTCGACGAGTCCTCCGCCCGCACCGCCGTCACCGAGGTCACGACCGAGTGAGCACCACGCCGCCAAGCTGACCACCAAGCCCCGCCCGGCACCGCCCGGCGGGGCTTCCCACATCCCCAGCATGCTCACCAGCAACGACGCCTACATGCTCACGCCGAATGGCGGGCAACAGCCAGGCACTGCAACGCCAGCTGGACGGCGTCGCCGTCAAGCTGGGCGAACTGGCCGGCTTGCTGCAACGCTGTCACTGCCTGCAGGCGGTCTGGTTCGTACAGCAGCTGCCCAAATGGTGAGCGATCCAGCTTGACCACCGAAGCTTCACCCCCCGTGATCATCGGGTCGGGCGATGCGAGCGGCCTCGCAGGTTCGTGCGTGGGACGCCTGGGCCAGTTGGAGTAGGTGCCTGGCCAAGCGATGGGCAGCTGGCGGTGGCCGGCGCGTCGCCGCCAGCAGCCGCGACAGTAGCGCAGCCTCGACATCCAGCGGCAGCCGCTGGTCGTGCGAGGTTGTCATTTGTTCCGCAAGGCAGCGAAGGCCGGGAAGCACCAAGCCGCTGAGCGCCACCACCCAGGCCGCCCGCTGCTGCCGCATGCGGCCAAGGACTGCTTCGATGCCCTGGTCGTGGAGTTCGCTGGAGGCGGTGGGTCGGGTGAGGAGTGCGCGGACCTCTGCGATCGGGATCTGCCGGCACGGCAACCCGTGTCCAAGCTGTTGGCCATCCACGGCGAGCGGAGCGGGCTCCGCGCCCAGCAGCTGGAAGGTGTCCTCCAGCACGGCGAACGGCGACGGTTCAGTCATGAGCGAGCTCCTCCAAGAGATCGGAGGGAGCAGTGCGCTCACAGGTGGCTTACGGCGGTCTCACCGCCGCCCGCGATCAGCGCCGGCTGCTGATTTACGGCGTGCTCAGCAGCTCACGGCGCACTTGCAGGTCCGCTCAACAGCGGGGTCGCTGACACGCTGCCTGGAGATATCGCACAAGCAGACAGTCATGCCGGTGGCCACGAAGGTAAGGACCGGTTCCCTGCTGGCCGGCGACGAAGGCCCGTGATGATTCGGCACGAATCGCTGAACGATAGCTCCGAGCTCGTCGTGGCCGCCGAGCTCACCGATGAAGCCAACGACGTGCAGCAGCTCGAGCCCATACTGGAAGCGACCGCCGCCACGCTGGCCGCCGCGGGCATCGACGAGCGACCCGAAGCGCTGCTGGCCGACTCCGGCTACTGGTCGATCGACAACCTCACCACCATCCCCAACGCCCCAGAGCTGTACATCCCGCCGGCCAGGCACGGTCGGCAGGGCAAGCCCCGCAAGGACGGCAAGCCGTCCGCGTCCAGGAGCGACGACCTTCGTGCCGCCATGAAGGCCAAGCTGGCCAGCGAGGACGGCAAGGCGCGTTATGCCAAGCGCAAGGAGACCGTCGAGCCGGTGTTCGGCCAGATCAAGGAGCAGCAGGGCGCCCGGCGGTTCTTGCGCCGTGGCCTGGCCGCCTGCCAGGCGGAGTGGAAGCTGCTGTGCGGCACTCACAACTTGCTCAAACTGTGGCGGCACACGCTCGTGCGGCCAGCGGCCGCGTCGGCGACCACCTGAGCTGCAGCCCAGAAGCGGCGGAGTCATCGAGGCGGCCGTCACTTACCGGAGCGGCAGCCGTAGCAGGGTTCCGAGACCCGAGAGGGCCTCGTGGCGCCCTGCGCAGACCGACTTTGAGCAACACCCTGGTTCGGGGACACGGTCGCGGGGTCCCTTGCGGGCCAGGAAGAACAGCCGCGGCCTGGCCACCTCGCGCACCGCCCCGCTGCCACGCCTGCGAGCGGAGCTGGAGCTGTGGCGTGGCACCCTGGCGGCCAACCGGGTCCCGGAGGGGAGGACGTCAACGTGACCGGCCCCGCGCGGCACGGCCGCTCAGCGCGCCAGCCACGCGCCAACAAGGGCCGCAACGCCGCACAGCACCCCGCCGGCGACCGCGACCGCCCACACGATCCAGCGTGGTCGTGCCCCCTTGGGGAATATCGATATCACCCCGTCGTACTCCATCGCGGTAATCACAGCGGTGTTCACAATGGGTATGAACACCAGCGACAACCCCAGCCGCAGCGCTTCGGTCGGGCGGAACCACCCGAACACCCCCGCGACCAGCGGCGCCAACAGCGCCAGCAGCAAGACCCGCCCCCACCGACGCCCCCACCGACGCCGCGGTGCCGACGGGGACCCCGGCGACAGCGGATCCGGGTTAGCCTGCCGGGTGGCCCGGGGGTGTCTCACCCCCGGGCCACCCGGCGGTCTAGGCCATGCTGCCGAAGGTCGGCTTGCCGGCGCGCTCGTAGATGAGGTGCACGGCGCCCTTGCTGAAGGTCGCCGACTCCACCAGCCGCAGCGCGGTCGGCACCGTGCCCTCGGCGAACAGCCGCTTGCCGCTGCCGAGCAGGACCGGAT
>JBKPDO010000159.1:0-7128 GCA_046727955.1 bacterium | reverse complement strand
GTTCCACACAAGGTATAAATCGGTCACCAGAGCAACCTTCGACGCGGCAACGTGCATCCCACGCGGCAAGCTGGGGTATGAGGGGGATGGGCCAAACACTGAAGCCCCACACTGAAAGCCCCGCGTGACCCGCCGAGGGTGACAAAAGGGGATTCAAGAGGCATACTTTTGTCATAGTTCGGGGCGGATGAGTGCTACGGGAGTACAGGAGCGGGAGTACAGGAGTACGGGAGTTAGGAGTGAGAAGGGGCACGAGCGAGCTGGCCAGCCGGCAGACGGCGGTGCGGCCGGAGCGGGTCATCGAGTGGTACGAGCGCGTGCCGGTGGTGGTGCGCAACGCCGACCCGGCGGCGCCCGAGGTTGCCCGGCGCCTGCTCGACCTGGTCGCCAGCGTCGTGCCGGACCTCCGCGCCGAGCACGTCGGCAGTTCCGCGGTGCCAGGCCTGGCCGGCAAGGGCACGATCGACCTGCTCCTGCCAGCGCCCCGCGAGCGGATCCCGGCGGTGGCCGAGGCGCTGATCGAGCTCGGCTTCCAGCGGCAGAGCATCCCGCAGGCGTTTCCCCCCAGCCGGCCGATGCTCCAGGGCGTCTTCCGCCACCGGCGCCAGCGCTACCGGGTCCACCTTCACATCGTGCCGGCGACCAGCCATGAGGTGGCCGAGCTGCGTGGCTTCCGCGACGCGCTGCGGGCCGACGAGCGCCTGCGCCGGGACTACGAGGACCTGAAGCGGGATATTGTCGCCAGGGGTCTGACCGACTCGGTCGACTTCACTGGGGCCAAGCAGAGCTTCATCGTCGCTGCGCTGGGCCAGCTCGGCCTGCGCACTCCCGAGGCCGAGGACGGAGAGGGACAAAACGGAGACGGCCACGACCGGGGACGGGCGGGAGCGGGAACGTAGGGCGTGACCGCGATTACAATGCGGCGAACCTGCCAATCCGCCGAGCCAGTGAGGAGTCTCCTATGCCGCAGCCACGCGTCGGGATCGTCCTTGGCTCCAGTTCCGACGAGGAGCGGGCCAAGGCGGCTGCGGTCATACTGGAGAAATTCGGCGTCGACTACGAGCTGGAGGTGCTCAGCGCCCACCGCAGCCCCCGGCGGGTTGCGGACTACGCCGCCAGCGCCGAGGACCGCGGCCTCCAGGTGATCATCGCCGCCGCTGGCAAGGCGGCGGCGCTGCCCGGGGTGGTCGCCGCCCACACCGTGCTGCCCGTCATCGGGCTGCCGATCCTCACCTCCCACCTCGGTGGCCAGGACTCCCTGTACTCGATCGTGCAGATGCCCTCTGGGGTGCCGGTGGCGACCGTGGGGCTCGACGCGGCCGCGAACGCCGGCATCCTGGCGGTGCAGATCCTCGCTATCGCCGACCCGGAGCTCCGCAAGCAGCTGCGCGAGTTCAAGCACCAGCTGGACGAGGGGCTGCGCCTCTAGCGGGCGGGCTGGAAGATGTCACTGCCACTCTGCCAACCCACAGTCCCCGGTCCATGTGGGGGGAGCTCGCTCCCCCCACGGCCCCCCAAGAGCGCCTGTGCCATGGTTGCCGTGGCGAGACGGGGTTCGGCGTGATCCCCCGGTACACCCTACCCGAGATGGGGGCGGTCTGGAGCGATGAAACCCGCTTCCGGCTGTTCGTTCAGGTCGAGGTGGCGGTGGTGCGCGCCCGGGCGCGCCGCGGCCTAGTGCCCGCGGCCGACCTGGCCGCGATCGAAGCCGCCCCCCCTCCCCCACCGGCGCGGGTCCACCAGCTGGACGCCCAGCTCCACCATGACGTGATCGCCTTCCTCACCGCCTACGGTGAGGGCATCGGCCCCGCCGCCCGGCACGTCCACTACGGCATGACCTCGTCCGACCTGATCGACACCGCGCTGGCCGTGCAGCTGGAGCGCGCCTGCGAGCTGCTCGCCGTCCGGCTGGACCGGCTGGTCGCCAGCCTGCGCGAGCGCGCTTTCGAGCACCGCGACACCCTCTGCCTCGGCCGCACCCACGGGGTGGCGGCGGAGCCGACCACGTTCGGGCTGAAGCTCGCCGGGCACGCCTTCGCCTTCGACCGGGACCGCCGCCGGCTGGCTGCGGCGCGTCGGGCCGTGGCGGTCGGCAAGGTCTCCGGCGCGGTCGGCACCTACTCCAACCTCTCCGCCGACATCGAGGCCGAGGTGCTGGCCGAGCTCGGCCTAGCCCCCGAGGACGCCGCCACCCAGGTGGTCGCCCGCGACCGCCACGCCGAGCTGCTCGCTACGCTCGCCATCGTCGGCGGTAACCTCGAGCGGTTGGCGGTCGAGGTCCGCCACCTTCAGCGCACCGAGGTGCGCGAGGCCGAGGAGCCGTTCGTCGAGGGGCAGAAGGGGTCCTCCGCGATGCCGCACAAGCGCAACCCGGTGGTGGCGGAGCGCCTCACCGGCATCGGGCGGCTGCTGCGCGGCTACGCCGTGACCGGGTTGGAGAACATCGCCCTGTGGCACGAGCGCGACATCTCCCACTCCTCCACCGAGCGGGTCATCCTGCCGGACGCCTGCTGCGTGCTGGACTACGGCCTCGAGCGGGCGGGCTGGCTGGTGTCCGGGCTGCGCGTGTTCCCAGAGCGGATGCGCGCCAACCTCGAGGCCTCTGGCGGGCTGGTCGGCTCCTCGGCCGCGCTGCTGGCACTGGTCGACGCCGGCTGGAGCCGGGAGGACGCCTACGCCACGGTGCAGCGGGCGGCGATGGCCGCCTGGGAGGGCAAGGGCGGCTTCCGCGACCTGCTGCTCGCGGAGCCCGGGGTTGCTGAGGCGGTCGGCGGGCCGGATGGGGTGGACGCGGCCATCGGCCCGGCCCACTTCCTGGTCAACGCCGGCCCGGTCTTCGAGCGGCTGGCGAAGCTCACGCAAGGGGAGGGGACGCGATGATCACCGCGCCGGTCCTGGAGGGCCTCGAGCACCGCTTCTCCGGCAAGGTACGCGACGTCTACGAGGTCGACGACGGGCACCTGCTGCTGGTCGCCACCGACCGCATCTCAGCGTTCGACGTGGTGCTCGACGACCCGATCCCGGGCAGGGGCGAAGTGCTCACCGCCCTCACCCAGTTCTGGCTCGAGCGCACCACCGACCTGGTGCCCAACCATCTGGTGGGCTGGCGCGCGTCCGAGCTGCCCTCCGGGGCCAGACACCTGGTGGGCCGCGCCATGCTGGTGCGCAGGCTCGAGATGATCCCGTTCGAGTGCGTCGCCCGCGGCTACCTGGCCGGCTCCGGCTGGAAGGAGTACCGCGCCGGCGGCACCGTCTGCGGCATCCGCCTGCCGGCGGGGTTGCGCGAGGTGGACAAGCTGCCGGAGCCGCTGTTCACGCCGGCGACCAAGGCGCTGACCGGGCACGACGAGAATGTTTCGGAGTCCTACGTATCGGAGCGCCTCGGGCCGGAGCTGACGGGGCGCCTGCGCGACCTCACCGTGGCGCTGTACCGCCGCGGGGCGGAGCACGCCGCCTCGCGGGGCATCCTGCTCGCCGACACCAAGTTCGAGTTCGGTATAGTGCCGACCCCTGGAAGGGAGGCACTAATGGCCGGTGGCGAGGTCGTGCTGGCGGACGAGGTGCTCACGCCGGACTCTTCGCGCTTCTGGCCGGCCGATGCCTGGCGGCCCGGCTCGTCGCCGCCGTCCTTCGACAAGCAGTTCGTGCGCGACTGGCTGGACGCGCAGGACTGGGACAAGACCACCCGCCGCGTGCCGCGCCTGCCCGCCGAGGTGATCGAGGGCACCGCCGCGCGCTATGCGGACGCCTACGAGCGCCTGTCCGGCCGCTCCCTGGACGACTGGCGTGCCGAAGCGCGCCGGTAGGTCCCGCGGCCCCTGCGTCCCGGCCCCGGGGCGGCCCCCGGCGTGCCGGCCCGGGGGCGGTAGGTCCCGCGGCCCCTGGCGTGCCGGCCCCGTGCGGCGGTAGGCCCGGCAGTCCCAGGTGTCCCTGCCCGGGGCGGCCCCCGACCCCCGCAAGCCCGGCCGCTTTGCTTTCTGGGGGCATAGCGGCTAGCTTCGGCCGTCTCCACGCGCATATGTCGGTATGTGCGCAACTGGGTACCGCTGAACGACGGACGGACGAAAGGCATAGGTAGTGCATGTTCCAGCGTCTACAGATCCGGTACAAGCTCCTCGCCGCTCTCCTCGTCCCGCTGATCGCGCTGGCCGTCCTTGCCTTCGTCCAGGTCCAGGGGGACCTCACGGCCGGTCGCCAGGCGGCGAAGGTCGCCAGCCTGGCGACCTTCTCGGGCCGGGTCACCGCCCTGATCCACGACCTGCAGCGCGAGCGTGACACTTCCCTCGGCTACGTCGCCGGGGCCGGCGAGTCGGGAGCCGGTGAGGTGGCGGCGCTGCGCGCGAAGACCGACGCCGGCGCCCTGGCCACATTCCCCGCCGACCTGCGCCGCGCAGATCTCGACGGCTACGACCCGCTCCTGCGCGGGCGGCTCGACCACGCCCAGGAGCTGCTGAGCCACCTCCAGGGCGAGCGCCGCCTCGTCGACGACGCGGACCCCGCCGGGCTGGCCAAGGTGCAGAGCTACTACGGCGACGTGATCGCGTCGCTGCTCGACTTCGACACGGGTATCGCGTTGCAGTCCAGCGACCGCCGGATCGTCCGCGACGCCGCCGCGCTCACGCTGCTGTCGCGCCTGAAGGAGCTCGCCTCGCAGGAGCGTGGCCTGGTCGCCGCCGTGCTGGCGGCGGACCGCTTCACCGAGGGGCAGGTCGAGCAGCTGGTCTCGGTCATCGCCGTGCAGGACACGCTGGCGGCGCAGTTCCGCGCCACGGCCAGCAGTGACCAGCGCGAGGGCTACTCGGCCGAGCTCGACAGCCCCAACCTCCCCGAGCTGGGCGCTCTGCGCCGCGCCCTGCTGGCGGCTGCTGGCTCCGGGCAGATTGGGACGAGGAGCCTCGGCGATCACAAGCAGGTCTCCAGTGCGTCCGCGGTGCTCGGCGAGAAGGTCAACCGCCTGCGCACCGTCGAGCTGCGGCTGCGTGGCGACCTCGCCGCCAGCAGCGCGGCGGCGCGGTCGGCGGCGCGCCGCTCGGCCCTGGTCGAGAGCGTCCTCACCGCGCTGGTGCTGGTGCTGGCAGTGGCGGTCGCGCTGCTGACGGGCCGGTCCATCGCCCACCCGCTGCTGCGGCTGCGGGACGCCGCCAACCAGGTGGCGCGGCGGCAGCTCCCTGAGGTCGTCGAGCGGCTGCGGCGCGGCGAGATCACCCACCTGGAGGCACGAGCCGCGCCTGTGCCCTTGCCCTCCGGCGGCGAGACCGGCCAGGTGGCCAGGGCGTTCGACGCGGTGCACCAGATGGTCGTCCGGGTGGCGGCCGAGCAGGCGGCCCTGCGGGTGTCGATCGGGGAGATGTTCCTCAACCTGGCGCGGCGCTCACAGGACCTGGTCGGCCGGCAGCTCGGGCTGATCGACGAGCTGGAGAAGGACGCCGAGCCGGAGGCGCTCGAGCAGCTCTTCAAGCTGGACCACCTGGCGACCCGCATGCGCCGCAACGCCGAGAGCCTCATCGTGCTGGCCGGCGCGGAGCCGCCGCGCCGCTGGTCGCAGCCGGTGCCGGTGGACGAGGTCGTGCGCGCCGCCATCAGCGAAGTCCAGGACTACCAGCGGGTGAAGCCGCTGCCGATAGGCGACCTCGGCCTGAGCGGGCAGGCGGTCGCGGACGTGGTGCACCTGCTGGCCGAGCTGATCGACAATGCCACCTCGTTCTCGCCGCCGGGGACCGCGGTGCAGGTCGCCGGGCACGAGACGAGCAACGGCTACGTACTGGAGATCGAGGACAGCGGCCTGGGCATGAGCGACCAGGAGCTGGCCGAGGCCAACCAGCGCCTCGCCGACCCGCCTGCGATCGACGCGGCGCTGCCGCGGATGCTGGGGCTGCACGTGGTCGGCCGTCTGGCGCGGCGCCACGGGATCAGGGCGCAGCTCCGGCACTCCTGGTCCGGCGGGGTGACGGCACTGGTCCTGGTGCCCCACGAGCTGATGACGTCGATCCCCCGCCAGGAGATCGAGCCCCCTGCACCCGCCCGGGGCCTGACCCGGCCGCCCAGCCCGCAGGCGCGGGAGTCGTCCAACGGGCACGGGCCGAGCCGTCCCGAGCCGACCCCGCCCCCAGCCCCGCCCCCAGCCCCGCCCCCAGCCCCGCCCCCAATCCCGCCCCCAATCCCGATCCCGCCGGTGGCAGGCAACGGCGGCTCTCCTCTGACGGGCTCTCGCCTACCGGGCCCTCTCCCGCGGACCTCGCTGCCGCGCCGCGTGCCGCGCGCGAACCTAGCGCCCGGCCTCGCCGCGGAGCCGGAGCAGGCGACCGGCGAGCCCGACACTCCGCCCCCGAGCCCCCTGTCGCGCTCGCCAGACGAGATCCGGGCTATGCTCTCCAGCTATCGCAGCGGCCTGGAACGGGGCCGGCGGATGGTCGCCGACTCCCGGCAGGCCGACGACCCTGCCGGCCAGGATAGTCCGGGCGGCAGCGGCCCGATGGCGCCAAGGAGCGACGATGACGCAGCTCAGTAAGGAAGCACAGAATCTCAACTGGCTGGTCAATACCTTCGTGCACAACACGGCGGGGGTCGCGCACGCCGCCGTGGTCTCCTCCGACGGCCTCCTGCTGGCGATCTCCAAGCGGCTCGACCGGGCTCGCGCCGACCAACTGGCTGCCGTTGCCTCGGGCCTGTCGAGCCTCACCGCCGGCGCCGCGCGTCTGCTGGAGGCCGGCCGGGTCAACCAGACCGTGGTGGAGATGGAGCGGGGCATGATGTTCATCATGACCATCAGCGACGGCTCCTGCCTGGCCGCGCTGGCCGCGCCGTCTTGCGACGCCGGCCTGGTCGGCTACGAGATGGCGCTGCTGGTGCAGCGCGCCGGCGACGTGCTGACGCCGCAGCTCCGTGCGGAGCTGCAGGCGGCGCTCCCGCGATGACCGAGAAGGGTGCCTGATGGATTCCAGAGATCCCAGAGAACACCAGAGCCGCGCGCGTGGCGGCCAGTCGGGACGCGCGCCGACGCCGGTCAAGATCGTCATTGCCGGGGGGTTTGGGGTGGGCAAGACGACCTTCGTCGGGGCGGTCTCGGAGATCATCCCGCTGACCACCGAGGCGGCGCTGACCACCGCCAGCCTTGGCGTGGACGACACC
>JBKPDO010000158.1:0-39079 GCA_046727955.1 bacterium | reverse complement strand
GGCGTGGGGCGGACCGCCGGCGCGGGGGGCGCCACCAGCGCGGGAGACGGCGTACGGGTGGGGGGCGCCGGCCGGCTGGCCTGGGCGGCGACGGCGGCGGGGGTGGATCATCGCGCTGGCGCTGCTCGCCACCGTTGCGCTCCTGACCGTCAGCGTTGTCGGGCTGGGCCCGGCGCTGTGGGGCCTAGGCACCTCGGGCCCGGCCGCCACCGGCCCCTCGGGCGGGACGGCCACCTCACCCGCTCCGGCGCAGCGAGGCGGTGGAGCCACCGGCCGGATCGACCCCCAGACAGCGGTGGGACGGGTCCTGTCCGCACGCGGCGGCGCGGTGCTGCACCACGACCGGGCCGCCTTCCTGGCCACCGTCGACCGGCGGCGGAGGACCTTCTACCGGAACCAGGCGGCACTGTTCGACCGCATGATCACCGTGCCGTTCTCGTATCTGGTGTACGGCGTCAGCCCCCCCGGACGGGACCTCGCCACTCCACCGGTGCGGCGCCATTACGCCCCCTCGCAGGTGTACCTGCCCGAGGTGGAGGTCCGCTACCGCTTCCGCGGGCAGGACTCGTCCCCGGTGACTGCCCATCAGTACTACACCTTCGTCCTGACCTCGGCCGGCTGGCGCATCGCCGGGGAGGGGGACCTGGCGTCGCGCCAGGAGGACGTCGAGCTCTGGGACAGCGCACCGGTGCGCAACCTCGCCACCGCCCGGACCCTGGTGGTGTACCACCCCGGCGACCAGGCGCTGGCGGAGCGGCTGCTCAGCGCCGCCGAGCTCGGCTACGGACAGGTGGCCGCGTCGTGGTCGGGGACGTGGGACCACAAGGTCGTGATCCTGCTCCCGCGCGACCAGGGCGAGGCCGAGCGCCTGGTGCACGGCCGAGACCTCTCCGACGTCGCGGCGGTGGCCTCGAGCCAGATCGAGGAGGGGCCGGCGCACCGGGTGCTCGGCAACCGCGTCATCGTCAACACCAGCGTCATCGGTCGCTACGACCGGCTCAACCTGCAGGTCGTGATCACCCACGAGATGACGCACGTTGCCACCCGCAAGGTCGGGGTAGGGGTGCCGCTGTTCCTGGTCGAAGGGTTCGCGGACTTCACGGCGCTGCAGCCGGTCGACGCCCCGCTGCGGATCACCCGGCCGGCTCTGGCGGACGCGGTGCGCGCCGGCCGGTTCCAGGGCCGGCTGCCGTCGGACGACGACCTCCGCGGCAGCGACGCCGCGCTGGCCTACGACGAGGGGTCGTCGTTCTGCCTGTGGGTGGCGCGCACCTTTAGTGAGGCGAAGCTGCAGAGCCTCTACCGCTCGTTCTCTGGGGTGGAGGCGCCGACGCCGCGGGCGCTGGACCAGCGGATGCGGCGGGTGCTGGGGATCTCGCGCGCGACCGCCGAGTCGCGCTGGGCGGCGTTCGTGCGCCAGGCGCTATGAGCTGGCGGGTGCCGCGACCAGGGCCGGCGGATCCGCTGCGCGCGTTCTCTCCTGAAGAGGTCGAGGCCTGCGTCCGCTATGCCAAGCCACGGCAGCGCTGGGGGCTGGTGGCCTTCGCAGTGGACCTGCTGCTGCTGGTGGCGCTGGCGCTGAGCGGGCCGGGCCGCCACCTGGTGACGTGGGCGGCCGGGTTGGCCGGGGGCTTCGTACCTGGCGGCGCCGCGCTGACGGTGGCCACTGTGGTGGTCGCGCAGGCACTGGTTGGGCTGCCGTTCTCGCTGCGCAGCTACCGGCAGGACCGGCGCGCGGGGCTGGCGACGCAGCGGTTGCGCGGGTTCATGGCGGACTGGCTGAAGAGCCGCGGAGTCGGACTGGTTCTGACTGTGCTGCCGGTGGCCGCGCTGATCGCGGCGGCGAACTGGCGGCCGCCGGGCTATCCGTGGGTGGCCGCGGCCGTGGGCGCGCTGCTGGTCGTGGTTCTCGCGCTGCTCGGCCCGGTCGTGCTAGAGCCGCTGTTCAACCGCTTCAAGTCGCTGCAGGCGGGATCGTTGCGCGAGCGCGTTCTGGCGATGGCGGCTGACATGCGCGTTTCCGTTCGTGACGTGCTGGTGTCGGATGCGAGCCGCCGCACCACCAGGGTGAACGCCTACGTGTCTGGGGTCGGCCGGACCCGGCGGGTCGTGGTGTACGACACGCTGCTGGCCGGCCAGCCAGCGGGGGAGGCGCCCACCGGAGCCGGGGGCGCGCCCGACCCCGCCGCCGGGGCCACGCCCGACCCCGCCGCCGGGGCCACAGCCGCGCCCGACCCGGGCGCTGGCGGGGCGGAACACGGACATGGGCGGGATGACGAGGTCCTGCTGGTGCTCGCCCACGAGCTGGCGCACGTGCGGCATCGGGACGTGCTGTTCGGCACGGCGGCCGGGACGATGGCGACCGCCGGTGGCGTCCTGCTGGTGAACTGGCTGCTCGAGCTGGACTGGCTGCGCGACTTGCTGCACGTCACCGGCCTCGGCGATGCTGCCGTGGCGCCTGGCTTGCTGCTGCTCGGCGCGGCCGGCGGGCTGCTCGCGGCGCCGCTGGCGAGCGCGGTGAGCCGCTGGTCGGAGGCGCGCGCGGACTGGGTCGCGCTCGAGGTCTCCCGCGACCCCGGCACGGCCGTCGCGGTGGAGCGGCGCCTGGCGCTCGAGAACCGCGCCGACCTGCGGCCCAACCGCCTGCTGGTCGCCCTGTTCGCCAGCCACCCGCCGACCATGGCGCGGATCGCCCAGGCCTGGCTGTGGGCAGCCCGGCACGGGGTCGAGCCGGCGCGGCACCCCAGTTGACGGCGTGCGGTGCTCCAGTTGACGGCGCACGACGAGCGCTCTTCGGAAGGCGCGAATAGAATCCCGCGCCGTGAGCCTTCTCCTGATCACCAACGACTTCCCGCCGCGCCCTGGCGGCATCCAGCAGTACTGTCACAGCCTGGTGCGCCGCCTGCCGCCCGGCGAGGTGACGGTATACGCGCCCGCCTGGCCCGGCGCGGACGAATTCGACGCCGGCGAGCCGTACCGCGTGGTGCGCCACCCGACCAGCCGCATGCTGCCGACCGCCGACGTCGCCCGCCGCGCCGTCGAGCTGGCCAGGCAGGTGCGCCCCGACGTGATCTGCTTCGGCGCGGCGTTGCCGCTCGGGCTGCTGGCGCGCCGGCTCACTCGTGAGACCGGCGTGCCCTGCATAGGCTTCACCCACGGGGTCGAGGTGGCGGTCAGCAAGGTGCCGCTGGTGCGGCACCTGATGACGCGGGTAGCAGCGGACATACGCGTGCTGACCGCGGTGAGCCGCTGGTCGGCGGCGCGGGTCGAGCGCGGCGTGCGTGGCCGCTGCCCGGTCGAGCTGCTGCCTTCTGGCGTGGCGACCGACGTCTATCACCCCGGCGTGGACGGCGCCGGGGTGCGCGCCCACTACCGGCTCGCCGACGACCCGGTCTGCGTGTGCGTGTCGCGGCTGGTGCCGCGCAAGGGCCAGGACCGGTTGATCGAGGCGTGGCCTCGGGTGGTCGCGAGCGTGCCCGGCGCCCGCCTGCTGATCGTCGGCCCCGGGCCGTATGAGCGCAGGCTGCGGCGCATGGCCGCGACGAGCCCGGTGGCCGACCGCATCCACTTCGCCGGCGAGGTCCGCTGGGAGGAGCTGCCGGCACACTATGCGGCCGGCAACGTCTTCGCCATGCCGTGCCGGACCCGCTGGCTCGGCATGGACCTGGAGGCCCTGGGGGCGGTGTTCCTGGAGGCGGCCGCGAGCGGGCTGCCGGCGGTGGCCGGGCGCTCGGGCGGGGCGCCCGAGACGGTGGTGGAGGGTGTCACCGGCGTAGTGGTGGACGGCCGCCGCGCTGGCGAGGTCGGCGCCGCCGTGGCGGAGCTGCTGGCGGACCCCGAGCGAGCTCGGGCCATGGGCAAGGCCGGGCGCGAGTGGGTCGAGGCCGAGCTCGCCTGGCAGGCGGTGGTCGCCCGGCTCGAGAAGCTGATCGTGAAGGCGGCGCGATAGTGTCGCTTCGCGCCAGTGCCCCGCTGCGTATCAGCTTCGCGGGCGGAGGGACCGACGTGCCGCCCTACCCGGCCAGCCACGGTGGCGCGGTGCTGTCGGCCACCATCGCCCGCTACGCCGACGCGCGGGTGAGCACCAGGGCCGACCACGACTACCACGTGGAATCGCTGGACCTCAGAGCGCGGGCTGCCTTCGCCCGGGACGAGCTGGTGTTCGACGGCCATCTCGACCTGGTCAAGGCGGTCCTGCGAGACCTCGCTCCAGAGCGCGGGCTGGACCTCACCCTGGCGACCGACGCGCCGCCCGGCTCCGGGCTCGGCTCGTCCTCCGCGCTAGTAGTGGCGATGCTGGCCGCGGTCGGAGCGGCGAGCGGCAGGAGGTGGTCGCCGGCGGAGCTGGCGCAGCGCGCCTACCAGGTCGAGCGGGTCGACCTGAAGATCGAGGGCGGCATGCAGGACCAGTACGCCGCAGCCTTCGGCGGGCTGAATCTGATCGAGTTCTACGGGGACAACAACGTCGACGTGCGGCCACTGCCGGTCGCGCCGGCGGTGATCGAGGAGCTGGAGGGCTCCCTGCTGCTGGCCTGGTCTGGCCAGAGCCGCACCGACGCTGGCATCCTGCGACGCCAGGTCGACGGCGTGCTGGGCGGCTCGGCCCGCAGTCTGGAGAGCCTCGCGGCGATCAAGGCGCTCACCGTGGCCATGGCGGAGGCGCTGCGGCGCGGAGACCTGGTGGGCTTTGCGGAGGGGCTGCACGAGGGTTGGGAGCAGAAGCGCCGCCTGGCCTCGGGCATCACCACTCCGCGCCTGGACGAGCTCTACGCGGTGGGTCGCCAGGCCGGGGCGGCCGGGGGTAAGGTGCTCGGCGCCGGTGGCGGCGGCTTTCTGCTGTTCGCGGCCCCATCCGGGAGCCAGGCCCGGGTCGCGGCCGCGCTGGAGGCGGCCAGCGCCCCGTGCTCGCCGGTGGAATTCGACGCTCGGGGAGTGCGCTGGTGACCGACATCGCCGCCTATCTCGCCACCTCCGCGGCCGCCTCGGCCGCACTGGCGGCACGGCCAGGCGCCGCCGCGGTCGAGCGCGCCGCCCGCCTGGTCGGCGAGTCGCTCGCCGCCGGCGGGCAGCTGCTGCTCTGCGGCAACGGCGGCAGCGCGGCCGACGCTCAGCATCTGGCCGGCGAGCTGGTAGGACGCCTGTTCCTGGAGCGGCCGGCGTACCGGGCGGTGGCGCTGACCACCGACACCTCCGTGCTGACGGCGGTCGGCAACGACTACGGTTACGCCGACGTCTTCGCGCGCCAGGTCGAGGGGCTCGGCCGGCCAGGGGACGTGCTGCTGGCCATTACCACCAGCGGCCGCTCCGAGAACGTCGTGCGGGCCGCCGCCACCGCCAAGGACCGCGGGCTCAGGGTGGTGGCGTTCCTGGGCCCCTCTCGCTCGCCACTGGACGAGCTCGCCGACGCCGCCCTGCACGTGGACGGCCAGAGCCCCAACCTGGTCCAGCAGGGGCACATCACCATCGGCCATGCCCTCTGCGGGTGGGTGGAGGCGTACCTGGCGAGCCGGCGGTGAGCCGTCCCGCGGTCTTCCTCGACCGCGACGGCACCCTCATCGAGGAATACCCGTACCTGATTCGGCCGCCTGCAAACGGCATCCTACCAGGCCAAACGGCCACGGCAAGGTAGCTCGACCCCGTAGAGTGCCCCGAGTACCAGGGCAGCGCCGCGCTGGTGGCACGGGGCCAGAGGGCTGGGCTGGCGGACCATCGGCCGCCCTGCGCGTCCCTGGCCGCCTGGTACGGGCAACGCAAAGGCGCCCCAGCCATCGGCCAGGGCGCCCCGTGAGAGCGTCGCGCCTACCCCGCTGCGCGCCTCGTGTCCTCCCGCTCGGCCAGGCGGACGGCCAGGGGCGCACGGGCACAGCGGCGGGAGCGCCAGGGCGTATGCAGCAGGAGTAGGCGCCCGCATCCCTGCGCGTAGCAGCGCCCACCCGTCAGGCGGACCCTGAGCCAGTCGAGCGTCATCGGGCCTCACCCCCGTAGCCGCGCTCGAACGCCGCGCACAGCGCGTCCGCCTGCTCGCGCTGGCCCTTGCGCTGCAGCTCGGTCGCCTCGCGGACCACCGCACGGAAGCAGGCGCGCCCGTACTGGCTCTGCCCGCCCGCGCGGTCGTCCGCCTGACGCGCGGCCAGGCCATTGGCCTGCGCGCCCGTCGTGCTCATGCTCATGGTCGCCTCCCGTGGTCTTGGCCCGCTGCTCGGGCCTCTGCCCGAGGGCTACCACTGCATTCGCCCAGGTCAAGCGCACTGTGACGCGCGCCACGCTGGCCGCCTTGCGCGCGCATGGCCATACCATAGGGGGGTACGCCAGGTGTGCGGCGGCTTCGCGGACAGACCGAGAGGCTCGAAAATCAGAGAAAAACCGCTCCATGTTCGGGCCTCAAACGCCCTGGTCATCTAGTAGATGCGCTGGTCAGGCGCGGTTCACTGGCCCGCCTCACGCGCGCGATAGCTGCACGCGGGCATGGGGGCGTGACCCTGTGAAACCTGCAAAAGTTGCCCAGGCCACTTTCACGGCCCCTCCTGACGTCGGGGGGGGCGTGCCCGTCGCCCCCGAGGGGCAGTAGCGACGAAACAAGGTCCATATCCGCAGGTCAGGGGCTATTGACGGGGTTTGACTAAGCGGGACGGCGGGCCGAACATGTGTTCAGGAGGTTGGGCGCCCCGTCAGTCGGCGCCCCCGCGGTGGAGGCCACTGGCCTCCCGCCTCCCACCGCACCAGTAGAGCCCTTGGCTGGCTCCGATCATCTCCCCCGTCCGTTCCTGGCGGCGGGGGGCCACCGTCCGCGCGATGGACGCTCGGCAAGACCAGGCAGCAGCCCCCTATCGGCAGATCGCGCCTGCTGGTAGGGGGCTGCGCCTTTCCCCAGGAAAGCCAGACGCCAGGCCGTCTCTACCGACCTGGCGCCCGTGAGACAGAAAGGGCCTCCTCATGCCTCAGCAACACCGTACCACGCCCAGCGTCATCCTCACCATCCTCGCCGAGCTGCCCCCGACCGCGAGACGCCAGACCCGTTGCCCGTCATGCGGTGCGCGCCGCGCCCTGACCGTGGGCCGCGGGCCAGACGGTAGCCCCTACGTGTCCTGTAAGCAGCAGTGCCGCAGGGGCAGTGTGCTGGGGGCGGCTGGCCTGACCATGGGCGACCTGCGCGCCGTCCCACTCCCCAGTGGCACGAGGGCGCCAGCCGACAGCGAGCTGCTGCGCGCTGCGCTCGACTACGCACGCCGCGGCTGGCGCGCGCATCCGCTGATCGGCAAGGTGGCCCAGGTCAAGGACTGGCCGCACGAGGCCACGACCAGCGAGCGCACCATCCGCCGCTGGTGGGCTGCGAACCCCGACTACAGCATCGGCCTGGCGATGGGCGCCGAAACGGGCCTGTTCGTGGTCGACGTTGATGGCCAGGAGGGTGAGGCCAGCCTGGAACGCCTGGAGGCCGAGCACGGCCCGCTGCCGATGACGCTGCAGCAGCGCACAGGCAAGGGGCGCCATCTCGTCTTCCACTGGCCCGCCGAGGGCGTCGGCAACAGCGTCCGCAGGCTCGGGGCTGGCCTGGACACCCGCGGGGAGGGCGGCTACATCGTGGCCGCGCCCAGCATCCACCCTGAGACGGGCGAGGCGTACCGCTGGCTGAACGACCTGGAGCCAGCCGAGGCGCCCACGTGGCTCCTGGAGCTGCTCTCGGCACCACCAGAACGGCAGGGCGGCCAGGGGCCGACCACGGCGGCCGACGGGGAGCCGATCACCGACGGCCAGCGCAACGCCACCCTGGCCTCGCTGGCTGGCACGATGCGCCGTCGTGGCATGGGCCAGGAGGCCATCACTGCCGCGCTCCTGGCCGAATGCGACGCGCGCTGCCAGCCGCCGCTCCCCGAGGCCGAGGTGCGGGCCATCGCCGCCAGTGTGGCCCGCTATGAGCCAGCGGTTCCCCCCCGTGCTGGCTCGCCCGAGCAGAACGGGCAGGCGGCGGGCGACGCGCCCGACCGTGGCCTGCGCGTCTCCTGGGGGCCAGACATCAGGGTCGTGCCCATCCAGTTCCTCTGGCAGGGCTACATCCCCCTGGGCAGCCTCGGGCTGCTCGCGGGGCCGCCCAAGGTGGGCAAGAGCACGGTGGCCACCGACCTACAGGCCCGCGTCTCCAGGGGCGCCCCCATGCCAGACGGCACGCCTGGCCGCGAGGGCCGTGTGCTACTGATCGCGCCAGAGGACGGCGAGAGCGAAGCGCTGGCGCGCTACCTGGAAGCAGGGGGCGACCGCGAGCGGTTCGGCGTGGTCTGGGAGGACCTGGAAGACCCTGACGCGCAGGTGCCACCGACGTTCCCTGAGCGCCTGGTCGAGCTGGAGCGGCTGATCCGCGAGCACGGCGTGCTCCTGGTCGTCATCGACAACCTTGACAAGGTCGTCGGCCGCAAGGTGGAGATGAACAAGGCCAAGGACGTGACCGAGGTGCTGGCCCCCCTCCAGGCCATGGCCAAGCGCACGGGGGCGGCCATCCTCGCCATCGAGCACACTCGCAAGGGCGGGGCTGGCGACCCCCTGGACGCGGTTCTCGGCTCCCGTAAGGTAACGGGCGTGGCGCGGTTCGTCGCCTTCGTGGTCCGCGACCAGGACAACCCCAAGCAGCGCCTTTTCGGCGTGCGAGGCAACTACACGGCCGAGGACGACGGAACCCTGCGCTTCACCATGTCGGCCAACGGCCACAAGACCACCCGCATCGACTGGGAGGGCGCGTCTGGCGTGTCCCTCCAGGATGCTTTCCGCTCCGAAAATGAAGGCCAAGGCGGCGCGCTGGGCGAGGCTATTGCCTGGCTGCGAGACTACCTCTCTGATGGCCCGAGGGAGCGAAAAGAGGTTGTGGCTGAGGCCCGAGAGATGGACGTGTCCGACTGGGCGCTGAAGGAGGCCCGCAGGCGCCTCGGCATCGTGCCGCAGCGGCTTGAGCACGAGCAGGGGCGGCCGACCGTCTGGGAGCTTCCGACCACGGAGGGCGGTCACGATGTTTCGGGTGGTGGCCACGACGACGGGAGACCACCCGAAACCGACCACCCGAAAGAATTGGGGGTCTGACCAGCGGAAACGGCTCTCTGGACAGGGTTTCAGGTGGTCTTCCCTACGACCACCCGAAACCCTCTCAGGGCGAGCTGCCGACCACCGAGAGCGGTCAGACAGGCGCCCCCGAGGCGCCCGCCTCTGGCTCCGTGTGGGCGCGGAACGTGGGCGCCGAGACGGTGGCCGAGCGGTTCGGCCAGGGGCGCGCTCGGACCACGCGCCTCGCGGTCTGTCAAGGCTGCGGGCAGCACCAGCGGTTCTCCGATCCGAGTCTCGACCATCTGTCCTGCGTGATATGCCACGGCAAATTCACGTGGGCTGACGAGCCAGCCGATAACGAAATGGAAGTGGCATCATGACCGACACCTACATGGTCGCCTGGGCCGACGGCCACGCCGAAATGGTTGAGGCGTTCGGCCCCCTCGACGCGGCCATCAACGCGGGCAAGACACGGGACGCCACGTTCGGCGGTAAGCGCCACGTCCGCGTACTCCGCGCCGTGCCCGTCCGAGACGAGAGCGAGGCGGCATGAGCGACCTGGGCCGCATCCTGCGCGAGACGGACGCGGGCTACCGCCGTCAGCTCCGCCGCGCCCCCGTGCCCGCCCCCCGAGGGGCTTCGCCAGGGGTGCCCGCTACGGCAACCCGCGGCAGGCTCAGGCCGCCGCGGAGGCCGCCTGGCGCATACCCCTCTGTCCGAGGTGCAGGCCTCGCTGCCCGAGCCACAGGCGCAGGGCGCCGCGCCGTCGTGGCTGGCCCACCAGGTCTACGCTGCTGGCGCGCCGCTCCAGCCAGGAGCCATCACGCCCGCCCCGCGGGCGTCGGCGCTGACCCCCGAGGTGGTCAGCTTCCTGCGCCAGGCCCTCATGGGGCAGGCCCGCCACCAGCACCCTACCGACTACCTGGCTAGCCTGCCGAGCGGGTACGGCCTGGAGCGCCTGCGGCGCGAGGGCTTCGGCAAGGAGTTGAACAGGCTCCCGACTGGTGAGGTTTGGCGCCTGGCGAGCGGCGCGGGAACATCATGACCGCGCTGGCCTGGGGGCTGGCGCTGTACGGCGAGGCGGACCTGGCTGGCGGCCTGGCTGGCGCCTCGGAGGCCGCGCTGAGCGGCTGGGGCGCGGCGCTCTAGGCGTCGTCCGCCTCGTGCTCGGCAAGCCAGCGGTCTAGATCCGAGCGCCTGTACCGACGGTAGCCGTTCGGGAGCACGATGGAAGGACGGCTCTTGTCCGTCCAGCCTGGTACACTCTGCGCGCAGTCGTTGGTCCTCCTCGGGCTCCACAGTGAGTGACGCTTGCCAGCGACCGTTCGGCAGCGTACAGCCCGTCGATGGATGAGAGATGCTAGCTGTCTACTAGCGCCTCTGAGGCCCCCTTCCAGAAGCCCTGTTATGGCATGGCTTCTGGAGTACGTGGCCCTATGACACTCTTGCTTGTGGCAGTAGCGGCGGTTGTAGCCACCCTCGGGATCATCCTCTTCGCGGTCTACAAGATCCGCCCTCGCTCGTTGCGCTTCACGGTGCTCATCACGCGCTGGCTGTCCCTGTCGCTAGAGATCGAGTCACCGCAACGAAAAGGCACGAACAGGGCGACCAAACAAGGCGATGAGCGCCGTCAGGGCTAGCTGCCCTGCGAGCCTTCCTCCTGCGCCTCGAGCCAGGCGCGCACCGTGGCCCAGCGCCAGCGCAGACGGCCTGACGGGAGCTTGACGGCTGGTGGCCCGATGCCCTGATCGCGCCAGCGCTCGATAGTGCGAACAGACACGTTGAGCGCGCTCGCAAGCTGCTTCTTCGTGAGCAGGTCATCGTCCGAGTACATGCGCCTCATATCGGCGCAGTGTGGCGCCTTCTGATAGCTCTTCGGGGCCATTTCAGCAGCTAGGGCGCACTATGGCGTTCGCTCTTCGCGCCATGGCGTACGATTGACGCTCTACGACGCAAACTGAGCGCCTTGCGCCATCTGGTAGGGAGGCTGCGATGGACCGAGCAGAGCAGGCGGCGCCCCAGGTGCCCATGGTTGTGGTGGTGCGCCCCGCGTCTTGGCCAGCGGGCAGGGTCAGCGTGGCCCGTCCCGAGTTGCGCGGCCGTGGCAGCGGGGGCGCTCATCTCGTGCTCGTGGCTGGCTACGGCACTACCGACCGAGACGTGGTGAGCCGAGCCTGGCCCGACCTGACGGCGGCCGAGCGGCTAGCGGTGGCCGAGGCGTTCGGTCTCGACCAGCCCGACCACGGCCACCACGTCCCGCTCCTGGTGCCGCTGCCCGATGGCCCCTGGTTCTAGGCGCGGCACCAGCGCCACCAGGAACCCGCAGAGCGAGCGGGGGTTCGTCTGGGTGCCCCCGCACAGCCCCCAGCGGGGCTCAGCGCCCCGCCTTGCGCGACAAACGAGGACCCTTGGGCGGAGTGCCCAAGGGTCTCGTGTCGGGGGCCAGGGTGAGCTACGCGCCGTGCTTCATCAGACCTGCCACGAACTGGTCAACGTTCCTGGCCTGACGGTTCATCTCCTGCACGAGCGCCGTCCCGTTGTCGGCGCCGATGGCGACGGCCAGCAGCGCGCCAGACGCGTAGGCGGTCACGTACGGGCTGGCGCCTGGGGCCAGGTCCTCACGGTCCAGCGCGTCGTAGACCGAGCCAAGGAACCTGGCGAGCGCCTTACGCTCCGCGGCGGTCATCGCGCACCAGGGGCGGGAATGCTGGCGGCCATGTCCCGCCTGGTCTCCAGGCCCCTGCGGTCGTAGCGCGCCGTCATCGCGGGGGAGCTATGGCCCGCCGCCCGCTGCACCTTGACCAGGTCGTGGCCCGCCTCCAGCAGGTCACCCACGAACGTGCGGCGAAGGTCGTGGGGCGTGAAGTGCTCGACCCTTGCCGCCTGGACGTGCGCGCAGAAGCGCTCCCAGAACGTGTCAGGGTGCAGGTGCCGCTTGTGCCACACGTTGCCGTGCTTGTCGCAGGCCGAGAACAGCGCCCCTGGCGTGTGCCCGCGATGCCAGAGCCAGCGCTCTACCTCGGCCATGACCCATTCGGGCAGGAAGACGACGCGCTGGCGGTTGCCCTTGCCCTTGTTGACGACCAGCTGCGCGTGCAGGGGGTCGTAGCAGTCCAGCGTCAGCGCGCACGCCTCCGCCCGCCGTATGCCCGTGCCGCGCAGGATGGCGAACGCCGCACGGTCCCGTGCGCCCGTGGCGGTGTCCAGCCCGTCTAGGTAGGCGAACAGGCGCTCAAGCTCGTCGGGCCTGACGTGGCGGCCAGCGGGCAGCCTGTCACCCCTGACGGGCGGCAGGTCGGTCAGGGCGTCCAGGTCGTCGGCGGTCAGCAGGCCGAGGCGCTTGCTCTCGCGCAGCACGGCGCGCAGCGTGCCGAGGTAGCCGTTACAGGTCTTCGGTGCCAGTTCGGCCGTGAGCCTGGCGCGCAGGTCGGCCACCTGCGCGTAGGAGAGCTGGTGCCACGGGAAGCCGTGCGCGTCCAGCCTGTTGGCGCTGAAGAACGCGGCCATGCGGTTGAGCTGGCTCCGTGCGGTCGGAAGGTGCGAGGGCGACGTGCGCCCGAGCAGCACGTCGACGGGGTTGGTGCCCTGCGGCACGGGTGGTCTAGGCTCAACCCCGCCAATGCCGCGCTTCCTGAATGGTGACGTGACCGACATACGGCCGCCTCCTCCTGCCGTGCTCGCGGACCATCCGCGAGCCAGCAGGCGGCCAGATGAGGCCGTGATCAGGGCGGTGAGCCGTCCCGCGGTCTTCCTCGACCGCGACGGCACCCTCATCGAGGAATACCCGTACCTTCACCAGGCCGAGCGGGTCGCGCTGGTGCCGGGGGCGGCGGCGGCGCTCTCCAGGCTCGCGCGGGTCGGCTTCGCGCTGGTGATGGTGACCAACCAGGCCGGGGTGGCGCGCGGCTTCTACGGCGAGGACGCGGTGGAGCGGGTGCACCGGCGGGTGCGCGAGCTGCTCGCCGACCAGGCGAGCGTGACCCTCGACGGCGTCTATTACTGCCCCCACCACGCGGACGGGGTCGTGGCCAGGTATGCGCGCGCCTGCCGCTGCCGCAAGCCAGCGCCGGGCATGCTGGAGGCGGCAGCCCGCGACCTGGCGCTCGACCTGGCCGCCTCGTACCTGGTCGGCAACGATCCCGCGGACGTGGGCGCTGCTCGCGCGGTCGGGACGACCCCGCTGTTCGTCACCACCGGCCAGGCCGCCGGCTGCGCTCCGCCTCCGGGGGTGGCGGCGTTCCGGTCGCTGGCTGCAGCGGCCGACGCGGTGCTCAGCGCCGCCGAGCGCGCCGCCGACCGCCATGAGACAAATTGGCAAGAGCCAGGCCCGCCATCGGCCGTGACGAGGCGGGCCTGGCCTTGATGCCGGCTGGCGCGAGAGCAGGCTCACGCCAGCACCGGCACCTGCCCCCGCGGCCTGGCTTGCCGGCGTTCCCCCCGTCGCCGACCGCCGTTCGGCCGCTCGGCCCTCGTGCTGGCTCTGGCAGGCTCCTCCTGGTACGTCTCCGTCAGAGCCGAAGAGGACAGTGGCAAGGTAACGGCAGACCCATGCCGCTGTCGGTGACGGGCGTCACGCTGCCACGGTGCCGTTCGACACAAGCTCCGGGGCCGGCTCAGGTCAGGCGGCGCAGCGCCTCGCGGTCGAGCAGGCGGATGGCGCTGGCGTCGTAGTCGACCAGGCCACGCTTGCGGAAGGCCGCCAGGGCCCGGCTGACGTTCTCGCGGCTGGCGCCGACCATGCCGGCGAGGTCCCGGTGCGTCAGCCGTACGCCGATCACGGTGCCGCCCTTCCCGT
Source organism: bacterium (assembly GCA_046727955.1). Lineage (GTDB taxonomy): Bacteria > Actinomycetota > CALGFH01 > CALGFH01 > CALGFH01 > DASVXQ01. The sequence goes on along the minus strand of JBKPDO010000158.1, from coordinate 25,257 downwards.
CCGGACGGCCGTGCCGCTCCGCCAGCCCGAGCAGCGCCTTCGCCAGGCGGCCCTTGACGTCCAGCGAGAGCAGGTCGTCGATGAGCGCCTCGCGCGCGGCCAGCAGCTCGGCGACCTGCCGCAGCAGCGCCGACGACCCGCTGGGGTTGCCATCCAGGAAGGCCCAGAAGGCGTCGCGGCCGATCGCCCAGGCCACGGTTGGCGAGGTCGCCCGCGCGCCGGCGGTGCGGCGGCCCTTGGCGAGCAGAGCGAGTTCCCCGAGCAGCTCGCCCCGGCCCATGATGCTGTGGATCTGCTCGGCTCCGGCCCTGGCGGGGGAGACCACCGCCACCTCGCCCTCGGTGAGCACGAACACGTGCGCGGCCGGCTCGCCCTGGCGGAACAGGAAGGCGCCGGCGGGATACGAGAGCGGCGCCGCCTGCTCCGCCAGCTCGACCAGCGCGGCCTCCTCGCCGCCGCTGAAGACCGGGCTGGTCCGCAGCACCCGCAGCAGGATGCCCGCTTCCATGCCGCGGTGTCGGCTCACCCGAAGCCCCCGTCGGGTCGGCTGTTCACGGCGATCGCCTCCTCCGCGAGGCGACGCGCTCGCGCCGCGTCGCCAGGTCGCATGACGGCAGGAGTCTACTAAGCCTGGGAGCGCGTAATGTGGCTTGCGCCGGGTTCGGTCAGGAGATTCGCTCGGCGGGCCTCAGAGCTTGTGCCCGAATTCGGCGGGGAGGCGGTACTCGTCGCCCTGGATCGGTTGTCCCTCGGCGAATCTGGAGAGCCGGAACGGGGCGATGTCGACGGTGGAGGCGCGACCCTGGGAGATCAGCTCTGCCATGCAGGCGCCGACCGCCGGAGATTTCTTGAAACCGGTGCCGGAGAAGCCGCCCGCCAGGTACAGCCCCTCGACGCCGGGCGCCCGGTCGAGCACCGCCCGGCTGTCCGGCGAGGTGTCGTAGATGCCGCGATGGCCCCGGACGAAGGGCGCCCCCTCGAACGACGGCACGCGTCGCCTCACGCGATCGAGCGCCGGCGCCACCGCGCCATAGTCGTAGCCCTCGACTTCCCGCTCGATCGCGTCGACGTCGACGCGATGGCCCGCCTCGACGCCCACCAGCGACAGCTCGCCGCCATGCGGGCGGAAATAGGTTCCGAGCACTCCGTCGACCACCACTGGGTGCCGGCGCGCCGCCTCGGGCCGGCGGAAGAAGGCGAGCTGCGAGCGCTCCGGGGTGATGCCGAGGTCGAACCCGGCCGTGCGCGCCAGCGGGTCGACCCAGGGGCCACAGGCGAGCACCACCGCGTCGGCACTGACCTCGCCCTCGCTGGTATCCAGCCCCATCACGCGGCCCCCGATGGTCCGTATGGCCCGCACCCGAACCCCCTGCCAGATGCGGGCGCCGAGGTCGACCGCGCGGGATGCGAAGCTGAACGTGGTCGCGACCGGGTCGGCGTAGCCGGAGCCGGGCTCCACCGCCGCCAGGCCGACACCGTGCAGGTCGAGCTCGGGATGCTCGGCGGCGAGGTCGGCCGGCTCGACCGCCTCCGTCTCCACGCCGATGCCGCGCAGCATGGCCACGTTGCGGCGCAGCCGCTCCGCGTCGCCGGGGCCGACCAGGGTGACGAAACCGGTCACGGTGAACCCGCACCAGCCCCCGACCCGCTCCCGCCAGTCGCGGAAATAGGTCAGGCCCGCGAGCGCCATCCGCGCCTCCGGCTGGTTGGTGTAGTGCATCCGCACCAGCGCGCCAGAGCGGGCCGTCATGCCAGAGCAGACCGTGCCACGCTCGAGCACCAGCGCGCCGACGCCGCGCTCGGCCAAGTGGAAGGCGATGGAGCAGCCCATCACCCCACCGCCGACGATGACAACGCTCGCGCCCGTCATGGTGACAGGTTGGCTCACGGCTCTAATCCGGGCAAGGGTGGTCCACGGGGGTGTGCTCGTCGATGCGATGTTGGCTGGCGAACAGCGGGCCAGGAGGAGCCACGTAAACGGGCGTCCCGTCTTTGGGCCCTGGGGCCTTGGGGTCCGGTGGGCGGGAGGTGCCGGTAGCATGAGGGGCTCTGGGAGGAGCCGCCATCCACATCAAGGTCGTTTCCGACATCCACGGCGCCGTGGAGCAGCTGCGCAGGGCGGCGGCCGGGGCAGACGTGCTGCTCGTCTGCGGCGACCTGCTCAACCTCATCGACTACGGCTCGCTCCAGGGCATCATGCCGGACGTCTACGGCCCCGAGGCGACGCGGCGCTTCGTCGAGCTGCGCACGGCCGGTCGCTTCGACGAGGCCGGCCAGGTGCTCCGTGCCCACATGGCCGGGCGCGAGGCGGAGGTCCGCACGAAGGTCCGCGCCGCCTGCCGTGCGCAGTACGAGGCGGTCTTCGCGGCCTTCCCCGACGGGACCTACCTGACGCACGGCAACGCCGACTTCCCGGAGCAGTTCCGTGACCTGCTGCGCCCGGGCGTGCGTCATCTGGACGGCGAGGCGGTCGAGGTCGACGGGCTGCGCATCGGCTTTGTCGGCGGCGGGCTCCCGCGCGGGTCCAGCCCCCACGTCGCCGAGGTGACGGAGGCGGAGTTCGCCGCCAAGGTCGCCCGCCTGCCCCGGGTAGACGTCCTCTGCACCCACATGCCGCCGGCCGTCGAGGACCTGCGCTTCGACGTGGTGGCCGGGCGCCCGGAGCCGGGCAGCCAAGCACTCCTCGACTACGTCGAGGAGCACCAGCCGGACTACCTGTACTTCGGCCACGTCCACCAGCCAAGGGTGAGCCGCATGCGCATCGGCCGGACCCGGCTCGTCAACGTCGGGCATTTCCGCGCCACCGGCCGCATGCTGCTGCACCCAGCGGAGTAGGCACTCAAGGGAGCGGACCGATGGTCCCGCGGCAACCATGGCACAGGCGCTCTTGGGGGGCCGTGGGGGGAGCGAGCTCCCCCCACATGGATGGATCTGCCCTGGCGCGCGGAGCGCGCGCCGTGGGGGGAGCGAGCTCCCCCCACATGGATCAAGGACTCCGGGTTCGGGACGCGGACAGTAGGAGAGCAGCGATGAGTGAGCATGCGCAAGGGTCGACGGAGGTCTATGCGACGCCCGAGGAGGTGATGGCGGTAATCGCGGACTTCGAGTCCTATCCTGACTGGGTCGGCAACCTGGAGGAGGTCGAGGTGCTGGAGCGCGACCGTCGCGGGCGCGGCGCACTGGTGGCGTTCAAGCTGCGCACCCCGGTCATTTCGGCCGCCTACACCCTGGCCTACCGCTACGCTCCGGGCGACCGCGGCATGTCGTGGACCTATCACGAGGGCACACTGGAGGACCTCTCCGGCAGCTACGAGCTCGAGCCGGTCGAGGACGCAACGAGAGTCACCTACCGCCTCGACGTGGAGCTTGGGATGCCGCTGCCTGGGCTGGTCAAGCGGCAAGCTGCCAGGCAGATCGTCCGCTCGGCGCTTGGTGACCTCAAGCGCCGGGTCGAGTCGGCGTGAGCGCCATGCAGGCGTGAGCGCCACGGATTGGTAGTCTGCAAGCGAGACTTGACGAACCGGCCATAATCTGGGGGCGCTTGTGCGGATCCTGCTGTTCACCGGCAAGGGTGGTGTCGGCAAGACGACCGTGGCCGCGGCGACCGCGGCCCGCGCGGCCCGGCGCGGCCACCGGACCCTCGTCATGTCCACCGATCCGGCCCACTCGCTGGCCGACTCGTTCGACTTCGAGCTCGGCTCCGAGCCGACCCAGGTGACCGACAACCTGTGGGCGGAGCAGATCGACAGCCAGGCCAGGCTCGAGGCCAACTGGCGCGCGATCCAGGACTACGTGGTGAGCCTGCTCAACTGGGGCGGGGCCGACGCGGTGGAGGCCGAGGAGCTGTCGGTCGTCCCCGGCCTCGACGAGCTGTTCAGCCTCATCGACATCAACCGCTACCACGAGCAGCGGCGCTACGACCTGCTGGTAGTGGACTGCGCGCCGACCGCGGAGACCCTCCGCCTGCTGTCGCTGCCCGACGCACTGAGCTGGTACATCGACCGCCTGTTCCCGTCCTCACGGCGGATCGCCACGGTGGCGCGCCCGCTGCTCGGCCGCTTCGCCAACCTGCCGCCGATCGCCTCGGACGCCGTCTTCAGCGCGGTCGAGCGGCTCTACCGCAACCTCGAGCGGGTGCGCGCGCTGCTCGCCGAGCCGGAGTCGTCCACCGTCCGGCTGGTGGTGAACCCGGAGAAGATGGTGGTGGCCGAGGCGCGCCGCACCTACACCTACCTGTCGCTGTTCGGCTACCGGGTGGACGCCGTTGTGGTCAACCGGCTGTTGCCCGACGACGTCACCGACCCCTATTTCGGCAAGTGGAAGGATATCCAGGCCGACCACTTCCGCACCATCACCGAGTCGTTCGCGCCGCTGCCGATCCTGACCTGCCGCCTGTTCGACACGGAGATGGTCGGCCTCCAGCGGCTCGACGACGTCGCGACCGCGGTCTACGGGGAGAGCGACCCGGCGGCGGTGCTCGCCCACGCCAAACCGATGCGGGTGACCAAGGAGACGGGCGGCGGCTACGCGCTGCGCCTCGACCTGCCCTTCACCGAGCGAGGCGATCTCGACGTGTTGCGCAAGGGCGAGGAGCTGTACGTCAAGATCGGCTCGTTCAAGCGCAACGTGCTGCTGCCGCAGGCGCTCCAGCCGCTCGAGGTGGCCGCCGCCACGCTGCGCGCCGGCACGCTGGTGGTCCAGTTCGCCCCGACGGAGCCAACGCAGGCCGCCGACGCTTGACGTATCGACGGCGCCGGCACGAACGCACCAGGAGGTGGCATTGACGCATCAGGAGACCCATGCGGCCGGGACGTCGCCCGAATGCCTGGTCTGCCCGCTGTGCATGGGCATCGCCGCGCTGCGCGAGGCCCGGCCCGAGGCGGTCGAGCACCTGCTCAAGGCGGGTGCCGAGCTGCTGGCGGCGTTCCGCGCTCTGGTCGACCCGGGCGAGAGGGACGGGCACCGTGCGCCCGGTCTGCAGCGCATCGACATCGGCTAGGGCCAAGCTGGCGGCTGGCGGCGCCGGCCGCCCCGGCTCCTCGCCGAGCGAGCGGGCGAAGCGCGAAAGGGGGTCCTCGTGCTGCGATCGACACTGACCGAGCAACTCCGAGCCCTGAGCGACCTTCAGGCCGAGCGGCCGGTGGTGGTGAGCTGCTACCTGGACACCGGCGGCCGCAACCGACTGAGCGGAATGGAGCGGTAGGTGCCCATGGAACGCGAGTTGCCAGAGCGACCCGGCGCCGTAACCGGTACAACGGGTGCAACGGGCGCGGCGTCCGCGGATGCCGCGCTGCCGCCGCATCACCAGGATCCCCAGGCGATCGGCATCGACATCGGCGGCACCAAGATCGCCGCCGGCGTGGTGACCGCGCACGGCCAGATCATCGAGCGCGCCCTGGTGCCCACGCCGATGAACGACGAGCCAGCCACCGTCTCGGCCATGCTCGGCGCCATCGAGGACCTGCGCGCCCACCACCCGGCCGTTGAGGCGATCGGGGTCGGCGCCGCCGGCCTGGTCGAGTGGCCGAGCGGCCGCAACCGCTGGGCGCCTCACAACGCCTACCGGGACCTCTCCCTGCGGCGGCTGCTGTACGAGGCCACCGGGCTGCCGACGGTAGTCGACAACGACGCCAACGCCGCCGCCTGGGCGGAGGCGCGCTTCGGCGCGGGCGTCGGCAGCGACCACATGGTGCTGCTCACCGTGGGCACCGGGATCGGCGGGGGGCTGCTGCTCGGCGGCCAGCTCTACCGCGGGAGCGCGGGGCTTGGCGCGGAGCCGGGCCACATGATCGTCGACCCTGACGGCTACCCGTGTGCCTGCGGCAATCGCGGCTGCCTCGAGGCGATGGCGTCCGGGTCCGCGCTGGGGCGGTCTGGCCGCGAGGCGGCGCGGGCCGACCCGGGCGGCCGGCTGGCCCAGCTCGCCGGGTCGCCGGAGGAGGTCACCGGCGAAGTGGTGTTCCAGGCGGCCCGGGAGGGTGACCAGGTGGCGCGCGAGCTGTTCGAGCGCCTCGGCTTCTGGCTCGGCGTCGGGATCGCCTCGCTGGTCAACCTCTTCGACCCTGAGCTGGTGGTGATCGGCGGGGGACTGGTGGCCACGGGTGACCTGCTGCTGGTGCCCGCCAGGGCCAACCTTGAGCGCTACGCCTTCGGGCTCCACCACCGCGAGCTGCCGCCGGTGGTGCCGGCCCGGCTCGGCTCCGAGGCGGGCTTGGTGGGCGCGGCCATCCTGTCGCTGCGGACAGGGGGGTAAGGCGCTGCCACCCGAGCTGCCCGCCCTCGGTGTCACCCTGCCGCAATTCCGCCAGCAGCCGGCGGCGGCGCTGGCGGCCCTTGACCTAGCCCACCGGCTCGGCTTCGCCGGGGCCTTCCTGTTGGACCACCTCTGGCCGCTCAGCCGGCGCGGCCGTCCCGCCCTGGAGTGCTGGACGCTGCTGGCCGCCCTGGCGGCCCGGGTGGGCGAGGGGCCAACGGCAGCGGCGTCCAGGAGCGAGGCCGGCGGCGGGCCCGACACCGGCCGTCCCTTTCGGCTGGGGACGCTGGTCACCCGCGCGGGGCTGCGGCCGCCGGCGCTGCTGGCGCACATGACGACCACGGTGGCGCAGGTGGCCGGAGCCCCGCTGATCGTCGGGGTCGGCATGGGCGACGCCCTTAACCGTGCCGAGAACGAGGCGTTCGGGCTGCCCTACCACCAGGACCCGGCCAAGCGCGCGGCCGAGCTGGTGCGCTCGGTCTCGGCCCTGCGCGGCCCGGGCGTGGGGCGGGACGTCGCCGAGGTCTGGGTCGGCGGTGCGGGCCACCGCGCGCGCGGCCTCGCCGGCCGCCTCGCCGACGGCTGGAACGGCTGGGCCCTGACCCCAGAGGAGCTCACCGCGGCATTCGTCGAGGTGCGCCGCGCCGCCGAGGACGCGGGCCGCGACCCCGGCGAGGTCGCCGGCACCTGGGGCGGGCAGGTCCTGGTGGGGGAGGACGCCGCCGAGGCCCGGAGGCTGCTGTCGCGCTGGGGTCTCAGCCGCCCGGCGGACACGGTGGCCAGGACCGTCGCCGGCGACCCGGCCACCGTCGCCGGCCGGCTGGCCGAGCTCAAACAGGCGGGCGCCGACTGGTGTGTGGTCGCGCCAGTCGGTGGGTCGGGCGCGGCTATGCGCGCGCTGCTCGCCGAAGAGGCCGCGCTCGCGCCGCGCGTCCCGCGCGACCGGGTCGACGCCATGTAATGCGAACGAACGATTTCAGGGTCTGCCAGGGGAATGCACCGATTTGGCGACGACGCCCTTGACTACAGACCAAAGGGTTGCCATCTTCCTCCCACACAGGCGGCGTGGAGAGCTCTGCGCCGCAGCTCGCGCCCGGTAGGAAGATAACTGGCAAAGAGTGTCTAGGTGTCCTAGAGTCACAATTGTTGCGCTTCCAACCCACCCGACATTTGCATAGCTGCGCGAGCGGAAAGAAAATCGTCAGGCTCAACCACCCATCGCCGCTGCGTCGTCGGTTTCCCAAACCGCACGCAAACAAGGAGGAACAATGCTTGCTGCTGCTCGCCGCGCGGGCTCGACCAAGTCCGTCGTGTGGGACCGCGCCAGGACCAAGTCCGTCGTGTGGGACCGCGCGTGCTGATCGCATGACCCAGGGCCACGCCCTGCATTGACAACCTGACGTGATCGGCTAGTTTGGCACCCGTGATCCTGACCGAACCAGTCCCTCGCCCGATCCCGTGATCGGGAGCAGCCGACTGCCGTCGGGCCGGCCGGGCGGCGCGCGGGTGAGCGACCCGCCGCCGGCCCCGGCAAGTCGGCGTACTGCTCTGCCCAAGCCGGCCTGGCTGCTCATCTGGGCCAGCGGCGTGGTCGGGCTCGCGGTCGTCGTGGCCGTCCTGCCCGGTGCGGTCCACGAGGTGCAGCGCCGCGACTGGGGCGTCCTCTGGCCTGCCCTGCTCTTCACCGCCGCGCTTGTCATGCTGGCGCAGTTCGCCGTTAAAGTGCCCATTCGTAACCACCGCTTCTCGGTAAACGTCGCGGACATGGTCATTGTGCTCGGCGTCGTGTTCATCAAGACGCCGCTGCTGGTCGTGGCCACGACGGGCGGCATCGCGATCAGCCAGTGCCTCATCCAGCCGCAGCTCGTCAAGCGGCTGTTCAACGTCTCCACGCACGTGCTCGCGGTGGCGGCGGCCGCAGTGGTGAGCTCTGCCCTGACAGTACTGATCACTGACTGGCAGCCATTCGGCGCGGTGGAGGTGCCCGCGTCCGGCGGCCGCTTCCACCCCACGCTGATGATCGCCTGGATCCCGGCGATGGCGGCGTTCTTCCTGATCAACCATTCCATGGTCTCGGCGGTGGTGAGCCTGTCGTCCGGCGAGCGCTTCGGTCACTGCTGGCGGCGGGCCGCGCCGGTGACCGCCGCGGGCTGGGCCGCGAGCACCGCCTACGGCCTGGTGATCGCCGCCCTGCTCACCCACGACAAGGCGCTGCTGCCGCTGCTGGTGGTGCCGATCGGGCTGAGCTTCGTCGGCAACCGCGCCTGGGCGCGCGGCCTCGAGCAGGGCCAGCGCATGCACTCGCTGTACGCGGCGGGGCGAGCGCTCTCCAGCCGGCTGGGCGACACCGACGTCTGGCACGAGTTCGTCGCGCAGGTGGCCGGGGTCCTCAACTGCGAGGGCGCGGCGGTGTTCCTCGGCCGTCCCGAGGACGGCCTGCTCGACGTCATCTCAACCAGCGGGAGGACCGACCGGCTCAAGGTATCGCCGTCCGCGAGCGCCTGGGAGCAGGCAGCCAAAGGCTACATCACCCGTTCGCGCTGGCCGCGCAGCGCGATGGTGATGATGGAGGCCGACGGGCGGGTAGTGGGCTACGCGGTCGCGTACGGCCCACAGGTCGACGCCGACTTCACCTCCAACGACCGCGAGACCCTGCTCACACTCGCCAACCAGGGCGCGGCCGCGCTGCTCAATGAGCAGCTGTACCGCGAGGCCGAGAGCGAGCGGGCGGCGCTGCGGGACATCGTCGGCCACTCCACCGACGGGATCTACACGGTCGGTCCCGACCGCACCGTGCGCTCGTGGAACCCGGCCATGCAGGCGCTCACCGGCTACGACGAGGAGGAGGCGGTCGGGCAGAGGTGCTTCAATCTGCTGCGCGCCCGCGACACCGAGGGCGTGGACATGTGCGCCGCCGACTGCCCTATCCTGGCGGCCGCCAAGTCCGGCCGTGAGGAGGTCCGGGACGCCTCGGTGCTCAACAAGGACGGCGTGGCGCGCTGGATCAACTACGCCCACGCGCCGATCACGGGCTCCAACGGCGAGATGGAATCCGACGTGGTCGTAGTCCGCGACGTCACCCGCGAGCGGCAGACCGACGAGCTCAAGGCGGACTTCGTCGCCAGCGTCTCGCACGAGCTGCGCACCCCGCTGACGCCGATCAAGGGCTTCCTGATGACGCTGCTGCGCGAGGACCGTGACTTCACCCAGGAACGCCGCCACGAGTACTACAAGCTCATGCTGATGCAGTCGCAGCGGCTGGAGCGGCTGATCGAGGACCTGCTGGAGGTGACCCGCCTGGAGACCGGCGCCGGCCTGGTCGACTCCACCGCGATCGACGCCATCGACCTGGTCCGGCAGGTGGTGGACCGCTTCACCAGCGAGGACCCGGCGCGCGTGGTCACCGTGATCGTGCCGAGCCACGCGGTGTACTGCCGTGGTGACTGGATGCGCACCGACCAGGTGCTGGCGAATCTCTTATCCAACGCGCTGCGCTATTCGCCGCCGCACGAGCCGGTGGAGGTGCGGGTGGTGCCGCAGGGCCGCGAGGTGGTGTTCGAAGTGCGCGACTCCGGCCCGGGCATCCCGATCGACGAGCAGCCGCGCATCTTCGAGCGCTTCCACCGCGGCGGCCACTACCTGACGCGGGAGCAGGGCGGCGCCGGGCTGGGGCTGTACCTGGCCAAGCGGCTGGTGGAGGCGATGGGCGGCCGCATCTGGGTGTCGAGCCGGCTCGGCCACGGCTCGATGTTCTCGTTCGCTCTGCCCGCCGAGCCGAGCCTCCACGTGGTGGGGCCGCGCGAGCGCCACATCGGGTAGGATGAGCAGCCCTATGACCGATACCGATACCGATACCGATGACTACCGCGAGTTCCTCGAGGCACAGGACCTGACCACGCTCCGGGACTGGGCGCTGCAGCTGGCGCGGGAGCGCCGCGACGTCCGCTTCCTGTGGGAGCTCGCCGAGCACCTGCCCGACACCGAGGACGCGAACACCGACTGGGCCGCCTTCGACCCCATCGACGCGATCCGCGAGCTGGTCCACCTGTTCACCCACTACCGTCAAGAGGCGGTCAGCCCCGAGCTCGCCGTCCTGCTGCGCGCCCGCTACCTCTCCTACCTCGAGGAGCACGCCGCAGAGCACAGGTTTGATCGGTCGGGCAGTTCCTGACGGATTGCCTCACCCTGATCCCGAAGAGCGCCTGTGCCATCCTCGTCTTTGGTGGTTAGTTCTAGGTCAGCTCATCGGCGAGGGCGCCGAGGAAGAGGCCGACGTCGGTGACGACGCCGGTGGCCTGGGTCGAGCCGCGGTCGGCCAGCTTGGTGACCGTGGACAGGTTGATGTCGACGCAGACCAGCGGCACCGAGGCGGGCAGCAGGTTGCCGGTGGCGATCGAGTGCAGCATGGTCGCCACCATGATCGCGTAGCCCACGCCCGGGAGCAGCGAGCGCATGGCGCGCTGCGTCTCGATCACGTCGGTGATCGTGTCAGGCAGCGGGCCGTCGTCCCGGACCGACCCTCCCAGCGCGAACTCCACCCCGTGCTGCACGCAGGCGTGCATGATGCCGGAGGTGAGCACGCCCTGCTCCACCGCCTTGGCGATCGAGCCACAGCGGCGGATGGTGTTGATAGCGCGGATGTGATGCTCGTGGCCGTGCTCGACGCCGATGCCCTCGGACAGGTTCACGCCCAGCGAGGTGCCGTACAGGGCGCCCTCGATGTCGTGGGCGGCGAGCGCGTTGCCGGCGAACAGCACGTCCATGTAGCCGGCTCTGATCAGGCGCACCACGTCGCTGGCGGCGCCGGTGTGGATCACCGCCGGGCCGGCGACCCACAGGATGCGCTCGCCACGCTGCTTGGTGGCCCGCATCGCGGCCGCCACCTTGCGGACGATCAGCGCCTGCGGCTTCTCGCTGGAGACCTGGGACGACATGAACTCGAAGACCTCGCCGGAGCGGCCGCGGTCGCGCGGCTGCACGCGGATGCCGCGGCTGCCCACCACCACCGGGTCGCCCTTGAGCACGTCGCTCATGGGCACGGTGCGGGCGTGGCCCTCCTTGACCACGATGGCGCAGTCCATCTCGGGGTTCTCCACCCGGTACCAGGCGCCGCCACTGCGGACCTCGGTCTCCAGGTTGGTGGAGGAATAGAAGCCGTCGGGCAGCACGCCATCCATCTCGGAGGGGACCAGCGTGGCCTCGCCGGCCTCCATGCGGGTCATGCCCAGCCCCATGAGCGAGCCGACGATGTGCTCGAGCTGCTCCGGGTCGTCTGCCTTGACCAGCAGGCGGGCATAGGACGGGTCGGTGGGCGTGCGGCCGACCCTGAATTCGACGATCTCGTAATCGCACAAACCCGCCCGCACCTGGTCGAGGATGCGGGTGAACAGCATCGAGTCGATCACGTGGCCGGTGATCTCCAGTGTCTCCGAGTTGGTGGGCATGGCTCCTCGTGGGTGCGTCGAGCGTGACGTGCGTCGAGCGTGACGGCAGATTCTCACACGAGAGTAGCGGGGGTTATCGATGTGGGGGGAGCTCGCTCCCCCACGGCCCCCCAGGGTCAAGATCGTTCCGTGGTACCTGCTGGCGGGGTGTCACAATCGCGGGCATGGCTATCGATCTGCGCTCGGACACCATGACGCGGCCCACCCCGGCCATGCGCCGGGCCATGGCCGAGGCCGAGGTCGGCGACGACCTCTGGCACGAGGACCCGACCACCAAGCGGCTGGAGGCGGCCGTCGCCGAGCGGTTCGGCGTCCAAGCCGCCTTGTTCGTGCCCTCCGGCACCATGGGCAACCAGATCTGCCTGCGGCTGGCCGCGCCGCCGGGCACCGAGTGCCTGCTGCACGAGGCCAACCACCTCCTGTGGCACGAATCCGCTTCCGGCGCGCTGCTCAGCGGCGTCCAGTTCCACACTCTCACCGGGCCACGCGGCCTGCTCGACCCGGACCAGGTTCGCGAGCGCGTCCGCTCGGCGGAGTACGGCGTGCCCACCAGCGCGATCGCCGTGGAGCAGACGCATAACCGCGGCGGCGGCTCGGTCTGGCCGCTCGAGACCCTGGAGGAGCTGCGGGCGGTTGCCGACGGCAGCGGGCTGCGTCTGCACTGCGACGGCGCGCGCATCTGGAACGCGCACGTCGCCAGCGGCGTGCCGCTGGATCGCTATGGCCGCCTGTTCGACAGCCTCTCGGTGTGCTTCTCCAAGGGCCTGGCCGCGCCGGTCGGGTCGGCCGTGGTCGGCGACCGCGAGCTGGTGGAGCGGGCCCGCCGCGAGCGCCAGCTGCTCGGCGGCGGCATGCGCCAGTCGGGGGTGCTGGCGGCGGCCGCGCTGGTCGCCCTCGAGCGGATGGTGGACCGCTTGGCCGAGGACCACGCCAACGCCAGGCGCACCGCCGAGACGGCCGCGGCGGCCGTGCCCGGCAGCGTGAGTCCCGCCGAGGTCGAGACCAACATGGTGCCGCTGGCCGCGGGGGCCTTCGGCACCGACGGCCCAGGCCTGGTGAAGCGGCTGGCCGACCTCGGCGTGCTGGCCGGGGTCAGCGGCCCGGACCAGGTCCGGCTGGCCTTCTACTACGAGGTGGGCGCCGAGGACGCCGACCGGGCCGCCCGCGCGGTCGTGGCGGCCGCGGGATGAGGCCCGCGTCCCGGGCCACGCCCACCTTTGGGCTCGCCGAGGTCGAGGCGGCCGCGGCGCGGATCGCCGGGCGGGTGCACCGCACCCCGGTGCTCACCTCGCGGCTGCTGGACCGCGAGCTCGGCTGCGAGGTGGTAGCCAAGGCCGAGCACCTGCAGCGGGTCGGGGCGTTCAAGGCGCGCGGGGCCTTCAACGCGCTGCTCTCGCTCGACCAGGCGACCCGCGCCCGCGGCGTGATCGCGGTCAGCTCCGGCAACCACGGCCAGGCGGTCGCGCTGGCCGCCGCCGAGACCGGCGGCCACGCGGTGGTGGTCATGCCCGCCGGCGCCAACCCCGCCAAGGTCGCGGCCACCCGCGGCTACGGCGCCGAGGTGATCACCGAGGGCGTCACCGCCAGCTCGCGCGAGGCGGTGGTGCGGCGGCTCGCCGAGGAGCGCGGGCTCCACCTGGTCCATCCCTTCGACGACCTGGACGTGATGGCCGGGCAGGGGACCGCCGCGCTGGAGTTGCTCGAGCAGGCAGCCGGGCTGGACGTGGTGGTGGTGCCCGTGGGGGGCGGCGGGCTGATCAGCGGCACCGCCGCGGCGGTCAAGGGCCGCTCGCCCGCCACCCGGGTGGTCGGGGTCGAGCCGGCCACCGCCGCCGACGCGCAGGCCTCCCTGGCCGCGGGCCGGCGGGTCGCGCTGCCGCACCCGCCGGCCACGCTGGCGGACGGCGTGCGCTCACTGTGGGTGGGGGAGCGGCCCTTCGAGGTGATGCGCCGGCTGGTCGACGAGATCGTCACCGTCAGCGAGGACGAGCTGCGCGACGCCCTTGTGCTCGCGTGGTCGCGTACCAAGCAGCTCATCGAGCCGACCGCCGCGTTGCCACTGGCCGCGCTGCGCAGCGGCGCCGTCCGGGCGCGGCGCGCCGGCGTCATCCTGACCGGCGGCAACGTCGACGTCGCCCCGCTGGTCGCCGCCATCCCCACGGCGCGCTACTGAGCCCGCTGCGGTAGCTTGCCCGCATGGAGCGCATCCGGCCGGAAGCCAGATCAGTGGCGCCCTGGGCGCGCCGCTTCGTCTGGGCGTACCTGGTCGTGTTCGTGGTGGCGGGGCTGGTCGGGATCGAGGCGTGGCCGCTCACCGGCTGGCGGCTGTTCGCCGACGCCCGCAGCGCCGAGCAGCGCTCCTGGCAGGCGGTGACGGTCGACGCGGCTGGCCGCGAGCAGCCCATCCGCTTCGCCGACCTGCCCGTGCGCTACCAGGGTGACGTGCAGGTACTGAAGGGCTACTCCAAGCTGGCGCCGGGCGAGCAGGCGGCGGTCTGCCGTGCCTGGGCGGACGCCGTGCGGGCGCGCGGCGTCCAGGTCCGCGCGGTGCGCATCTACCGGATCGAGGTGGACGTGTCGCGGCGGGTCGGCCACCGTGGCGCGCCGCCGCGCCGCACGCTCGGCTACACCTGCGTGGACGGAGCGGTCCGGACCTCCGGAGGCGCTGGTGGCTAGGCTCGCGGCGGCGCTCCGCGCGGTCGACGCGTGGCTGTTCCGGCCGGGGGACCCGCGGCGGCTGGCGGCGCTGCGCATCGGGCTCGGCGGGGTGCTCACCGTGCGGCTGGTGACCGGGCCCTACCTGGACCTGGCGCACCAGCCGGCGGCGCTGTTCCGGCCGATCTCCTTCATGAAGCTGCTGGCGGCGATGCCGCCGCCCGCGGTGGTGCTGCCCGTCCAGGTGCTCGCCGTCGCGGCGGCGGCGCTGGCAACGGTCGGCCTGCGCACCCGGCTGACCCTGCCGCTGGCGTGGCTGCTCGCGCTGCCGCTGGTGGCGATGACCTCGAGCCTCGGCAAGACCGTCCACAACGACGTGCTGCTGCTGTTGTGCCTGCTGCCGCTACTGCCGTCGCCAGCCGGGGAGGCGTGGTCGCTGGACGCGAGCCTTGGCCGCGGCGGCGCCGCGGAACCCCGAGCGGGACCGTCCTCGGGACCGTCCTCGGGACCGTCCTCGGGACCCCGAGCGGGGGTGCCCGCCCCCTCGTGGCGCTTCGGCTGGCCGGTGTGGACCGCCATGGCGGTGGTCGGCGGCGCCTACTTCTTCACCGGCCTGGCGAAGCTGCTGCACGCCGGGCCGGGCTGGGTGACCAGCGGGAACCTGCGCTGGGTACTGTATGCCTCCAGCGACGCCCAGGCGCGGCCCAACGCGGCCGCCCTGTTCGTCGCGGACCGGCCCTGGCTCGCCCACCTGCTGGCCGCCGCGACGCTCGCCGTCGAGCTGGGCTTCCCGCTGGCGCTGTGGCGGCCGCGGCTCGCCTGGCTGCTGGTGCCGGCGGTGATCGCGCTGCACGCCGGCATCTGGGTCACCATGCGCCTGGACTACTGGCCGATGGCCACCACCGTCCTGATCGTCATGGTCGACTGGCCGGCCCTGGCCAGCTGGCTGCGCGGGGGCACGCCCGCCGTCCCCGCATCGCCCGACCGCCGCGGCGCACTGTCCTCCGGCAGCTGAGCCCAGTGGCTGCGCCGCTAATTCGGGTGCTTCGTCCTTCATGGCGGCGTATGGTCGTGTGGTGGCATCAGGAACCAGAGCGCGAAGGCTGCAGGGACTTTGGCGAACACGGTCCTACGTGCGGCCCTACCGGCTCCAGATGCTCACGATGCTCGCCGCGGCGCTGCTCGGCGTGGGCGCCGGCATCGTTGTCCCCCTGGTGACCAAGGCGATCGTCGACGGAGCGGTCGCCAGGGGCGAGCGCAGCCTGCTGCTGCCCCTCGCGCTGCTCGCCTTCGGCCTCGGGGCCGTTGAGGCCTTCCTCACCTTTGTGCGGCGCTGGATCCAGTCGAGCGCGGTCCTGGGCATGGAGACCGCCATCCGCAGCGACCTCTACCGACACCTGCAGCGTCTGCCGGTGTCCTTCCACGATCGCTGGCAGTCCGGCCAGCTCCTGTCGCGTGCCGTCACCGACCTCAGCGTCATCCGGCGGTTCATCGGCTTCGGGCTGATCTTCCTGGTGGTGAACCTGCTCACCTACGTCACCGTGCTGCTGCTGCTCCTGCGCCTGTCGCTCTCGCTCGGCCTGGTAGTGCTGGTGTCGACGCTGCCGATCGCCTGGATCTCGAGGCACTGGGCCCGCCACTACCTCGGCATCTCCCGGCGCGTGCAGGACCAGCAGGGCGACCTGGCAACCGTGGTCGAGGAGTCGACGGTGGGCGTCCGCGTCGTCAAGGCGTTCGGCCGCCGCGAGCTGGTGGACGAGCGCTTCGACACCGCGGCGCGGCGGCTCGCCGGCTCCTGGCTGCAGGCCGTGCGGCTCCGCGCCCGCTTCTGGACGCTGCTCGACGTCATCCCGAACCTGGCGCTGGCGCTGGTGCTGTGCCTCGGCGCCCTGGCGGTCGCCCGCGGGCTGCTCAGCCTCGGCGGGCTGGTCGCCTTCCTGTCGCTGCAGCTCCTGCTGGTCTGGCCGATCGACGCGCTCGGCTGGATCCTCGCGATCGGCCAGGAGGCGGCCACCGCCGCCGAGCGCGTCTACGAGGTGCTCGACACCCGGCCGGAGATCGTCGACCGGCGGCCAGGCAGCCCGCGTGACAGCGGCGGCGCGTACGCGCCAGTGGTGCTGACGCGCGCCGAGGGCAGGCTGCGCTTCGAGGGCGTGGGCTTCAGCTACCCCGGCAGCGCGCGCCCGGTCCTGCGGGACGTCTGGCTCGAGGTCGAGCCGGGGGAGACTGTGGCCCTGGCCGGCGCCACCGGCTCCGGCAAGACCACGCTGGTCTCGCTGGTGCCGCGGCTGTACGACGTCACCGAGGGTCGCGTCACCCTCGACGGCCACGACCTCCGGGACCTGCGGCTGGAGTCGCTGCGCCGGGCCGTCTCCGTCGGCTTCGAGGAGCCGATCCTGTTCTCGGCGAGCGTGCGCGAGAACCTCCTGCTCGGCGTCGCCGAGGCCAGCGACGCGGAGATCGCATCGGCCCTCGAGGTCGCCAGGGCGGAGTTCGTCTTCGAGCTGCCGTGGGGGCTGGACACGCGCATCGGCGAGCAGGGCCTCAGCCTCTCCGGCGGTCAGCGCCAGCGGCTCGCACTCGCCCGCTCGGTGCTCACCCGCCCGCGGGTGCTGGTCCTCGACGACCCCCTGTCAGCCCTCGACGTGCACACCGAGGCGCTGGTCGAGGAGGCGCTGGCGCGCGTGCTGCGCGACACCACCGGGCTGGTGGTCGTGCACCGGCCCTCGACGCTGGCGCTGGCCGACCGGGTGGCGCTGCTCGAGGGCGGCACCGTCAGCGCCGTCGGCACCCACCACGACCTGCTCGAGTCGGTGCCGGCCTACCGCGCGATCCTCTCCCAGGACTCGTCCCAGGACCCGCACGGCGCCGAGGCCCGCGCCTCGTGAGCCTGCCAGGGGGTCCGGGGGGCGCAAGAGCGAGGCCCGGGCCGAGGCACCAGAGGGCGAAGCAAGGCCGAGCGTTAGCCCCCCGGTGGACGCAGGTCGAGCAGTGGCGAGGGGTCGCCAGCGAGGACGTGGACCAGCTCCCCGGCGGCCTCTCGGTCTTCCTACGGGCGCGCAGCCGGCGGCTCCTCGGCGTGCTGCTGCGCCCGCGCCGGCGGCTCATCGCCCTGGCGGTGGCGGTGGTGCTGGTGGAGAACGGCGCCGCCATGGCCGGGCCCTACCTGGTCAAAGTGGGCATCGACCGTGGCATCCCGCCGGCGCTGGCGGGCGGCGATGCCGGCCCGCTGCTGGTGATCGTCGGGCTGCTGACCGCGGCGGCGCTGCTGCAGGCCACCACGCTGCGGCTGTTCCTGCTGCTGACCGGGCGGCTCGGTCAGGAGATCCTGCTCGACCTGCGCAACCGCGTGTTCGACCACTTCCAGCGGCTCAGCGTGGCGTTCCACGAGCGCTACACCTCGGGACGGGTGATCTCGCGGCTCACCTCGGACATGGACGCCATCACCGAGATGCTCGACGGCGGCCTCGAGGAGCTCGCCACCGCGGTGCTGTCGATCATCAGCATCACGGTCATCATCCTGCTGCTCGACCTCCCGCTCGGCCTGGTGACTCTGGCGGCCTTCCCGCCGCTGCTGTGGCTGTCGGCCTGGTTCCGCCGCAATTCGGCGGTCGCGTACCGGCGCACACGGGAGGCGATCGCCCTGGTGATCGTCCATTTCAGCGAGTCGCTCGGAGGCATCCGCGCGGTGCAGGCGTTCCGCCGCGAGCCGCGCAACCAGGAGATCTTCGACGGGCTGAACGAGCGCTACCGGCAGGCCAACGCCCGCTCGTACCGCCTGCTGGCGCTCTACGGGCCGGGCATCAAGCTGCTCGGCAACACCATCATCGCGGTGGTGCTGCTCTACGGCGCCCAGCGGGTGCTCGACCATCGCATGACGGTCGGGGTGCTGGCCGCGTTCCTGCTGTACCTGCGGCGCTTCTTCGAGCCGATGCAGGAGCTCAGCCAGTTCTACAACTCGCTGCAATCGGCCGGCGCCGCGGTGGAGAAACTCGCCGGCGTGCTCGAGGAGGCGCCATCGGTGGCGGAGCCTGAGCATCCGGTCGCCCTGCGCGCGGCCGCTGGCACGGTGCGCTTCAGCAGGGTGAGCTTCGGCTACCGCGGCGACCGGACGGTGATCCCGCGCCTCGACCTGGAGGTCCCCGCCGGGCAGACGGTTGCGCTGGTCGGCGCGACCGGCGCGGGCAAGACGACCATCGCGCGGCTGCTGGCGCGCTTCTACGACCCCGACGACGGCCGGGTCACGCTCGACGGCATCGACCTGCGCGACCTCGCTGAGCGCGACCTGCGCCGCGCGGTGGTGCTGGTGACCCAGGAGAGCTTCCTGTTCGGCGGCACGGTGGCCGACAACGTCGCGTTCGGGCGGCCCGGTGCGACCCGTGCCGAGATCGAGGAGGCCGCCCGCGCCATCGGCGCGCACGAGTTCATCGCCGCGCTCCCGGACGGCTACGACACCGAGGTCAGCAAGCGCGGTGGCCGGCTGTCGGCGGGCCAGCGCCAGCTCGTCGCCTTCGCGCGGGCGTTCCTCGCCGACCCGGCAGTGCTGATCCTCGATGAGGCGACCTCCTCGCTGGACGTGCCGAGCGAGCGGCACGTCCAGCGAGCCCTGCGCACAATCCTCGCGGAGCGGACCGCGATGATCATCGCCCACCGGCTGTCGACGGTGGAGATCGCCGACCGCGTCCTGGTGCTCGATCAGGGGCGCATCGTCGAGGACGGCCCTCCAGAGGAGTTGCTGGCCACCACGGGCCACTACGCCGACCTGCACCGCTCCTGGCGCGAGAGTCTGGCCTGACCCGGCGACCCGGCTTCGGGTCACACTGCAGCCGGCCGCCAAGGAGTTGGGCGACGCGCTCGGCAGTCTTTGCAAGGGTGAACGTCGCCCGGTTTGGAGATCGCGCGGTGGTAGCGGTCGGCCAGCGCGGCGAGCTGCTCGACGAGCTCGGGAGGCTCGCGGACCTCGAAGTCGGCGTCGAGCATCCCCAACCAGACCGCGAGCAGCTGCGGCGTGTCGGAGCCGACGTTGACGATGCAGGTGTCGTCGTCGACCGCCTCCACCAGCACCGCGGGCGGCAGCCGCGCGGCCACGAGCGCGGCCGGCGCATGCACGCAGACCCGCGCCCGGTAGCGCCACGTCGCCGCTCCCACGCCCCGCAGCAGCCAGGTGGCGACGTCGCTGCCGGGTGGATCGCGCGGTGCGAAGCGCGGGCCGGTCGGGATGCGGGGTGCGACCCGGTCGGCGCGGAAGGTGCGCCAGTCCGCCCGGTCGACGTCCCATGCCACCAGGTACCAACGGCCGCGATCGTGCACCAGGCGGTACGGTTCGACGGTGCGGGCGCTGGCCGAGCCGTCGTGGTCGCGGTAGTCGAAACGCAGCCGCTGGTGGTCGCGGCAGGCACCGGCGATGGCGGTCAGCACCTCGGCGTCCACGGTGGGGCCGCCGGCGGGGATCCCGACGGTGGCCGTCTGCACCGCCTGGATCCGGTGGCGCAGCCGCGACGGCAGCACCTGTTCGAGCTTGGCCAGCGCGCGCACCGAGGTCTCTTGGATGCCGGTCACGGTGCCGTTGGCGGCGGTCCGCAGCCCGACAGCGACCGCGACGGCCTCCTCGTCGTCCAGCAGCAGCGGCGGCAGGGCCGCGCCGGCGCCAAGCCGGTAGCCGCCGCCCACCCCGGGGCTGGCGTGCACCGGGTAGCCGAGGCTGCGCAGCCGCTCGACGTCGTTGCGGACGGTCCGGGTGGTCACCCCGAGCCGCTCGGCCAGCTCCGGGCCGCTCCAGCCGGGGCGGGCCTGCAGCAGTGACAGCAGGCGCAGCAGCCGCGCCGAGGTCTCCAGCATTGCTGGATCGTACCAGCGATTGCGGAAGCAAAATGTTCCGCATTGCCCGGTAGCGTGGCCCCGTCCTGCAGGACCACGGAAGGGAGACGCATGGCTGACGACGGCATCCGCCCGTTCCGCATCGAGGTTTCCCAGGCCGACCTGGACGACCTGGCCGACCGGCTGGCCCGCACCCGCTGGCCCGACGAGTCGCCAGGGGCCGGCTGGAGCCGCGGCGTCCCGCTCGGCTACCTGGAGCAGCTCGCCGAGCACTGGCGCAGCGGCTACGACTGGCGCGCCCAGGAGGCCAGGCTGAACCAGTTCCCGCAGTTCACCACCACGATCGACGGGCAGACGATCCATTTCCTGCACGTCCGCTCGCCCGAGCCCGCCGCGCTGCCGCTGCTGATCGTCCACGGCTATCCCAGCTCGGTCGTGGAGTTCCTGGAGATCGTCGGGCCGCTGGCCGACCCCCGCGCCCACGGCGGCGACCCCGGCGACGCCTTCCACGTGGTGGCGCCCTCCCTGCCCGGCTTCGGCTTCTCCACCCCGGTCCGGCAGCCGCATTGTCACACGCCACGCCCCGTGCTCGAGGAGGGCCTCTAGGTACTAGGCTCTGTGTGTCCAGGGCGCGTGCGGCGGGTGATGTCCGGGACGGGCCGGTGGCCTCGACGTCTCTGTGAGAGGCACGGGAGAGGTGCCAGCAGAGAGGAGCGATCTTGAAGTACATGATCTTGATGTACGGCTCGCAGCAGGACTACGACGCCATGGCGGGGAAGGCCACCGACAAGCCGGCCTGGTCCGCGGAGGACGTCGCGGCGATGGGCGCGTTCATGGAGTCGTTCACCAAGGACCTGGTGGAGTCCGGAGAGCTGGTCGATACGCGAGGTCTGGCCGCTCCGGTCCACGCCAGGAGAATCCAGTTGCAGAGCGGTGATCCGGTCGTGACGGACGGGCCGTATGCCGAAACCCAGGAGGTCCTCGCCGGCTACTGGGTCGTGGAGTGTGAGAGCTTCGACCGGGCGACTGAGATCGCCGCCCGGCTGGCGACCTGCCCGGCTCCGGACTATGTCGCCGCGAGCGCCGTCGCGGACGTACGGCCGATCGCCGATTCCCAGGCCGATCTGGAGCTCTGATCGCCGCCGTGGATGACGCCGAGGTCGAGGACCTGCTGCGGCGACTGGCGCCGCAGGTCCTCGGCGCGGTGGTACGGCGTTACGGGCATTTCGACAGCGCCGAGGACGCCACGCAAGAGGCGCTCCTCGCGGCCGCCATGCAGTGGCCGAAGGATGGCATCCCGGACAATCCGCACCCTCATCCTGCTGTTCATGTGCTGTCACCCCGCGCTGTCGCCGGCATCGCAGATTGCGCTGACCCTGCGGGCGGTCGGCGGCTTGACCACCGCCGAGATCGCCCGGGCGTTCCTGGTGCCGGAGGCGACCATGACCCGACGCATCAGCCGGGCCAAGCAGCGCATCAAGGACAGCGGTATGCCATTCGGCGTGCCCCCGGGCTCGGAGCGCACGCAACGGCTCGGCGCGGTTCTCCACGTGGTCTACCTGATCTTCAACGAGGGCTACGCCAGCACGTCAGGGCAGAGCCTGCAGCGCACTGAGCTGTCGGCCGAGGCGATCCGGCTGGCCCGCATGGTCCACCGCCAGCTGCCCGGGAATGGCGAGGTGACGGGGCTGCTCGCGCTGATGCTGCTCACCGACGCGCGGCGGCCGGCGCGCACCGGGCCGGATGGCGAGTTGATCCCGATGGCCGAGCAGGATCGAAGCCTCTGGAACGCCGACTCCATCGCTGAGGGCGTGGCGCTCATCACGGACGCGCTTTCTCGGGGGGCAACCGGCCCGTACCAGCTGCAGGCGGCGATCGCCGCGATCCACGACGAAGCGCCGAGCGCCGAGGCGACCGACTGGCCACAGATCGTGGCGCTGTATGAGCTGCTGATGCGGACCTCCGATAACCCCGTGGTGGCGCTGAACCACGTCGTCGCGGTGGCCATGGTCCGAGGCGCCCGCGCGGGGCTTGACCTGCTCGGAAAGCTCGAGGCCGACGAGCGGATCGTCGGGGACCACCGGCTCCACGCGGTCCGCGCGCATCTGCTGGAGATGGCCGGCGATCGCGCGGCGGCGCGCGACTCCTACCAGGCGGCGGCCCGGCGGACGACCAGCTTCCCGCAACAGCGCTACCTGCATGCCCGAGCCGCCCGCCTGGCAGACGACCAGTGAGCTGGCCCTGGCCTGACCCGCGGGCTCAGAGCCACTGCTTGCGGCGGAAAAAGAGCCACAGTCCGCCGGCGGACGCCGCCATGAGGCCGAGCCCCCAGGCGTAGCCGAAGCGCCAGCCGAGCTCGGGCATGTGATCGAAGTTCATCCCGTAGATGCCGGTGATCACGGTGATCGCGGCGAAGATCGCGGCCCACGCCGTGAGGGTCCTGGCCACCTCGTTGACCCGGTTGGAGGCCACGCTGAGGTTCACGTCCAGCGCGCCGCTGGTGAGGTCCTGGTAATCCTCCACCTGCTCGGCCACCCGGATGAGATGGTCGTAGACGTCCTGCAGGTAGCGCTGCGCCTCGCGAGTGAACAGGCCCACGTCGCGGCGCAGCAGCACCACCATGGTGTCGCGCATCGGGCCAATCACCCGCCGGATCGCGATCAGGTCCTTGCGCAGGTCGTAGATGGCGGTCTGGATGCGCCTCGGGTCGCCGTCGAAGATCGTCTGCTCGAGGCGCTCGATCCGGTCGCCGATCGCGTCGAGCACCGGGAAGAAGCTGTCGACCAGGTCGTCGAGGACCACGTAGAGCAGGAACCCGGCGCCGGACGGGGCGAGCTCCGGGTGGGCGCGCACGCGCCGGGCGATCGCCTCTTCCTCGAGCGGCTTGCCACTGTGCAGGGTCAGCACGAACTCCTTGCCGCAGGCGATGTCGACCTCGTGCACGACGGTGCGCCGGCCCTCGCCGGTCGCTTTGGCGCCATAGGCGACCAGGAAGACGTGGTCGCTGTATTCGTCCACCTTGGGCCGCTGGTGCCGGTGGCGGCAGTCCTCGAGCGCGAGCGGGTGGATGCCGAACTCCTCGCCCATCTGCGCGAGCTCCTCGGCGGTGGGCGCGACGAGGTCGACCCACACCAGCGTGCCCGGCTCGGCACGGACCTCTGACAGGTCGGCGACCGGCACACCGGTCAGGTCCTGCCCCTCCCGGAAGACGTGAGCGCGGATCATCGCAGGCTCCATTGCTCGGCAACGCTGTCGACAACGGGCACAGCGTAAGCCGCCAGAGGGTGCGCACATGCGATTCTCATGCCACTCTCATGCGGCACGCGCTGTGATAGTGGGCGGCGGGGATGGGCGCTCATTCAGCGGAAGCCGCCAAGGGAGGCCGGTCGTGCGGGTGCTGATCGTGGAAGACGAGGTGAAGATGGCGCGTGCGCTGCGCCGTGGGCTCGAGCAGGAAGGCTACGCGGTGGACACCGCCGGCGACGGTGAGGAGGGTGTGTTCCAGGGCACAGAGAACCCCTACGACGTCATCGTGCTCGACGTGATGCTGCCAGGGCTGGACGGCTTCGAGGTGTGCCGGCGCCTGCGCGAGGCCGGCCGCTGGACGCCGGTGCTGATGCTGACCGCGCGCGACGGCGTCGCTGACCGGATCGCCGGCCTCGACGTCGGCGCCGACGACTATCTGGTCAAGCCCTTCTCGTTCGGGGAGCTGCTGGCGCGCCTGCGGGCGTTGCTGCGCCGCAGCCCGGTGGAGCGCCCGTCGGTGCTCGTCGTCGGCGACGTGGTGCTCGACCCGGCGACCCGCACGGTGACCAGAGCCGGGCAACCGGTCGAGCTGTCGGTGCGCGAGTTCGGCCTGCTGGAGTTCCTCATGCGGCGGGCCGGCGAGGTGGTGAGCCGCAGCAGCATCCTCGAGCACTGCTGGGACGTGAATTACGACGGCTTCTCCAACGTGGTCGACGTGTACGTCCGCTACCTGCGCAAGAAGCTCGAGCAGCCGTTCGGCCGCCCGCTGATCCGCACCGTCCGGGGGGTCGGCTACGCCCTCGACCCGGTGAGCCGGTGAGCCTTCCGGTCCACGCCCGCCTCACGCCCCTGCGCGCAGCGGAGGGGACGGGAGCCGGCGCTATAGGAAGTTCACGGTCAGCTTGACGTCGCTGGCGCGCGGGGCCTTCTCACCCGGATTGGGGTCCTGCCTCACCACGGTGCCGCCGAGCCCGAAGGAGTACTGCCAGTGCAGGCCGGCGGCGCGCAGCAGGTCCTCCGCCTGTCCCCTCGACTTGCCCACCACGTCCGGGACCACCACCAGGTCCGGGCCCTTGCTCACGGAGACCGTGACGGTGGTTCCCCAGCTCACTGTCAGGCCCGGCGGCGGGTCGACGGCGATCACCTGGCCGGCTGGGGCGGTGGGGTCGAAGACCTTGGTCGTCCGCGGCTCCAGGTGGGCGCCGCGCAGGGCGGCGAGCGCCTGGTCGACCGGCTGGCCGTTCACCCCGGGTACCTGCACCTGCGGCATGCCGATGCTGACCAGCAGGTCGACCCGCTGGTCCTTGCCGACTGCCGTGCCCGCCTTCGGCCGGGTGCCGGCGACCTGGCCCACAGGGACCGTGAGGCTCGGAGCGGGCACCTGGTGCCAGCGCAGCCCGAGATTGTCGAGAGCGGCCCCGGCCTTGGCCGGCGACTGCCCCTTGAGGGCCGGCAAGAGGATGCCCAGCGAGGGCGTGAGCCGGACCGTGCTCCAGCGCCGCACGCTGGTGCCCGGCGCGGGTGACTGCTCGGCGACCATGTCCTCCGGGACGGTGGGGGAGGCGACCGGCCGCGCGACCGAGACCTTGAGGTGCCTGTCCCGCAGCGTGCTCTTGGCGAGGTCGAGTTTCTGGCCGACCAGGTTGGGCGCCGGCAGGGCTGGCGCCACCACCTTGTCCCACAGCAGCGCCCCGCCCGGCAGCACCACGGCCAGCGCGAGCAGCGCGGCCAGCCAGCCGCCGCGCCGGCGGCCGCGCCGCCTCGCGGGCCGGGGCCTCGGCACCTGCCCGGTGGTCGGCCGGGAGGGGGCGCGGCGTCCGTCCACGGCAGGCCATCCCGCCG
>JBKPDO010000157.1:0-6639 GCA_046727955.1 bacterium | reverse complement strand
CCTGGTCAGCGAGCAGACCTTCCAGCTCGCCGCCCGCCGGCTGGCCGACAACCAGCGGTTCGCCGCCCGCAACACCAAGGTCCCCTCGCTGCTGCAGGGGCTGGCGGCCTGCGAGGGCTGCGGCTACGCCTACTACCGCACCTCCACCCGCACCAGCACCCGCAAGCTGTACTACCGCTGCCTTGGCTCCGACGACTACCGCTACCCGGGCGGGCGGCGCTGCGCCAACCTGCCGGTCCGCGCCGACTACCTCGACCAGGTCGTCTGGGAGCACGTGACCCGGCTGCTGGCCGACCCCGCCCTGATCCGCGGCGAGCTCGACCGCCGCCTGGCCGAACTCCAAGCGGCCAACCCCGCCACCGCGACCAAAGCCCGGCTGGAGCGCGAGCAGGCCCGCACCGCCACCGCCACCGCCACCGCCAGGCTGCTGGAGGCCTACCAGGAGCAGCTGCTCAGCCTGGACGAGCTGCGCGCCCGCATGCCCACCCTGCGGGCCAAGCAGCACACCCTGCACGCCCAGCTCGACGCGCTGGAGGCCCAGCTGGTCGACCAGCAGACCACCCTCACGCTCGCCGAGAGCCTGGAGGGTTTCCTTGGCCGCCTGCGCGACACCGCCACCACCGCCTCGGTCCCCGAGCGCCAACGGGTGCTGCGCCTGCTCGTCAAGGAGGTCCTCATCGGTCCCGACCGGGTGGTCGTCCGCCACCGCATCCCGGTCACAAGCCCCGACCAGCACCGGGTTATCTATTGCGTGGGAGGAGTCATCGCCGAGCCTTGCGGGGTTCCGCTCTCGCTTGCCGACCACGCCCCGTCCTCGATCACTCCTGCCCTGAGCCACTTCTGGATCAGGCGCGGACCCGCCGGTCCGCGATCCGGTGCTCGAGAAACCTCACCAGCCACGAATGATCGAGGCTGGTGAAGAAGTCGCGGATGTCCGCGTCAAGCACCCAGTTCACCTTCTTGCGTTCGATCCCGACCACCAGCGCATCGAGCGCGTCATGCGGCCCGCGGCCGGGCCGGAACCCGTACGAGAAGCCGAGGAAGTCCGCCTCGTAGATGGCGTTGAGCACCTCGACGACGGCGCGCTGGACGATCTTGTCCTCCAACGCAGCGATCCCGAGCGGCCGCGGCCGCCCGTCCGCCTTCGGGATGTACACCCTGCGCGACGGCTTGGCTCGGTAGGCGCCCCGCTGAACCCTGCCGTGCAGCTCCCGCAGGCGCACCTCCAGGTCCTGCCCGTAGGACTCCCACGTCACCGCGTCAACGCCCGCCGCCGCGCTGGGGCTCAACGCCCGATACGCCGCACGCAGTCGATCGACGCCGACGTGGTGCAAGAGCGCGGTGAACCGCGCGTCCCTGTCCCTGCTTGCGACTCGGCGCACACGATCCAGCGCACTTGACGCGCCATGGTCCCGGCGCTGCGTCCGGGGCGCGTTTTGCTGGTCCGTGCTCCCCTTGTCCAGCCGCCTTCCCTCCACCGACTCCGCCGCCGGTCCCCCGGCGTTGTTCGCCAGCTTCGCAGGTACTACGCGGCTGTCTGACTCCCGGCGGCCGTTCATCGAGGGCTTGCGGCCACTGGCCTTCCCCTCGCGGCCCGCCCAAACGACGACCTGCCACCCCGCGGTCCAACTGGGCGGGCCAGCATCGGCGCCGACGGGCGACCGTCGGGCCTCCCGGTTCTCGCGCATGGAGATTCCGCGCATGCACAGGTTCTCAGACCGCGCAGGGTCCGCCGGCCACTCGCGCTCCCGCGGCCGTCGGTGTTGCCTTCCGCCCGGTTGTACGGCGTCGGCACCCCGAATCGCTGATTTCGCGGCTCCATAGCCCGGCCTACGCGTACCCCTATCAACGCTTCGCCGACGCCCTCACAAGCGCCAACGCATGACTTGGGGCCATCGTGGATCGCTACTCCTTCGGTGTAGAGCTCTCTCATCTCCTTCTCCATGCCGGTTTATCCCGGCGCACACAACCAGCACCGGCCGCACCGCTCGCTTGGCCAGATGCCACCGCTGGGAGCCGTCGCATCGCCTGCTCCAGCGGCCGGCGCACGGGTCGTGCGGCTGGATCGCCTCGGCGGGCTGATCCACGAGTATGCCCAGGTCGCATGAGGTGGTACGGGGTTTTCGGCACCCACAGGGTGGGACGTCTCCTGGTGGATCGGTGTGGTCCTGTTCGAGGGCTGGGAGCACTGGTGGGACGCGCCGAGGCGGTGGCGCCGCAGGCCAGCCGGCGGCTGCGGACGTTCCTGCAGCCGGCCTGGGGCCACCAGCTGCCGGCCGGCGACCTGGTCCACGGCGACCTCAACCTCACCAACGTGCTGGCCGACGACGGCGAGATCATCGGCGTGGTGGACTGGGACGACGTCGGGGTCGGCTGCCGGGCCACCGACCTTGCCGGGCTGCTGTTGGACTGGCACCGCCTCCAGCTGGCGGGCCGGGAGGGGCTGGCGCCGGATGGCGCGGAGCGGCTGGTCCGACGGATCGTCGAGATCGCCGGCGACCAGGGTCTGCGATGCGTGGTTGCGTATGGGGTGGTCGCACGGCTCGGCCTGGCCGCTCAGCGCAATGAGCCCGACGCCCTGCGGACCTGGCGCCAAGTCGTCGACGTGCTGCTCGACTCCCTAAAATGACCCGAGTACCCGGGGCGTGAGGAGGCCGATGCGGGGTACGGCACCTGGGCGTCCCAATAATCGGGTGAGCCGACCTGATCGATGTGTTACGAAACTGGCGATGCGCTACGTGATCCGGCCGGTTGCCTCGCTCCAGGAGCTGGCGCGGGTCTTCGACCTTGCCGGTGCGCAGCTCCCCCAGCCGCTCATGCGCCGGGACCGGCGCTCGTCGACCTTCCCCGCCGACTGCTCGCTCATGGTGGTCGCCGAAGACCAGGGCCGCATCGTCGGCGGTGCGCTGGCCTTCAGGACCGATCCTGCCTCGCTGGCCTGCGGCGTGACCCTGCGGCTCATCGCCGTGACGTCGGCGTACCGCGGCAAGGGCCTGGGACGCCGCCTGCTCCAGCAGGTCGAGGCCGCCGCCGTGCGGCTTGGAGCCTCGGAGATCAGTCTTGGCGCCAGCGACGCGGAGCGCGGGTTCTACCTTCCTATGGGCTACAGCGGCCGGGCGCGGCTGCGCAAGCAGCTCCCCCTCTCCTCTAACGCGAGACAGCGGCGGGCCGAGGGATGGCGCCGTGACCGGGACGACCTGCGGCGGCGGCGCGAGCGCCGGCTCGCCGCACGCAAGCCGTGACCGTCCAGCCGCGGGTTGTGGAGACCGTCGTGGCTGATGGGGCGCGCTACCGCATCTGGTGGTTTGACCCGCCCTTTCGCCCTCCGCTGGCGGAGACCACCCAGGCGCTCGGCATCTGCTTCACCGCCGGCTCCCAGATCGTCCTGGTCACCTGGAACGGCACCGACTGGACGCTTCCCGGCGGCACCATCGAGCCCGGCGAGACCCTGGAGGAGACCCTGACCCGTGAGGTCTGGGAGGAGGCCTGCGCGCGCGTCCGAGCGTGCGCCTACATCGGCTGCCAGCGTGTCGAACACCTCGACGAGGACCGCCCTGCGTACTACCAGACCCGCTTCTGGGCCACGGTCGAGCTGGAACCGTTCACGCCGACGCACGAGATGACCGCACGCAAGCTGGTCAGCCCAGACCAGTTCCCCGACACGCTGTTCTGGGGCCGCGAGACCACAGCCACGCTGATCCTGGAACGCGGCCGACAGATCCAAGCGGAGCGCTCCCTCGACCCCACCGCGCCCCGCCCATCTGGGCCGACGTGAGTCTGGCTCATGGATGAGATCGCCATGGACGGCCACGACCTGGTGGTCTCCAGCAACGGTCAGGACTGGCGCGTTGGGTGGTACCCGCCGCCTGAGCCGCCACCGGGAACCCCGCACGGCGTGGCGGCGGTGTGCGTCAGCGGTGACCGGGTCGTCCTGGTCAGCAGCGACGGGCAGCGGTGGAGCCTTCCCGGCGGCCGCCCCGAGCCGCAAGAGCGCTGGGCCGACACGCTGCGCCGCGAGGTCGCCGAGGAAGCCTGCGCCGTGGTGCAACGCGCCAGGCTCCTGGGGTTCACCCGCGGCGTCTGCGTACGCGGGCCGGAGCAGGGGTTGGTGCTGGTCCGCTCGATGTGGCGGGCGGAGGTGCGCCTGCAGCGCTGGGCGCCGCGTTTCGAGATCGCCCACCGCCGTCTGGTGCCGGCCGATGAGGCGTTGCGGTCAGTGACCATCGCCGAGCCGGGCGTGGGCCCGATCTATCGCCGGATGTTCGCGGAAGCCGCACTCGCGTCCGCGCCCTGGTAGACCAGCGGGCAGGCGCCGCTCAGCGCAGCTCGCTGGCGGATCTCGCGCTGCGGCCACGGAGCCAGGCGACCAGGTCCTCGGCGCCTGCGTTGTCGGCCATGTCGAGTGGTGTGTGGGTTCGTGCCACGCCCGCGGCTGCTGGCGCGCCTGGCCGAGAGAATGGGACCCGAGCTGTCCTGGTCTGTACCCCGGCCGGGTTCGGCAAAACGACCCTCTGGGTGACTGGGTCCGAGGTGGCCAGCGGCCGGTCGCGTGGTTGTCGCTGGGTGGGGGCGACAACGACCCGGCCGCGGTTCTGGCGGCGTGTCGCCACCGCGCTGGACAGGTGCACCCGGGTAGGGTGCGGCTGATGATGCGCTCCAGGTCATACACCCGATGGCGCAGGACCGCCGCGCCAGTTGCCATGGGCAGAAGAGCCAACTACGCCCCGGCCGTCCAGATGAACAGGGCTGGCTGCCTCGCGTCACCCCCATGACCAGCGTCGCCACCGGCGCAAGGGTCCGCTGCGAACGCCACCCAGCGCAGCTGCTGACGCTCCACCTCATCCCACGGCCGCGAAGGCACAGCACCAGTGACCCGGCTCCGACTAGCTGCCGGAACCGAACAGGCTTGTCGGGCGTAGTAGCGGTATGCGGGTGCTTCACGTGAGTGCGCCGATCTGGTTGAGGCTCGCGGCCATCATGGCGGGTGGCGTCGCAGTCGCGGCATCCGGCTGCTCGACGGGCAGGTCGTCGGAGCCTCCGAGCTCGACGAGCACCTCGGCAAGACTTCCGAGTTCGACGAGCACGGCACCGACGCCTCCGACAAACCAGGGGGCGATCGTTGCCCGGATTCGCTTGCCTGTGTCGCCCTTCTCGGTCGCCACAGGCGAAGGATGGGTGTGGGCGCTCACACGGCAGCCGGCCCCGGCGGTCTGGCGCATCGACCCCAGGTCGAACCGCGTTGTCGGCAAGCCGACGCGCTTGCCGGTCGATCCGTGGCACATTGCCGTTGGAGCCGGCTCGGTGTGGGTGACACCCAACGGAGCAGATGGGCGACTGATCCGCATCAACCCTCGCACGGGACGGATCAGCGCCCGTATCTCGGCGCACCCCATCTACTTCGGTTCCGTCCTGGCGTTTGGCGCTGGCTTCGTCTGGACCGGCAACGACGACGAGCGGTACCAGGGTGGCGCGACCGTTTCAGAGCTGAACCCGAGGACGAACCGCGTGGTCGGCACACCGCTGGTCCTTGGCAGTCCGCAGAGCATCGCCTTCGGCCACGGGGCGGTGTGGGTTGCCGACCACACGGGCTGGCTGGTGAAGATCGATCCGAGCACGTTCAAGGTCGTCGCCCGACAGCGCCTGGACTTCGGTGCGCACGGGGTCGTGGTCACCGATGGCGCCGTCTACGTGGCCGACGCGCACGGCAGCCGACTGCTGGAGGCCGATCCCAGGACAGCGGAGATCCGGCGCATCGCGCGGCTGCCCGTCGGGCCCATCTACCCGGCGGTCGGGGCTGGCGCGATCTGGTCCAGCTCCGCAGCCGTCTGGCAAGACGGCACGACCCAGGACGACCGGGTGGTTCGCATCGATCCGACGACGCTGGCCATCACCGAGACGTTCCATCTGGGGGGCAACGCCTCCGCGGTCGCCTTCGGGTTCGGAAGCCTCTGGGCGGCGCTACAGACCGGTCAGGTGGTCCGCATTACGCCCGAGCACCGCCGTTAGCAGGGCTGCTCGTAACCCCGGATGGGATGAAGGCGATCTCGCCTTCTTCCGCGCTCGCAGCCCGCTCAGATCCTGGCGGCCCGCCGCACCAGGCCAGCTCACGCTGGCTGCCTGAGAGCGACACGCAAGCAGTTCGGGAGGCCGCGTCAGCGCGCGGCGATCCGTAGCACCATGCCGGGGTTTGCGACCGACACCCAGATCGCACCCTCGGTTACCGCGGCATCGATAGGGTGGCCGCCGACAGCGATCGTCTCGACCGCTCGGTTGGTCTGCGGGTCGATGCGGACGACCACCACGTCCTCGGGCGCGGCGTCCACGCGGTAGTCGCTGGTGACCCAGACGCCGCCGCCGACCGCGAGGTTGCCGGCGTGGAACCCGATCGGGATCGGCGACCCGACGACCCGGTTCGTTGTGGGGTCGATCCGGGAGACGGAGTTGTCGTGCCAGTTGCCCACCCAGGCCGCACCCGCGCCGTAGGCGACCCGGTGCGGCTCGGACGGCACCGGGATGTCCGCCACGACCTTCCCGCTCGCCTGGTCGACGCGGGTCACCGTGCGGGCGTCATGGTTGGCGACCCACAGCGACCCGCCGCCGACGGCGAGGCTCTGCGGGCTGGCGCCGGTTCTGACCGGC
>JBKPDO010000156.1:0-2736 GCA_046727955.1 bacterium | reverse complement strand
GGGGGTCGAGGAACAACGGAACGAAAAGTAGCGCTACGCGGCGTCTTGGCTGGTCAGCGAGGGTGCGGTCGCGGACGGGATGCCGCAACCGCAGGCGCACACGATTCGAGGGTTGCCGGCTGATGACCAGCGACGATGCTTCCCAGCCTGGCCGTACCGCGGGATCCGTTCCCGTTGTTCCTCACACCCCGAAACCGAGCTGCTGCATGAGGACTTCACGCCCGCTACTGAGGAGTGGCGGCACGCCCAGGCCGAGCAGGACCGCGGACCCGGCCTTCTACCCGCGCGGAGGCGGAGGTGGACGGTCGCCGGTCCCCTGCGCCACGGCGCGGCGCTGGACCGCGTGCCGGGCACCGTGCCGATCGTTGTGCGCCTGCGACCAGGGGAAGCTGACCTCCACGGCGAGGCCGCCTGCTGGTCGCGCGGAGACGGTGAGGGTGGCGTCGTGGGCGGCGGCGATGGCGCGGACGATCGACAAGCCAAGGCCGTGGTGGCCATCGTTGCGAGTGGTGCGGTCACCGAGTCGTTGGAAGGGCTCGAACAGCCGCTCGACCTGCGCCGCTGGGACGACCGGCCCGGTGTTGGCGACGAAGAGCAGCGCGCGCCCGGCGCTGGTCGCGGTGGCGACCTCCACCCGCCCGCCGGGGACGTTGTAACGCACGGCATTGTCCAGGAGGTTCGCCACCAGGCGTTCGACCAGCGCGGGGTCGCCTGAGGTCGGGGCGGCTGCGAGCCTGGCCTGGAGCTGCAGGCCGAGGCGGTCGATCTCTAGACGCCAGGTGCGCAGCACCTGGCCGGTGAGCACCGACAGGTCCAAGGGCTCCCTGCGGTCGAGTCCGCGCTCGCTGCTGGCCAGGGTGAGCAGCGCCTCCAGCAGGCGTCCCTGTTGGCCCGGCGCTTGTGTAGCTGTCCCAGCCCGCCAAATCTTTGATCTTGGTATGGTGGTCGGCGCGGCAGGGCTCACCCTCAAGCGCTTACACCGGGCTGGCGGTGAACCACTCCGGGAAGCCCTTCTCCACTAGGGCACGGACGTTTTGGCGCTCCCAATGGTGCTCGATCGAGCGGCGGCACTGCGCGTCGGTGAACCCGAGCTGGCGAAGCAAGACGACCTCGGCGAACAGCCGTGCAGAGTAGAGCATGGCCACCACCTGGTGGAAGGTCTTGGCATCCTGCGACAGCAGGACATGGCCGATCCCGTCACGGATGTCGCGCAGCTGCTGGGCCCAGGCCTCTTCATCACCCACGATGGCGGCCATGAGATGGCTGGTGTCTCGGAGCAGCTCCCGGACCCGGAAGACGTAGGACCGCCGGTGCGCATACTGGATCGCGCTCGCCAGCCACTGGTGGTGATCTGGGCACCCCGTCTTCACGACCGCGAGGATTTGCTTGTTGCGGGCCCGGTCCTCGTCGGTCTTCTCCTCCAGCTGCGGGTTGAGCCCCCGATGCAGTCCCTCGATCGCCGAGGCGATCGTGAACATCTGCTGCTGCAGATAGCCGGCGGTGTCGGACCGGAGCGAGAAGATCAGGTCGCAGACGGAGGACAGACCCTCCTGCAGCGCATACCAGCGCTGCACGATGGAGCCGAAGTCGATATTGGGCGGGTACCCGGCGCTGTTCATCCCGAACCGCATGTGCTCGCGGATCACCGGCCGCCCGGCCTCGGCCACGTCGGAGCTCGTGCGGCGCACGGCGTACGACGCCAGCGGCCAGTTCGTCGGCCATGGGACCGACGGGTCCTCGTTGCCCACCCGCAGTTCCAGGGCTGCGCAGCGCGATCCGACGGCCAGCGTCAGCAACTGCTCCAGTGGCCGGATGAACCGGTACTCGAGTTCGTCCAGGGCGTGACGCTCGGCGAAATGCAGCTCGATGACCTCGTGGCTGGTGTAGCCGGAGTCGGTGAGACGGCCTTCGTGGACGATTGTCCGCCGGCCGAGGAAGATCTCGCAGTCCGGGATAGAGGCCTGAAGTGTTGGCAGATCCAGGACTTCCACCGACTCCGTGGGCGTCGTGGTCCACTTGTAGGGTGTCCGATTGACCCACTGGTCCAGGTTGTTCAGCCGGAGCGACGCCCGGTTGAAGCGGCAGTCCTCCACGCTGTCCAGGTGGGAGTCGCCGACGAGCGCCGTGCCCACCACGACGTTCCGGTGGATCTCCTCATGCCCACCGCGGCGGCTTGTGGAGGTTCCGACCTCGGTGCAGTCCAGCAATGTCAGGCAGGCGCCCATGCTGCGGCCGTGAAGGATCGGCGGGGCAAACCGATCGCGGTCGCCCGCCCTGCGCGGGGCGTCGGTGCTCTCATACAACTGCAGCTCAACACCCTGACCGATGTCGAGTGTGCCGGCGAACATCTTGCTCGGCTCACCTGGCAGCCACCACTGACCCGCAAAAGACGCTCGTCGATCATCATTAGGCATAGCCATCGACTTTACGCCCTGCGTTCCGCAACCTTGGATGTGGAACGGCGGCTGCGGCGCCTGCGGCGGCGCCAGACTGCTCAGCCGTTCTACGCCGGTAGCGCCGATCGTCATGCTCGGGCGGTATTGTGAGCGCACCCGATGCCACCCTCAGCCCCAGCCGCGGTGGCACGGCACAGCAAGGGGTGTGAGGAACAACGGGAACGGATCCCGCGGTACGGCCAGGCTGGGAAGCATCGTCGCTGGTCATCAGCCGGCAACCCTCGAATCGTGTGCGCCTGCGGTTGCGGCATCCCGTCCGCGACCGCACCCTCGCTGACCA
>JBKPDO010000155.1:0-5259 GCA_046727955.1 bacterium | reverse complement strand
TTCGTTTGGATGTCGGGTCCTACGACCTCAATCGTCGAGACCGTCGCGTTATGGCGGCGCGTCGGCGACGAAACGATGACTCTCTCAGAGGCCCGGTTACCGGTCAACCCGTTTACCGGATCGCCACAAGACGCTCGAGCGCACGCCTGAAGATCGCGTACGGATGCCCTTGACTCGTCACCGAACAGCGGTGGCGCTGCTGTTGGGGGTGACCGTGGCGGGGAGGTCGGCATAATCACAGGGCATGGTCCGGGCTTGGTCAGTCTTCTCCCGTCCGATCGTCGACGGGGACGAGCAGCCCATGCGGGATCCATCGCGGATTCGGGTGCCCGGACCGCTGGAGCCGTACGCGGAAGGCTTCCGCGGTGAGCTGGCGGGGCGGGGATACTCGCCGGGCGCTGCCGCGGTGCAGTTGCAGCTGATGGCGCACCTGAGCGGGTGGCTTGCCGGCCGGGGCCTGGACCCTGCTGGGTTGACGTCCGCACTGTGGACGCCTACCTGGCGGAGCGCCGCAGGCTGGGGTGTGCCAGCCCAGCCGTTGGACACGTCGGGGGTTGGCGCCGTTGCTGGGGTTCCTGCGACGACGGGGGTCGTCCCGGCAGCAGCGACGCCGGGGCCGGCGGGGCCGGTGGCGGCGTTGCTGGGCCGGTATGCCCGCTGGCTGGCCGCCGAGCGTGGCCTTGCCCAGACGACCATCCAGCGCAATGTGGAGCTGGTCCGGCCGTTTGTTGCGGGTTGGGAGGCGGCCGGCGGGGTCGCGCTGGAGCACGACCAGACCCTCCCCGCCTCCCGCACCCAGCCCGAGACCGCCGCGCTGCTGGACGCCCCCGACCAGGCCACCTGGACCGGACGGCGCGACCATGCACTGCTGGCGCTGGCGGTCCACACCGGCCTGCGCGTCTTGGAGCTGACCGCCCTGACCTTGGCCGACGTGCGCCTGGGCACCGGCGCCCACGTCAGCTGCCTCGGCAAGGGCCCAAAACAGCGGATCACCCCGCTGACCGGCGATGTCGCCGCCGTCCTGCACGCCTGGCAGACCAAACGCGGCGGCCTACCGCCGAGCCGCTGTTCCCGACCCGCCGCGGCACCCGCTCAGCCCAGACGCCGTCCAACAGCGCCTGACCACCCACGCCGCCACCGCCGCGGCGACCTGCCCGACCCTTGCCGGCAAAGCGCCACCGCCCACCACCTCGGCATAACAACCACCTCGGCACAAGACGCGTTATCCCGAGATCCGCATAACGCGTCAGCGGTGACCACCACGCCGGCCAGGTCCAGGCGGGCCAGCAGCGGCCGCAAGCCGGGAACCTCGCCACGGGCGCCATCGACCTGGCGTTGGGCGAGCACCGCGGCTGGCGTGGTCCATCGCGGCCAGCAGGTGGACCTGCCGGCCGTGGGCGTCGGTGACGCCTCGCAGCGTCTTGCCGTCGACCGCCAGGGCGTGCCGCCGCCGGCCAGCACGGTCCCGGTCGGCCAGCCACGCACCGATGGCACCGGCCAGGGCCTCAGGGTCCAGGCGGCCCAGGGTCCGGCGGATGGTGGTCTCGGCTGGGACGGCCCAGTGGTCGGGGGCGTCGCGGCGGGCGCCGAGCGCAGCCCGGACCGGTTGGGGCGTCGGCGGCCCATTCGGCGATCGCGGCAAGCGACCGGGCGCCGGTCAGCACCGCGGCGGCGGCCATGGCCACGATCGCGATGAGCGGGTGGCGGCGGCCGCGGGAGGATCGCGGGTCGGGGATGCTGGCCAGCCGCCAGGCAAGCGAGCAGGTGCGCCGTCTCGGCTTCCTGGAGCGGACCGGCATCGCACAGCGGGTCAAGACCCGACGGGATCGGGGATGATGGGTCGGCAGGCACGGGCTTCCCCCGTGGTCATGAGGCAGTGAGAACCGCATGATCCCGGAAGCCCGTGCCTGCTCCACACTATCGGGCACTACCGCACCATCGGCATATCGAGAGAACGCCGGAGCCCTGGGAGTCTGATGCAGCTTGAGCGGCAGGGGTATGACGAGCGAATCGTCACAACGAGGTAACGAGCGGAACGCCGGACAAGATGACCGAGCAAGGCAAGCGTTACGGGGATGGCACGGCGCCTGGACCTCTTCCGTGTCAGCTATTCCGCGCCTATTGCCGTGCCCACCTGCGGACTTCCCTCGGGAGAGAGTGGACACCCCGATATTGGACGAGGTCTAGAGGAATGGTGAGGGGCGTCCGGCAGCGCCGCTCGACTGGGCCGTCTCGCGCTACGGGCTTGGCAACGCCTACCTGGAGCGCCTGCGTGGGGACCGGGCCGAAAACCTGGAACGGGCGATCGACTGCTTCACGGCCACTTTCGAGGTGTGGGCAGAATGGCCTGGCCGGAGCGCTGGGCGATGGCGCTGAATGATCTCGGTGCGGCCTATCGGGAACGGCTCCGCCGGCGATCCGGCAGCTAAGGACCCGATGCCGAATAGCTTGGCCAGCTCGAGTGCTGCTCACCTCGATGTGCCGACGCTGGAACGGCCAAGTTGTTTGCCGACAGGCCCTAACGTCGAGCAGTCCATCCACTGCCGGGAGCAGACGTTGGAGGTCCGCACACGGGCGTCCTGGCCGGTGCAGTGGGCCATGACACACAACAACCTCGGCGCCGCCTACGCGCAGCGGTCGCTCGGCAGTCATCGACCACTACACCAGCTCCCTGGCGGTGTGCACCCGGAACGACCTGCCGGTGGGGTGGGCCGTGACCCAGCGAAACCTGGGCGATGCCTACTGGCACCGCCAGCGGGGGCGACCGGGCCGAGAACCTCGAGGAGGCCATCGCCAGCCATCGGCGGGCGCTCCAGATCCACACTCAGGAAGAGCTATGGCGTTGTGGGCGCAGACCTGTGACGGCCTGGGCGTCGCGTACCGCGACCGGATCGCCGGTAAGCGAAGCCAGAACCTCGAAGATGCCATTGCGTGGCTTCGGCGGGCGCTGACCGTAAGGGCCGAGCCGGACAAGAAATTCCCTAGAACGGCCATTCTAAAGCAGTAATATCAAACCGTCGGACAGGCCCCTGTTCCCCTGAGCGACGTGAAAGGCGTGGTTCTCATGGAGAGACCGCTTCTGCGGCAGAACAGCCGTGGCGACGAAGTGAGGACGCTGCAGCAAGCCCTCGCCAGGGCAGGGTTCTCCCCAGGACCGATCGACGGGGAGTTCGGCCCGAAGACCCTGGCGGCTGTGCGGGCCTTTCAGAGGGCCAAGGGCCTGGAGGTCGACGGGATCGTCGGCCCGAGGACATGGGGGGCCCTGCTTCCGTCAGTCTCGCCGGCGGTTTCGTCGGCCGCCGTTGGATCGGGCCCGGCCTCGGGCCACCACTCGTTGAGCGACAAGGGTGCCGCGTTCATCGCCCGGTTCGAAGGTCTCCGGACAAAGCTGTACAACGACCCCAGTGGGCACTGCTCCATCGGGTATGGGCACCTAGTCCACCGTGGCCCTATCAACGGGACTGAACCGGCGGAGTTCCGCGACGGGATCTCCCAGCAACGGGCAACGCAGTTGCTGAAGTCGGACGCTGGGGTGGCCGCCTCGGCGGTAAACGAACACGTCAAGGTCAAGCTGACACAGCAGCAGTTCGATGCGCTGGTGAGCTTTACGTTCAACGTCGGCGCGGGGGCGTTCCGCGAGTCCACTCTCTTGCGGCGGCTCAACGCCGCGAGATTCGACGCGGTGCCCGGGCAGCTTCAGTTGTGGAACAAGGGGGGTGGCAAGGTGCTGCCCGGTCTGGTCACCCGCCGTGAAGCGGAGGCTACGCTCTTCACAACGGGACACTACGGCGTCTGACCGATCTGGCCTGAGTTGACCCGGACTTACGTAACTGCGCCCCAAGAGGAGCGAAGTGACGTGCTGTGAGCAGGCGGGGTCTCGGGTGGCTGTCAAGGTCGTTCGTCCGTGGGGCGCTCCACCTTGACAGCGGGGCAGGCGCCGTCATTCCTACACGCGGCATCATGCGGCTTGACGACTGCTAACTGCCAAGCCGTCCCAATTGGCCCAGTCCTGAGCTTTAGGTTCTCTGGTCAGTCGAAGCTCACGGGCCTCGGCACGGAGCCCGGGAGTCCGAGCGCCGCCCAAGTCGCGTCGCCGACGATTCCATCGACTGTGAGGCCGCGGTTGGTCTGGAACGCCCTGACCGCATTCTCAGTACCGGGCCGAAGCGACCATCGACAGGACCGGGGTCCAAGCCCTGATCGATGAGCGCCTGCTGCACCCTCATCACTGCGTCGCCCTGCGAGCCAACCGCCAGTGCCATTGTGTCTCTCCCCCCATTGCCTTCGAGCCGAGGCCAGAACGACCTCGCCGCCTCGGAGCCGATTCCACGAGACTACATGAATCACGCGGGTCGAAGAAGTGAGACTTACATGGGGGCCGCCAGCGCCGTGACAGAGGAAACGTGTCAGCTATTCCGCACCTATCGCCATGCTCACCTGCGGACCTCCCCGGGGTTGGACACCCCGGTACTGGACGAGGTCCAGAGGAAGGGGTAAGGGGTAGGTCGCCCATCCAGGTACAGCCAGGAGTTCAAGCGGGATGCGGTCGCGCTGGTCCGCTCTACGGGGAGGCCGTTCAAACCAAGTCGCGCGTGAGCTGGGACTGTGCCCGAGACGCTGCGCAAGCTGAACGCCTCCGTGCGAGGGAATTGGGCGCAACCGCCATGCCGACCTGCGATTCCCTGCTTGTTGGACTCCAGCCATGGCGGAGTGATGCGCTGTGAGCCAGCGGTCTCGAGCAAGGCTGTTAAGGTCGTCCGTCCGTGGGACGCTTCACCACCATGGCGCCTGGTGTGCAGAGGATCATGGAACAAGGGCTGAGCCTTGAGCAGGCCATGGAGTTGGCAGTTCCAGCATTGCACGGAGTGTTGGACGAATTTGCCCCCGCGTATCGCAGGAGACCTCGTTCGTCGTGCGCCACGCATCAGGGCCTCGGCAAAGTCGAGATTTATCCGGTTCGCACCACTGGCCGCGTTCGCCCGGTCCCAGATGGTAGGCAGCTTTCCACTCCGGGAACCACGACGGCGTGTGCTTCGGGCGGGACTACGCGTACACGGTATGGCACGCGCAGCGTTTCAATAATCATGGCCGATGGCATGCCGGTACCGCCGGCATCCATCGCGGGGACATCGTCTTTTTCGACTGGGCCGGGTCCCGTAGAATCCCCGCTATCGACCACGTCGCCCTCGTCACCGGCGTCAAGGGCGGCATTGTCTTCACGA
Source organism: bacterium (assembly GCA_046727955.1). Lineage (GTDB taxonomy): Bacteria > Actinomycetota > CALGFH01 > CALGFH01 > CALGFH01 > DASVXQ01. The sequence goes on along the minus strand of JBKPDO010000155.1, from coordinate 37 downwards.
TCGAGGGCAACACGTCGGACGGGTGCAGGCGCCGCGC
>JBKPDO010000154.1:0-4102 GCA_046727955.1 bacterium | reverse complement strand
GCCGGGCCCGACCGCCGCCAGGCGGGCGCATTCGGCGGCGAGCGCCGCGGCGCCGTAGCCGCCGCCGACCGTCCGGGGCCCGGTGGTGGGGGGCGGCGTGCCTGGCCGGGCGGATTCCAGCAGCTCGCGGAGCGCCGCGGGCACCTCGGGCAGCTCCAAGCCAAGGGGGCGCACCCACCGGTAGCGGCTGCCGCTGGGGTGCCGCGAGGGGGCCACCAGCACGTAGCCGCCCCGCCCGCGCCAGTCCACCCCGGCCAGCACCTCACCGGCCGGGGTGGTCGGCGGCTGGCAGCCAAGGCCCGTCGGCGCGAACAGCACATGCCAGCCGCCGCCGCCCGAGCGGGCCAGCGGCCCCACCCCGAGCAGCCCGCCGGCGCTGTGCAAGACGGCGCGAAGCGCCTCCACCCCGTGAGGGCCGTCGACGTCGGCCACGTCGAAGGAGCCGGGGCCGGTGCGGATCGCCACGTTCGCCGAGGGCCAGCGCCGCCACCAGCGCCGCACCGTGCCAAGGTCACAGGTGGCCTCGTACACCCCGCCCACCCCCGGCCGGCGGGCCTTGAGGCGGGGGTGCTTGCCGGCCCGGTGGCAGCCGCCGCCCGCGCGGCACGAGCAGGCCCCGCCAGGGGTGGGCTCGAACACCGGCAGGACCGCGTAGCCACAGGCGGCGTAGACCTCGGCGGCGTGGCCCGGCGCCAGGTCGTCGCCGAGCGCGGCGAGCAGCGCGCCGGGGCCAATGCGGGTGGGCTCGCAGGGGGTGGGGACCGGCTGCAGGGTCACGGCTTGGGCTCCTTCCAGGTCAGGTCATGCAGTAGCCGGACTCGCAGGCCTTGAGGTCCGGCCCGTCGTCGGTGGTCTGGAACAGCACGCCCTGCCGTGCGGCGAAGGCCTCGCCGAGCGGGCGGCCAAAACGGGTCAGGTAGACCGAGTCGCGGCCGAGCTCGCGGTGCCGGGCGAGCAGTTGGGCTTCCAGGTCGCAGGCGCGGGTGAACAGCCCGGGCTCTTGGCGCTGCATCCGCTGCCACTCGCCCGGCCGGTGGTACGGGCACGTCATTGCGAATCTCAGGTCACGATCGCGTTGGGTGGCTGCCTTCCAGCCCCCCACTCGACTGAAGCCGAGCCGCTGCCTCCAGCGCATCGGGTGATAGCGTGACCATGGCGCTGAGGGCGCTGAAGCGTCCGGGCGGCGCCAAGGACCTGCTGTTGCGGCTCGACCCCGCCGGAGTTGGCGTTGGAGGGCAGGATGTTCGAGCGGTTCACCGACCGGGCTCGACGGGTCGTCGTGCTCGCCCAAGAGGAGGCCCGGCTCCTCAACCACAACTACATCGGCACCGAGCACCTCCTGCTCGGGTTGATCCACGAGGGCGAAGGCGTGGCCGGCAAGGCGCTGGAGTCGCTGGGCATCTCGCTCGAGGCGGTCCGCGCGCGGGTCCAGGAGACCATCGGCCAGGGGCAGAGCGCCCCGACGGGGCACATCCCCTTTACGCCGCGGGCCAAGAAGGTGCTGGAGCTCAGCCTCCGCGAGGCGCTGCAGCTTGGCCACAACTACATGGGCACCGAGCACATCCTGCTGGGGCTCATCCGCGAGGGCGAGGGTGTGGGCGCGCAGGTGCTGGCCGGGTTCGACGCCGACTACGCCCAGGTCCGCGAGCAGGTGGTGTGGCTGTTGACCGGCGAGGGCGAGCAGGCAGGTCCGCGGGCGCGACTGGTCCGCATGACCGTGCCCGAGGATCTGCGCGAGCTTGAGGAGCAGATCGCCCAGGTGCGGCGGCAGAAGGAGGCCGCGATCGAGGCGAAAGACCTCGGCGGGGCCGCGGCGCTGCGCGACCGGGAACGGCAGCTGCGTGCCGACAGGGCGCGGCGGGAGCGGGAGTGGATGGCCGACGTGGGCGTTGAGGCGGTGACCGAGGAGAACCGGCGGCTGCACGGCGAGGTCGAGCGTCTGCGGGGGCTGCTTCGCCAGCATGGGATCGAGCCCAACGGCGGGGTCGGGTCTGCCCAGACTGGTTGAGGTCGTGGTCGACAGCACGCCCGGGCAGCCGTGTGCGACATGGCCACGTGTCGGCGTCGGGGGCATGACGTTCACGAGGCACCGCCGGGAAGGCTGTCGCGCAGGGCGGTCAGGGAGATGAAGGCCGGCTCGGCGCCAAGCTCGTTGGGGGTGGGGCTGGCGGGAGTTGTTAACGAGCTCGTGGGTGGAGGGGGGCTTGGCCAGCAGCACCGCGCCGGAGCCCAAGAACGGCTCGAGGTAGGCGCGGTGCGGCGGCAGCAGCCCGGCGATCCACGGGGCGAGGCCGCCCTTGGCGCCGTAGTAGCCGATCGGCGGCTTCACCGTGCGGTCCCTTCCGGGGCGGCCGCGGCTGGGCCCGTCAGGGTGGGCTCACGCATCGGCGCGGCCCTCCCGGTCCAGCGGCAGCGCGGGGCCGGCGCGTAAGGCGCGGAAGGTGGCCCACAGGGCGTCGCCCTGGTCGACCGACAGGCGGGCCCGCTCGCTCAAGGCGTCCCACTTGCCGGCCTCGGCCAGCAGGTGGCCGGCGGGGCAGGCGTACCAGTCCCCGCCGGGCACGACCACCAGCGCGTCGCCCAGCCGCACCGTGGCGGGGCGGTCGCCCCGGGTCGGGTAGCGCCAGGCGGCCGGGGCGTCGGCGCAGAAAGTCGCAGGTCCGCGCCGGTTCGGCCGGGGGCTGCCCGCGGTCGTCCGCTGCGGGCGTGCGGTGGGCGGCCTCCAGGTCGCGTAGGGCGGTGACGGCGGCCTGGGCGGCCTCGGTGAAGGCCTGGTAGCGCCAGCCGACCAGCTGGGGGGTGTTGGGGGCGCCGGCGACCTGGCCGGTGGCCAGCACGCGGCCGTGGCGGTCGCGGACCTGCCAGGTGAAGGCCAGGCCCTCGGCGCCGCCGGGGTCCAGCACCCGCAGCTCCACCGCAGGGCCCTGCTTGGCGGCCGGGTGGGCGGGTCGGCTCATCCGGACCGCCCCGTGGCGGTGGGTTTGGGCCTGGTCGTGGTGGTGGGCGGGGTGGCGCGACGGTCGGCCTGCTGGCCGGCCTGGCGCCACAGCTGGGCGAGCCAGTCGCGCACGCCCGCGGCGGCGCGGACCACGGCGGGGCCGCTGTCGGCGCTGGTGTGGGGCGTGGCGTGCGACTGGCCCGCCGGGTTGAGGGTGGCGAGCAGGACCACCAGCGTGGCGACCACGGCGTACTCGGCCAGCGCCCGCACCCGCCGCCCGGTGCTGCGGTGGGCCATGAGCAGCACCACCAGCAGGCCGGCTGTGGCGATGGTGAGCAGGCCACGGTCCGACAGGCGGCCCTGGACCGCGAAGGCGTAGCCGAGCACGGCCGAGAACCCCAGGCCAAGCAGGCCAAGCCACCACCAGCGGCCCGCCCCACCCGGCATCGTGGCCAGCACTGGCGGGAATGGCGGGCTTGGGCGGCGGCTGCGGCTGCGGGCGGGCGGCAGGTCCAGGCCCATGCCCCACCCGAGGAGCTGGTGGCGGCGGCGGGCCATCAGCGCCCACCCCCCACGCTCGGGTCGGGCTGGGCGGGGTCGGCGGTCCACTGGCCGCGTTGGTCGGTGGCGGGTGGGCCGGCGGGGGTCGGGGTGTAGCCGGCGCCGGTCGTGGTGCTCGTGGCGCTCGTGCTGGTTGGGGCCGGTGTGGGCGGGGTGGTTGGGCTGGCCGGGTTGCCGGCCACGACGGCGGCCAGCAGCCACAGCAGCAGACCGATGATGACGGCGGCGGCCAGCCGCGGCGGGAAGGCGGGTCCGGGACGAAGACGCATGACGGTGCTCCCGTGGGGTGGTGGCGGGGACGCGCCCGGGACGGGCGTGGTGGCGGTCGACCGGGTTGGCGTCCCCGCGGGCTTGGGTTAGGGCCAATGCCATTCGGTTTGCTGCTTTGACGTGGTAGGGTCCGCTTCTTGTCGCTTCGTGGAAGGAGCCAAGCAGCCGGATGGCCCCCGCCGCACCCACCCTGCTGCCCTCGCCGCCGCCGATCACCGACCGGATCGCGCTGGGCGCCCTGACCAGCACCTTTCCGCCAGAGCTGGTGGATCGTGTGGTCGATGAGACCGGCCGGGCCGAGCAGCGCCGCCGGCTGCTGCCCGCCCGCGTGGT
>JBKPDO010000153.1:0-4241 GCA_046727955.1 bacterium | reverse complement strand
GCGGGACTCGCCGTGCAGCAGCGCGATCCGCTCCGGCGGGACGATCTCCCGCCAGGTGATCCACTCCTGGTAGTCGGTCCCGTCCGGCCCGTGCATCACGAAGTCCCAGGCCCCGCCGACGCGGAACTCGAAGGACCGCGTGGTGGTGGAGAACCCCTCCGGTCCCCACCACCGCGACAGGTGCCGGACCTGCGTGAACGCTTCGAACACCAGCTCCCGTGGTGCGCTGATGACCCGGGACATCACGATCTCGCGGTCCGCGGTCGCGTGTTCGGGCTCGCCGCCGCTACTGGTCGTCGCCATCCGGTGGTTCCTCCCGCCTTGCCTGTTTCAGGTCCTGCACGTACTCGTCCAGCCGGTCGATGCTCCCGCTCCAGAACCGCTCGAAGCCGCCCAGCCACTCGTGCACCGGCCGCAGCCCGCGGGCGTCCAGGCCGTACAGCCGCTGCTTGCCCGCCCCGCGGAGCCGCACCAGCCCGACCTCCCGGAGCACCCGCAGGTGCTTGGACGCCTGCGGCTGGCTCATCCCCAGATCCCGCGCCAGCTCGGTCACCGGCCGCTCGCCGCCCCGCAGCAGGACCAGGATCTCCCGCCGCTGCGGCTCGGCGATCGCGTTGAACGCGTCCGAGGTCGTCGCCGCTCGTGCCATGGCGGCCATCATATGCCTATACCGGAATGTGTCAACGACCGGCCCGCGGCCGGTCGCGGAACCGCATCACGAGCGGGGCTGTGTGACCAACGACCCGCAGCGACTGTGAGGCAGGTGGAAGACCGCAGGAAGGTCTGTCGCCCATGCTGTGCGAGCAGCCGGACGGAACGGCACACAGACACAACAGAGCAGCTCACTCTTCCGGGAGCACTTTGCTGCGCGCGGAACCGACGTCATCCCAGATTGGTAGAAGCAGCCGGTCGCGCTGGCCGGCGGCGTGTAGCCCTCGGGCCGCCATCGCCCGGGTGGCTGGTAGCAGTAATCGGATAACAGGCTATTATCCGGTACATGTCCCACCCCGGCCCTGCCGCCACCTCCACCCGCACTCCCGGGTTGGCCGCGCGAAGCGCGCATGTTATCCGGTACACCCGGTGACCGTCACGGCGTCGACCGCCACGGCGCCGGCCGTGACCCTGCGGGATGCGGCAGACGCCTTCCTGGCCAGCCCGCGGCGCTCGGGCGCCAACACCCAGCGCGCCTACGCCGGCGTGCTCGACCGGGTGCTCGAGCAGCTCGGCCCCGGCCGGGCGTTGGCTGAGGTCGCCGACGGCGAGGTCGGCGACGTCCTGGAGAAGCTGTGGGGCGCGGCCGCGGCCTCCACGTTCAACCAGCGCCGCGCCGTGGTGGGCGCCTGGCTGACCTGGTGCCGGACCCGGAAGCGCTGGGCGGCACCAGGCGTCCCGGGTGACTGCGAGCGCCGCCGCGAGCATGCTGGCGCCGACCGCGCCCTGCCCAAGGCCACGATCGACCGGACCCTGGCCCGCCGGGACGTCCCGCTGCGGGAGAAGACCCTGTGGCGGATGCTGTATGAGACCGCCGCCCGTGCCGCCGAGATCCTCGCCCTTGACGTCACCGACCTCGACCTGGAGCACCGCTGCGCGGTCGTGCGCGCCAAGGGCGGCGACCTCCAGGAAGTTCGCTGGGGCACGGGCGCCGCGCGGCTGCTCCCGCGGCTGCTGCGCCTGCCGGACGGCACCATGCGCACCCGCGGGCCGCTGTTTTTGTCGCACCGGCTGCCGGTCCCGGCCCGCCGCCCGGCGGCCAAGCACCTGTGCCCGCACACTGGCCGCCCCCGGCTGGGCTATGACCGAGCCCGGATCCTGCTGGGCCGCTACACCGGGTGGCGGCTGCACGACCTTCGGCACTCGGCGGCCACGCACCTGGGGGACAAGAAGGTGCCGCTGCCGGTGATCATGGCCAAGACCCGCCACACCTCCCCCCGGGTCGCGATGCGCTACGTCCACCCCGGCGCCGAGGCGGTGGCCGAGGCGACCGCGCTGCTGGACCCGCCCGGCCGCACCCACTGAGCCGCGACGCCGGTTCCGCACCGATCGTGACGGATTCGGCTGGTTGGGTGGTATCTGGTTGAATCCGCGCTGGCGTCGCCGACCGTGACCTGACCGCGCGTCGCCGCGCGACCCGAGGGGCGAGGGGGCACGGGTGCGGTCAACTTCTTGACCGAAGAGCAACGCCAACGCTACGGCCGGTTCAACGCCGACCCGGACCCCGCCCAACTGGGCGGGTTCTTCCACCTGGACGTCGACGCGCGCCGTCACGCGATGGCCGCCAACGGCGCCCGGAACCAACTCGGCTGGGCCGTGCAGCTCGGCGCGGCCCGCTTCCTCGGGGCCTTCCTGCCCAATCCCGAGGACGTCCCGACCATCGTCGCCGAGCACCTCGCCCGGCAGCTCGGGCTGGACCCGGGCGACCTGAAGGGCTACGGCGAGCACGAGGCCCGCTGGGACCACCAGGCCGACATCCGAGCGCGCTACGGCTACCGCGCCTTCGGCCCCGAGGAGTGGCTGGCCCTGATGCGCTGGCTGTACACCCGGGCGTGGACCGCCAATGAGCGCCCCAGCGTCCTGTTCGACCTGGCCACCAACCGGCTGGTGGAGGCCAAGGTCCTGCTGCCCGGCGTGACTGTGCTGGAGCGGCTGGTGGCCTCGGTCCGCGACCGCGCCGCCGCCCGCACCTGGCGGCTGCTGGCCGCCGCGCCCGACGCCGCCGAGCGCGCCCGGCTGCTGCGGCTGGTCACCGTCGCCCCCGGGCAGCGGGTGTCCGACCTGGACCGGCTGCGCAAGAGCCCGACCGACGTCAGCGGCGCCGGTGTCCTCAAGGCCCTGGACCGCTACGCCCAAGTCGTCGCGCTGGGCGCCGGCGGCTGGGACCTGTCAGCGATCCCGCGCGGGCGCGTCGCCGCGCTGGCCCGGTTCGCCAAGCACGCCCGCGCCCAGGCCGTGCACGAGCTGACGCCCGAGCGGCGCCTGGCCACCCTGGTCGCGTTCGCCGCCGAGATGGAACCCATCGCCGGCGACGAGGCCCTGGAGGTGTTCGACCTGCTCATCGGCGACCTGGTCCGCCTGTCCGGGCACCAGGCCGACAAGGACCGGCTGGGCAGCCTCAAGGAGTTAGACGGCGCCTCGCTTTCCATGCGCGAGGTCTGGCTGCAGTTGCGCGCCGCCTACGCCGACCCGGTCCGCGACCTGGTGGCCGCCTTCGAGGCCCTGGCCGAGCAGGGGGGTGCCGCGGCCACGGTCATCGGCGAGGTCGCCCGGCCGCCCGACGAGGACATCCAGGAGCAGCTCACCGAGCGCTACCGGACCTTCCGCCGGTTCCTGCCACGGCTGCTGGCGGTGATGGACTTCGACGCTTCCGCCGACGGCGACCGGATGCTGGAGGCGCTGGACTTCCTGCGCGGCCTCGAGCGGCGTCGCTCGATCGACCCGGCCGAGGTCCCCGCCACGATTCTGACCAGCGCCTGGCACCGCCGGGTGTTCCCCGCCACCGGAGAGCACGCCGGCGGGGCGGACAAGCGCGCCGACACCGTGGCCGCGGTCGAGCGGCTCCGCGACCACCTGCGCCGGCACACCGTGTTCATGCCGGGCCTGCGCCGCTGGGGCGACCCGCGCGCCGGGCTGCTGGACGGCGAGGCGTGGGAGAAGGCCCGCGGTCAGGTCTGCCGCGACCTGGATCTGGACCCCGAGCCGGGCGTGGACGTCGACCGCTGGGCCGAGCGGCTGGACGGCGCCTACCGGCAGCTCGCCGAGGGCCTGGCCGACAACCCCTCGGTCCGCATCGAGCAGCGCGACGGCAACGACCACCTGGTCCTCACCGGCCTGGACAAGCCGGACGAGCCGGCGTCGCTGACCGCGCTGCGCGACGACGTCGACGCGCGCCTGCCCGTGGCCCAACTGCCCGAGGTGCTGCTGGAGGTGCACGCCTGGACCGGCTGCCTGGACGACTTCACCCACATCTCCGAGGCCACCAGCCGCTCCAGGGACCTGATCACCAGCCTGGCCGCGGTCCTGGCCAGCCAGGCCATGAACATCGGCATGCCCGCGGTGGCGACCGAGGGCACGCGGGCGCTGTCGCTGGACCGGCTGTTCTGGGTCGAGCAGAACTACGTGCGCGCGGCCACCCTGACCGCGGCCAACGCCCGCCTGGTGGACTATCACGCCAAGCTGGAGCTGGCGGCCGCCTGGGGCGGCGGGGAACTCGCCTCAGCCGACGGCCTACGGTTCGTCGTGCCGGT
>JBKPDO010000152.1:0-3108 GCA_046727955.1 bacterium | reverse complement strand
GGGGATCAGCGGGGCCAGCAGCGCCCACTCTTGATCGGTCAGGTCGGTTGGGTAGCGGCGACGCGGGGCAGGCACCCTGACGCTCCTTACAGGCCGAGGAACACAACACCCCAGCCTACCCTCTTTTCAGACACCCTCTAGGCTGGAACGGGTCGACGATGCGCCAGTCAATCACCTCAAGGACCCTGGCCTGAGTGATCCTCGCCAGCTGCTGGTGGTAGCAGGCTTCCATGATTGGATTGCCGCGCTCCCGGCGTATGACCCGGGTTCCGCAGCTCCGGTCGCCATAGTCCACGAATCTGGGCGATGAGCAGCAGAGATGGGCGATAGCACGCGCAGACGGCGTGTATCTAGGCGCGGGCGTTCGCCCTGGTCAGGGGCCTGGGGCTGCCGGGGTGAGCTGCCAGACGCGCGGGGGCTCGGCCAGCTGGAGCCTGGCCAGGATGGCGCGCTGCGGGCTGGTGAGCTCGGTGCGCTGCTGGAAGGTCCCAGCCGGGCCGGCGAAGGTGCCCAGCTTGACCCGCTCCAGCTGGTGGCGAAGGTTCGGCCAGGTGTTGTCGCAGGTGGTCTCGATCGTGCGGGTCAACAGCAGCGCCAGCCAGCACAGCAGCACGTGCGCGCGGATGCGCTCCTCCTTGCGGTGGTAGACCGGGCGCAGGTCCAGCACCTGTTTCATGTCGCGCCAGCCGCGTTCGACCACCAGCAGCTGCTTGTAGCCCAGCGCGATGTCCTCGGCGGACAGGTGGGGGTCGCTGGAGCGCAGCAGGTACTTGCCGTCCAGGCCTTGCTCGGCCTTGATGGCCCGCTGGTCGATGCGCAGCAGCCCGCCCGGGGTGACCCGCAGCAAGCGGTTGAGGCCGGGCTTGGTGGAGATGACCCCGCGCAGCTCGGCCCGTTTGGTCTGCGGCAGCTTGTCGGTGCCGGCGATCAGCTCCTCCAACTGGGCGACCAGGCGCTGGCGCACGGCGGCGTCGCGGTCGGCCTGCTCGGGGTTGGAGCAGATGACGAACCGCTCGGCGTCGGAGATCCGCACCTCCTTGACGCGCAGGTTGTCGGCCACCTGCTGGTAGCGGCCCTGGCGTTTGAGGGCGGCGGTCGCCTCGGCCGAGCCCGACCGCAGCCGCTCGCCGATGATGTAGTGGTGATCGCCGCGTCTGAGGAACCGGCGGTTCTCGGCGGAGGCCAAGCCACGATCGGCCACCCAGATGACCTTGGCCAGCGTCCAGTCCCGCAGGTCGGCCTTGACCTGGCGGATCAAGGCAGCATCGGGGGTATTGCCCGGCCAGCACCACACCCTGACCGGGATCCCCCGGCGGGTGACCGCCATCCCGACCACCACCTGTGGCAGGTCGTCGCGGTGGTCTTTGGAGTGGCCGTAGCTGCGGAACCCCGCCACCTCCGCATCGTCATCGCCGCCTTGACCGTTGCCGTCGCCGCCTGTGGGCTGGGGCAGCCGGTGGCCGCGCTGGTCCCGCGCGACGGGCTCGTCAGGCTCGTCCAGCTCAAAGTAGGTGGAGGTGGTATCGAAGAACAGCAGGTCGACCTCCAGGTCCAGCAGCGTGGCGACCTGGCCGAAGACCTCGCGCTCCAGCTCGTGCTGGATCTCCAGCAGCCAGTCCATCGCCCGGTAGCAGGCGTCGTCGCTGGTGTGGGCCAGCCCCGGGATGGCCGCGTCGTCGCTTGCCCAGTGCGCGGCGGCCAGCTTCGACGACGGCGCCAGCGCCCGGTTGGCCACCAAGGCGAACAGCGCCCGCTCGGCCGAGGGGTCCAGCCGCCGGCCCTTCAGCAGCCGCCGCATCGTCTGGTCGATCCCCAGGCGGCGCCACAGCCCGTCCAGCACCCAGGCCCCACCCAGCGGGCGCGACTCGACGAACGCCAGCCCCTCGCCGGCGGTGGCGGCTAGCGCCTGGTCGGGGTCCAGGAACCGCGTGAGGGAGGCGACCAGGCGTTGCAGTGCGGCGCGGTTGTTGGCGTCTTCGCGGCCGAAGTTGTAGACGACCTGCACCTTGGACCGCTTGGCCTGGGGGTCCCAGATGTTGTGGGCCAACTGCAGGTAGCGCACCACCGAGCCGTCGCTGTTCTTCCGGGGTGTGGTCCGCAAGTACATGGACTAGACGATTTCACATTCTCTGAGGCAGATCAACACTTCCCGGAATAGGCGTGTATCTATGCCGAATCGGGATTCTCACCAGACCACAGGCCGCCTACCTGCGGTTTCAGCCCCAGCCATAGCCCAGAACCCCAATCAGCTGCGGAACGCGGGCATGAAAGACGCGAAGAAATAGGCCCGGTCGCCGTCCAGCCAGACCGGGGTGAAATCTCCTCGGACGAGCACTTGCACCACGTGGAGGCTCACGAGCGGGTGGAATCCCCACGTCAGGACAACGTCTCGATTGTCGGGGAAGGCTCGCAGGAAGGCGTCTGGAGCCCTGTGGGCTTCTTGCGCGAGCGCCCAGTTGTCGGCTTCCATGTCGGCATGAAAGAAGCCGTGGTCGGCTGCGAGCGTGTCGCCGAGCGCGGTCTTCCCACCGCCAGGTAGCCCGCTGAGCAGGATCTTTGTCACTGTGGCGCTCGATTCTTGTTCCGCTGGAGCCCGCAGCGTAGCTCAGGCTGCGGCTTGGCGCTGCTGGACCCGGCTCGCCGCGGGACCCGCCGGTCGTCTGGCACCTGTGCGCCGATCGCGGCGCCAAGCTGCCGGGTATGGCTGACCCCGATCGAGGTGGATCAGTAGGTTCCTTGCTGCCGCAGGCTTTCGGCCCGAGCCCGTCAGGGCGAGGCCGATCAAGTAGCCGTCCGCCGTGGCGGACCCTGCTGCCAGGATCCTTGCGCTGTGACGCGAACGATTCGTGTCAGCGAATTGCGAACGGTTGATGTCAGTCAGGACAGCGGCTGCTCGGGCCCGCCCGCACCTGACCGAGAAGCGATCGATTCCGCCGGCATCAGCCAGTGCTGACGCTCCCCACCTTGTGTCGCCTGCCACGAGCATGGGACCGTCCAGGGCGGGTTTCTGCCAGGTTCATGGGACCACCCGGTTGCCAGTGATGGGACCACCCGGCGTCGTGCGACGCCGGCGGGTCTGATCGAGGTTCGATCGCTCCAAGTCGTCGG
>JBKPDO010000151.1:0-7167 GCA_046727955.1 bacterium | reverse complement strand
CTGCCGGCGCGCGGGTGGCGCCTTACCGCGCGCACGGGTCGGCCGGGACGCCGCTGTCCCGCGCCCCGCGGACGGGGCCCTGCGTCCTCCGGACGTGGCAGTCATGCGTCCTCCGGACGGCACAGTCAGGTTCCTAGGTTCGGCCCGCTACTGCTTGAGGGTTCAGCTTTAGGGTTCAGCCAGGTACTGCTTGAGGGGGAAGGGGTCTTGCGGCCACCCCTGGGCGGCGCCAGAGGAGGTCGAGTCCGGGGGGGCAGCGGCGTTCCCGCCGGAGCCCCCCCGGGCCGTCCCAGCCCCCGGGGCGGCGGGGGAAGTCGCCGCCCCGGGGTGGGTCTCGTCGCCCGGCCGCGAGCCGGGCCAGCGCGCCACCCGAGGCCGGCCGGCGGGCACCAGGTGCCGGCGGGCGGCCTCGCTGGCGATGCGCTCGGGGGACTTGAGCCGGTCGACGTCGGCCTGGAGAGCGGCGTAGCGGTTCTCCGCGTCGCGGCTCGAGCGCTGCAGCTTGGCGATGGTGAACGCTTGCTGGTTGACGCTGACGTTCAGCGACACCAGCCCGAGCACGCCGGCCACCACCACCAGCCCGGCGAGCACGATGAAGGGCAGCCGGGAGGCGCCGCGCGCCGGCGTGACCGCGCGCAGGCGGTGACGGGACTCCGGGCGGGAGTCGTGGGTCGGGCGAGGGCGGAAGGCGGGACCCGCGGCCGTGCTCATCGTTGCCCCCCTGCAAGGTTGCTTGGCGGAAGCTTCTCGGCCGCGCGCAGCTTGGCGCTCTCCGCGCGCGGGTTGGCGGCCAGCTCGTCCGCGCCCGGGGTCTCCGGGCGGCGGGTGAGGACCGCCAGTCGGGGAGACGGAGAGACGGCAGGCGCGAGGGGGGGCGGCGCCCCCTCGCGCCCTGCGGCGGCCACGAAGGTGCGCTTGACGATGCGGTCCTCGAGCGAGTGGTAGGCGAGCACCACCACCCTGCGGCCGGGCGCGAGCAGGTCGATCGCCTGCGGCAGCGACTCCGCCAGGGCGGTGAGCTCACCGTTGACCTCGATGCGCAGCGCCTGGAACACGCGGCGGGCGGGGTGCGGCCCGCGTCGCCTGGCCGCGGCGGGGATGGCTGCCTTGACCAGGTCCACCAGCTCGCCGGTGGTGCGGATCGGCCCGCGCCGGCGGGCCTCGTCCACGAAGCGGGCGATCCTGGGGGCGAAGCGCTCCTCGCCGTACTCGCGGAACACCCGGGTCAGCTCGGCGCGCGGGTAGGTCGCGAGCACCTCGGCGGCGGTGGTGCCGTGCGTGGGGTCCATGCGCATGTCCAGGGGGGCGTCGGCGCGGTAGCTGAAGCCACGCTCCGCCTCGTCGAGCTGCAGCGACGACACGCCGAGGTCGTACAGCACCCCGTCGACCTCCGCGACGCCGAGGTCGGCGGTGACCTCGGCGAGGTCGGCGAAGGAGGCGGCCACGGTCACCAGCCGGTCCCCGGCCGCCGCCAGGCGCTCGCGCGCCAGCGCCAGCGCCTTCGGGTCGCGGTCGAGGCCGATGACCCGGCCGCCGGGGGCGCTGTCCCGGAGCAACCGCTCGGCGTGGCCGCCGAGGCCGAGCGTGGCGTCGATGTAGACGCCGCCGGGCCGCGGGCGCAGCAGCTCCATGGACCGGTCGACCATGACCGGGAGGTGGTGGACGGCGGTCAACACCATCAGATCCCCAGCTCGGCGAGGTGGGCGGCGTTGGCGCTGTCGGAGTAGGCCGTCTGGGCGGCGGGCATGTAGCGGCCCCACTCGGCCCTGTCCCAGATCTCGATGCGCGAGAGCTGGCCGACGACGACCACGTCCTTGATGAGGCCGGCGTACTCGCGCAGGACCTGTGGGATCACCACGCGGCCCTGGGTGTCGGCGGTCTCCTGGCTGGCGCCGGCCACGAAGACCCGGACGAAGTCACGGCTGGGACGCTCGGTCAGGGGCAGACTGCGCAGCTTGTTCGCGAAGGCCTCGAACTCGGCCAGCGGGAACACGTACAGACACGGCTCGATGCCCTTGGTGAAGACCATGTCCTGCCCCAGCTCGTCACGGAACTTGCGCGGGAGGATCACGCGTCCTTTGGGGTCGAGGGAGTGGTCATAGGTGCCAATGAACAATGGCACCGGCCCCCTCCCGCGAGTTGCCCCCCGACCGCCCCCGTCCCTCCACTGCGCGCCACTTTACTCCACCGGGTATCCACCGTCAACGCAGTTCCCACCAGCGAAAGAAATGGAAATACCGCTCTGAGCTGCGAAAATACATTATTGTATTTCGCAGAAGGGGAAAAAAACGGCGAAGACCGTTCCCTCCACTTCGCTCCCCCGGCGGGACGGAGCCTACGGCGTCGTAGAGCGGACAGGGTCGCCCGGCGATCTGCCTCGCGCCGGCGCTTGACCCAGGCTCGAGCGCCCCGGCGAAGGACCCGATGGGGGGGTTCGGGGCCGGAGGGGTCCGGGGAACCCCAAGGGCCGGAGGGGTCCGGGGAACCCCAAGGGGTTGCCCCGGTGGGTCGGGTCCCGGTGGATGGCCCCGGCTCGGGCTCCCCCCGAATGTAATCAGGCCCTACGGCGTCGTGGAGCCGGTGGTGACCGTGGTGCCGGGACTCGCGCCGGCGTGGCCGCGGGGCTCCTGCCGCAGGACCTGGGGCCCCTGCGAGGTGGTGGGAACCGGCCCGAGCGTGGTCGTGGTGGTGGTCGGCACCGTGACCGGGTTGTAGCGGAACAGGGCCTGCCCCTCGGGCAACAGCTCGCGGTCGACCGAGAAGGACGACTCCAGCGAGTCCACCGCGATCCGGTCCACGCCGATTGGCCGCCGCGTCAGCGGGTCGAAGTACAGCACCTCGGCGCCGTAGGGCAGGGGCTGCCTGTTCCGCAGGCCGTCCGGGCCCGCGCCGCCGACCGTCCCGGTGGTGAGCTCGCGGGTGCCGTTGGTGATCTGGCTGCGGAATTTGTGCAGATGGCCGTCGATCACAGTGGCGATGTGGCCGAGGGCGTAGGTGGCCAGGCGCGGGTCGTGGACCAACAGGACGTCCGCCGGCGGGACCTGGGTGTCGATTGCCCCGCCGACCTCGATGCTGCGCTGGTCCTTGAGCTTCTCGAACTCGTCGACTCGGTAGCCCTCGCCGGGGCTGAAGGTCGGGTCGCCCACGCCGAAGAAGCGGATCCCCGAGATCTGCGTCGACGACCAGTCCAGGACGCGCGCGTTGCGGTTGGCGGCCACCGCCCGCACCACGTCGGGGCTGTCGTGGTTGCCCTTGACGAACAGGTAGGGGACATCGAACTCTTTCAGGCGGCTGGCCACCCTCGGCTCGAACGACAGTCCCCAGGTGCCCATGTCGCCGGTGTCCACTACCGCCGCCACCTCGAACTGCGTGGCCAGTCGCTGGGCCAGGTCGAAGCCGGCGGGGTTCAGGTGGACGTCGGAGATGTGCAGGATCCGGATGGTGCCGCTGCCGAGGTCGGGCGTCGGCTGGCTCAGAGCAGTGTAGGCGCGGTTGAGGTTCTGGCTGATCAGCGCCATCTGCTCGCGCAGGGTGTGGAGCCGCTTCAGCCCGGTGCGCACGTCACCGATCAGGGTGGGCGCGTACTCCAGCGCCCCCTGGTACCGCGGCGCGCGAAAGGCGCTGACGTCGAAGGTCGCCAGCGAGGGCGCCAGCAGCAGCACGGTCGCCAGCAGCCCGCCGGCGGCGCAGCGCGCCAGCCGGACCCAGGTGCGCCCCGGGAACAGCAGCACGGCCGCGGCCCCGCCGAGCAGCCCGAGCGCGATCAGCTTGAGCACGAACACCACCGCGGCCCGGCGTGCCTGGACCTCCAGTGGGCGCAGGGCGCCGCTGAGGTCGCTGGAGCTGAGTCTGGCCGAGGTCGGGCTACGGTCGATGAGCTGGGCGAGGGCCTGCACGTCGACGTCGTCGAGGGTGGCGCGGAACTCCAGCGGACCGAAGTGCGTGTTGGCCGAGACCGAGCCGAAGGGCGGCACCGCCAGCCGGCTCGAGCCCTCGATCACCGGCCGGGCCGACAGCCGCAATGTGGCCGGCCCGACGCGCGCGTCCAGGTGCGCCAGGAAGGTGACCGCGAGCAGGGCGCCGAGCATGCCGGCGAGCGCCGGCAGGACCCATGGCGAGGCGGGGACCCAGAGGCGGCGGAGCCATGGTGGCGGGTGCGGCGGCGCCTGCCCGAGCCGCCTCCAGGCGGCCGCGAGCTGGCTCAGGCCGGTACCGCGTCCGGCTCGAGCCCGAGATAGGGGGCCCAGCCGGGCTCGATGTGGCCGACCGCGATCACGATCCACAGCGTCTCCTTGGGTGCTCGCGGCTCGCGCCGTAGCCGGAGGCCGACCTCGTGGGGAAGGCGGTCCTCCTTGTGGCTGTTGCACCGCCGGCACGCGGCGACCACGTTCTCCCAGACGTGGCGCCCGCCCCGCGAGCGAGGCACCACGTGGTCGACGTTCTCGGCCCGCTCGCCGCAGTACTGACAGATGTGCTCGTCGCGGACGAACACGGCGCGCCGCGACAGCCCGGCCCGTGCCCGGAACGGCACCCTTACAAAGTACCGAAGCCGGATCACGCTCGGCGCCTGCAGTGCCAGGTTGGCGCCGCGGACCGGCTTGGCACCCGGGACCAGCACGTCAGCCTTCTCCTTGAGGACGAGCACCACGGCCCGGCGGACCGGCACGACGCAAATCGGCTGGTACGAGGCGTTCAGGACCAGTGCTCGCTCCACCCTCTGGCTCCCGCTGTAATGATCACGAGACGTGCTCGCAGTATATCGGGACGTCCTGACCGAAGGCCGGCAGTGCGCACTAACCGCGATCCTCCAACCTGCGTAGATCCGAGCTGGCACCCGTGGGAACTCGTGCGTCCTCCTGGACCATGGCACAGGCGCTCTTGGGGGGCCGTGGCCAGTTAGCGGTGAGTTCGTCCCGGCAAGCCGCCTCCTCACGGTTCCCATGGCACCGGCGCTCTTGGGGGGCCGTGGGGGGAGCTCGCTCCCCCCACATGGATCGAGCTGCCCCGGCGCGCGGAGCGCGCGCCGTGGGGGGAGCGAGCTCCCCCCACATGGGTCAAGGACCGCGCCCGTCGCCGCCCGGTTGAGATGAGACGTCAGGGACGGGGCGTCCGGGATCGGGGCGTCCGGGATCGGGGCGTCCGGGATCGGGGGCGTCCGGGATGAAGACGCGGAAGGAGGAGCCGCCGCCGTCGCGGTCGTCGACCCAGGCGCGGCCGCCGTGGAGCTCGGCGAAGCGGGCCACCAGCGACAGGCCGATGCCCACCCCGGGAGCGTGGGTCGGCGTCCCAGGGCCCTGGCGGAACGGCTCGAACACGCTGGCGCGAAGCTCCGGCGGCACGCCGGCGCCGGCGTCCTCGACCGCGATCTGCACCCCGTCGCCGTCGCGCATGACCCGCACCCACACAGGGGTGCCCCCGGGCGTGTGCCTGGCCGCGTTGGCGAGCAGGTTCTCGACGATGCGCTCGACCTTGCCGGGATCCAGCGAGATGACCACCGGCTCGACCTCGATGTACAGGTGGCGCTCGTTGAGCACGCGCCACTCCTCGGCCACGCGGCCGACCAGCGCGCCCACGTCAGTGGGCCGCCGCTTGGGCGAGACGATCCCGCGGCTCAGGCGGTCAAGGTCGAGCAGGTCGGTGAGCAGCCGGTCCAGCTTGCGGGCGTTGCCGACCAGGCGGGTGAGCAGGTCGCCGATGTCCGCCTCGGCCAGGCTGGAGCCGGCCCGCTGCAGGGTGAGGGCGATGCCCACCACCGCGGCCAGCGGCGTGCGCAGCTCATGGGAGACCGCGTCCAGGAAGGTGTTCTTCATCTCGTCCAGGGCGCGCAGCCGCTGCGCCGCCTCCCGCTCGCGCTCGAGCGCCTCCCTGGTCGCCTGCTCGATCCGCTTGGTCTCGCTGATGTCGAAGACCACGCCCTGCCAGAACAGCGGCTCACCGGCGTCGCCGCGGATCAGCAGGCACTGGTCGCGCACCCACACGACCCGGCCGTGCCGGTCGAAGACGCGGTACTCCATCGCGAACGGCTCGCTGGTCTGCTCGCAGCGGGTCAGCTCCGCGAGCACGCGCTCACGGTCGTCGGGGTGCAGCACCGAGGTCCAGAAGCTCGGCTGGTCGGCCCGCCGCTGACCGTAGCCCAGCATCGGCTCGATGTGGCGGTTGAGGTACATGCGCGCGCCGCCGAAGGCGAACCGCACGGTGTAGACCACCGCTGGGATCTGCTGGATCAGCGTGCGGTAGCGCGCCTCTGCCTGGCGCAGTCGCTCCTCGGTGCGCTTGTGCTCCTCGACCTCCTGCTTGGCCTCCGCGTACATGCGGGCGTTCTGCAGCGCGATCGAGGCCAGCTCGCCGAAGCGGCTGGCCTGCTCCACCTCGGCTTCGCTGAAGCGCCGGCCCGCGTCGGAGAAGGCCAGGCCGACCACGCCGGTCACGCGCCCGTCGGACAGCAGCGGCACGCCCAGCGCCGCGTGGAACAGCCCGCGCGGGATCGACTCCACGCGGCTCGACCAGCTGTCGTAGTCGGCCACGGCGACCGGGCCGGCGCGCTCCCACACCTGGCCGGAGAGGCCCTCGCCCCGGACCATCCGCAGGCCCACGTAGCCGGCGAAGGCGCCGACGCCGACGCGCAGGACCATCTCGTCGCTTTCGGGCTCGATCAGGCAGATGTAGCCGTGCGAGGTGCCCACCACCTGCGCGGCCCGCGCCACGATCTGCTCGAGCAGGCCGCTCGCCTCCATGTGCTCGCTGAGCGCCAGGGAGGTCTCCTGCAGAGCGGCCAGGTACTCGTCGTCCTCGTCGTCCTCGTCGTCCAGCCGGACGCGGTGGCGGGACTCGGCGGAGCCCTCTGGATTCACGGCGGCACGTCCCTGGCGAGAGCGCGGCCGAGGGCCGCGCCGAATTGCTCGAACGCGGCCTGGTCGAACGCGGCGAGCACCACCAGGCGCGGCGCCGCCGCCGTGGCGAAATGGCGCCGCAGCGCCGCAGCCATCGCCGCGGCGCAGGCGTCGTAGCCAAGGCCGCCGACCCCGGTGCCGAGCGCCGGGATCGCGATGCTCTCGAGGCCCTCGGCGGCCGCCAGCCGCAGGGCGGACTCGGTGGCGCCTTCGACCGCCTCGGCCGTGGCCGGCCCGCCCGGCGCCATCGCCGCGGCGTGCAGGACCGCCTTGACCC
>JBKPDO010000150.1:0-8299 GCA_046727955.1 bacterium | reverse complement strand
GCGGCCATTACGAGCTGGCCACTGAAGAGCCAGCGAACCGGCGGCTGGCTGTCGCACTCGACGAACTGGCCCTGGCGATCTGATCCCTCAAGGGAGGGTTGCGGCCTCGGCCTGCCCCCGATCGGCGCAACGCAACAGCGCGCGTGCACGACGGTGATGGTCCTCAGTCAGG
The DNA here is from genome assembly GCA_046727955.1 of bacterium. Classification (GTDB taxonomy): domain Bacteria; phylum Actinomycetota; class CALGFH01; order CALGFH01; family CALGFH01; genus DASVXQ01. The sequence goes on along the minus strand of JBKPDO010000150.1, from coordinate 8,127 downwards.
CGACGGGGTGAACCCAGTGACCAGCATCCTTACCGGGTGGTGGGCAGCGGGCAGGCGCGCTCGGCGGCGAGGCGGGTGCGCAGCGCCCACGCGAGCAGCGCGAGCGAGACGAGACCGAGGATCGGTTGCAGAGGCGCCCACACGGTCATTGCCCCGGCGGAGCCGAGCAGCAGGACGACCGCTTTGTTGCAGACCGGGCAGCCGATCGCCAGGGCCGACAGCAATCCACCGCCGGCGGTCCTGGTCAGGGCGGCGGGCTGGGCGGGTGAGCGCACATAGGTTGCCATGACCAGGCCGCCCAGCAGCGCGGTGACGGCCAGGATGGGGTAGCTCCACCATTGCACCGGGGTCATCCGGCTGAACAGCGGGTTGGGGATCACGTCGGTTGGCGCGCCGGCGGCGACGGCGAAGACCGCCGCGCCTCCCACGGTGGCCAGCCAGCGCCTGGCCGGCCAGGCGGTGAGGCTGGCCAGCGCTGCACGGTCGCGGGTCATGTCACGTCCCGGCGGATGGTCAGGCGGGTGCCGGCCAGGGCGAGCACCAGGCCGTAGGCGACCAGCACGATGCCGCCCTGCCACGGCTGGAGGAGCCGCTGGTTGGTCAGGGTGGAGCCGACGAGGGCTTCCTGGGCCTGGCCGGGCAGGTAGCTCGTCCACCGGCCGAGGCCGGCGATGCTGGTGAGGACGCGTTCCACGACGTACAGGTACAGCAGCAACCCGGCCACGGTCGCGACTTGCTCACGCAGCAGCGCCCCCAGTCCGACGCCGAGCATGGCGAAGATGGCGACCGCGGCGGTCACGCCGGCCAGGGTGGCGGCGATGGCGCCACCGCCGACCACCAGGTCGATGTCGTTGCTGGCCAGCCACGGCAGCGCGATCGTGATGGTGACGGCGAGGCCGGCCAGCCCATAGCCGGCGCCGACCAGCGCGTAAGTGATCAGCTTGGCCACGACCACCCGGCCCCGGTGCGGTGTGGCCAGGAATGTCGCCGTGACGGTCCGGTGGCGGAACTCGCCGGTCAGCCCGATGGCGCCCAGCACGGCGACAAGCGGCGCGCCCGCGGCGCCGACCGCGAGCAGGGTGCGCTGGCCCTGGGGGGTGGACAGCGGCAGGGTGAAGGTGTCAGGGGCGTCGGCGAAGGCGATGTCCAGGATGGCATACAGCGCGGTGATGGCCGTCGCGGCAAGCAGCGTCCACAGCCACAGCCATGTGGTGAACAGCTTGCGGAACTCGCCCGCGATCAAGCCCGGCATGTCAGCGTCCTCCCCGGCGCGTGGTCGATGGGGTCTGGCCGGTCTGGGTCGTAAGCGTGAAGAAGACCTCTTCCAGGCCGCCGCGCTCAGCGGTGAGCTCGTGCAGCCGCACCCCTGCCGAGAAGGCCAGCTCGCCCACCTGGGCGGCCGGGATCCCGGTGACGCGGAGGGTGTCCGGACCGGTCCGTTCGATGCGGGCGTCACCGCCGCCGGCGGCGGCGAGCGCGGTCAGCAGCTCGGCGGCGCTCGGCGTGCGGACCGACACCACCTCGTCGTGACGGCTGGAGAGCTCGGCGAGGGTTGCCTGCCGCACCAGGCGGCCCTGGTTGATGATCACGACCTGGTCGACGAGCAGCTGCACCTCCGAGAGCACGTGGCTGGACACCAGCACGGTGCGGCCGTGGCTGGCGAAGTCGCGCAGCAGCGCGCGCATCCACGCCATGCCCTCCGGGTCCAGGCCGCCGCTGGGTTCGTCCAGCACCAGCACCGGCGGGTCGCCCAGCAGCGCGGTGGCCAGCGCGAGCCGCTGGCGCATGCCCAGCGAGTAGCCCCGGACGGCCCGCCGGCCCGCCTCGGCCAGGCCGACCAGCGCCAGTACCTCGTCGGCGCGCGCCAGCGGGTAGCCGCTCACTGTGCAGTAGACGCGTAGGTGGTCCCGGCCGCTCCGGGCCGGGTGGAAACCGGTCGCCTCCAGCACCGCACCTACCTGGTCGCTGTGCGCTGGCAGCTCGGCGTAGCTGCGCCCGCCGATGGCCGCCGTGCCCGCGTCCGGGATGACCAGGCCGAGCAGCATGCGCAGCGTGGTCGTCTTGCCGGCGCCGTTGGGGCCCAGGAAGCCGGTGATCACGCCTGGCTCGACCGTGAAGCTCAGACGGTCGACCGCGGTGACGGTGCCGAAGGTCTTGGTCAGGTCGCGCACCACGATCCGACCGTCTGCTTCCGCCACGCGAACCAGCTCCGCTCTGCTCGCCGTAAAGCCTCGCCCGCTTGGCCAGGCGACAATCTTCTACAGCATTGTAGAAGTTCGTGCCAGTGGTGAGGGAGCACCCCACCCGGGCCTTGACACGTGCCGGCCACGCCCAGAAGATCAGCCGGCAGGCTACTACGAGCGTGTAGAAAGTCCACGAGGGATGGTGACCAGACGGCAGGTGGCAGGCCGGCGGCTCGGCGCGCTGGAGGCCGAGGTGATGGAGCTTGCCTGGCGACGCGGCGACTGGATCGGCGTCAACGACCTCCTCGGCGCCCTCCAGGGGCCACAGCGTGCCTACACCACCGTCATGACGATCGTGACCCGCCTGTGCGACAAGGGCCTACTGGAGCGCCGGCGGCAGGGCCGCGGGTTCGTGTACCGGCCCGCCCTCAGCAAGCAGGAGCTTGCCGCCAGAGCCCTGCGTGACGTGCTGGCCGGGGCCGAGGACCCACAGGCCGTGCTGGGCCACTTCGTCAAGGACCTGGAGGCCTCCCCCGAACTGCTCGCCCGCATACGGGCCCTGGCCGGCGACAGTGGCGAGGACGGCGAGCGATGAGGCTCGTCTCGGCCGCGATGCTGGCCGGACCGGTCACCCTGGTTCTGCTGAGCCCGTGGCTGGCCGCTCGCCTGTTCGACGGTCGCGCCCCGGCCAGGACCGTCGCCACCTTCCACCTGTTGGCGCTGATCGGGATGGCACTGCTGCCCCTGGTGGTCCTGCCCTGCCTGGCCCTGGTGCGTCCTGCCGACCTGGCGGCGCTGGCCGGCCCGAACATCATCCGGGTTGCGCAGACGGTCAGCCATGCGCTGGCTGTGGTCTACCTGCTGCGCATCGCCTGGGTCGCCGTGCGGCTTGTCAGGGCGACATCGCGCCTGGCCAGCATGTCGGTCCTGGCCGCCGCCGAACGGCTTGCGGCGCCTGGCGGCGTGGCCGGCTACGTGCTGGCGTCCCCACACCCGGTCGCCTTTGCCGTCGGCGGGCGCAGCCGGGGAGTCGTCGTGTCACAAGGGCTGTTGGGCCTGCTCGACGACGACGAGCGTGATGCCGTGGTCGCCCACGAGCTTGCGCACCTGCTGCTCGGCCACCACCGGCTGCTGTTGGTGGCGCGGATCATCAGCGCCGCGCTGGGGACGGTCGTGCCGCCGGTCGGCGACACCTACGCGTCCCTGACGCGGGAGCTGGAGGTGCTCGCCGACCAGGCAGCCGCCGGCGCGGTCGGTGATCGCAGGGTGGTCGCCCGGGCGCTCGCCAAGGCGGCGCTGGCAGCCACGGCGGCCACGGCACCTGCTCCGACGGTGGCCTTTGGCGGTGCGTGTGACCTTGCCTACCGGCTCGACCGGCTGACCACGGACGAGCCGTGTGAGGACCGGCGCGGGGTCGCGGCCGCGGGGATCGGCCTGCTCGCCGCGGGGCTGTTGGCGATCGTGGCCCTCACGCTCCAGCCTGCTGGTCTGGTCGCAGCGGTCACGGCCGCCGGCGGCACGGCCATGAGCATCAGCTGGCTGTCGTGGCGAGGCGTCGCGGCGCCGGCGCCAACCCGGATCACGACGGGTTGAGGATTGCCCGCCTCGGTTCCTCTGTGCCTGGTCTGTGGATAGGGCGTCCTACCGTGGCCGCTGCGCGACCCCGAGGACGTGCGGGCGGGCCAGCGGGGGCATGGCCTGGAGGTCGAACCGCTCCAGCTCCACCACATCCAGTCGTGCGGCGGTGATGGCCGCCACCGTGTCCCGGTTGGGGTGGCAGCCGCCGGCCAGCCAGCCCCAGGGGCGCTCGAGCCGGTCCTGCCAGCGGGCCAGCCCAGGGGCGTCAGCCCGGACGTGCTCGTAGAAGCGCAGCGACCCGCCGGGGCGCAGCACCCGGCGGATCTCGGTCAGGGCCAGGACCAGATCGGCGACGGTGCACAGCACCAGGCTGGCGACCGCCGTGTCGAAGGTGGCGCCCTCGGCCGGCAGCGCCTCGGCGGCGCCGTCCACCACCCGGATCGACACTGGCACCTGCTTGGCTGCGGTGTGGGCGAGGCGGCGCAGGTAGGGTTCTGGCTCCACGGCCAGCACCTCGGTGACCGTGGTTGGGTAGTGCGGGAAGTTGAGGCCGTTGCCGGCGCCCACCTCGATGACCCGGCCGGTGAGGCCGGCGAGCAGCTTGCCGCGGTGCTCAGCCACCTCGGCGTCCATGAGGTGGCCGACCCGTGCATAGAAGCGGGCGAAGACGGGGTGTCTGGGATGACCGGTGGGCATGGGTGTTGTCCTTCCGAGCTGCTGGATCATGGGTGTCAGCTGACGGTGCGGCGGTACAGGCGGACCGCCAGTGGGGCGAAGACCGCGGTGATCGCAGCCGTCCACGCCAGCGCCGCGACAACCTGGCCGGTGACGGTCTGGCCTGGCGGCAGGGCGCCCTGGCCGAGGATCAGGCCGCGCAAGGCGTTGGTGGTCACGGTGACGGGCTGGTGGGCGGCGAACGCCTGCAGCCAGCCCGGTATGGTCTGGGTGGGCACGAACACCGAGCTGGTGAATGTCAGCGGGAACGCGCCCATGAAGCTGGCGGCCTGGACTGCCTCGGGGGTGCGGATGACCAGCCCGAGGGTGGCCATGGCCCACGACCAGGCGTAACCGAACCCAAGCGCGACCGCCACGCCGGCGAGCACGGCGGAGATGCTGGTCTGCGGTCGGAAGCCGATGGCCAGCCCGACGGCCAGCAGCAGGACCATGGTGCGGGTGGTGCCGGCGAGGTCGGCGAGGGTGCGCCCGGCGGGCAGCGCCGAGCGGGCCATCGGCAGGGAGCGGAACCGGTCGATGACGCCGCTGGCGAGGTCCTCGGCCATCCGGAAGGCGGCGCCCTGGCTGCCGAACAGGGCGAACTGGGCCAGCAGCCCGGGGATGAGCCAGTTGACGTAGCTGCCGTGGGCGGCTGGTGGGAGCGCGCCCTGGATGGCGCCGCCGAACACGTAGGTGAACATCACGATGAAGATGACCGGCATGACGCTGGAGGTCACCAGCACGTCGGGCAAGCGCAGGCTGCGGACCAGGTCGCGGCGGGCGATGACGGCGATATCGCTGAGGGTGCGGACCAGCCCTTGCGGGCGCTGGGTGGTGGCGATGGTGCTCATCGGGCTGACTCCGCGTGTGGGAACTGGCCGTGGCGAGCCGCGGCAACGGGGCGGGCACGGGTGTCGCCGTTTCCGGTGGAGGTGGCGAGGTGGCCGGTCAGCGCGAGGAACACCTCGTCGAGGGTCGGCCTGCGCAGCGCCGCGTCCTCAGCGGTGATGCCCGCGGCCTCCAGGCGGCGCAGCGCCACGGTCAGGGTCCGCGAGCCGTCCGGCGCCGGAAGCACCACCCTGCCGTCGTGCTCATCAACGGTCAGCTCCTCGGCGCTGCCGACCCGCAGCGCCTGAAGCGCCCGGCTGCGGTCAGTGTCCGGGATGCGCAGCTCGACTAGCGCGCCGCCGACGCGGTCCTTGAGCTGCTGGGCGGTGCCCTGGATGAGCAGCCGGCCGTGGTCGATGACCGCGATCATGTGGGCGAGCTGGTCGGCCTCCTCCAGGTACTGGGTGGTCAACAGCACGCTGGTGCCCGTGTCGACCAGGTCGCGGATCAGCGCCCACAGGTCGTGGCGGCTGGCGGGGTCCAGGCCGGCGGTGGGCTCGTCCAGAAACAGCACCTGCGGGCGGCCGACCAGCGAGGCGGCCAGGTCAAGGCGGCGGCGCATCCCGCCCGAGTAGGTCTTGACCTGCCGGTCCGCCACCGCCGCCAAGTGGATCCGCTCCAGCACCTCGCGGGCCCGGCGGCGTGCCTCACGCAGCGGCAGGCCGTACAGCCGGCCGATCATCTCGACGTTCTCGCGGCCGGTGAGATAGTCGTCGACAGCGGCGGACTGGCCCGCCAGGCCGATCTGGGCGCGGACCCTGGCCGGGTCGCTCCGGAGGTCGACACCGGCGATGCGGGCGGTGCCGGCATCGGGTGGCAGCAGGGTGGTGAGGATGCGGATGAGGGTCGTCTTGCCGGCGCCGTTTGGGCCGAGCAGGCCGAAGATGCTGCCTTGTTGGACGGTGAGGGTGAGGCCGTCCAGCGCGCGCACCTTGCCGCCGAAGGTCTTGACCAGACCCTCGGCCTCGATGATGGTGTCGTGCATTGGGCTCCTCTGGTGTGGTCGGTGGACGGGTCGCCTCGGGCCTACTCGTGGACCCGCAGTTGTATACTTCAAAGTTACTATGACGGGTTGTAGACTCTAGTGTCAACAAGTTCGCTCGAACTGGGGAGCCATGCCGACCAGCAGCCAACCCGCAAACCAGCCGCTGCCTGAGGCCGAGGTGCCCGTGCGGCGGCTACGCCGCGCTGAGCGCCGCGAGCAGATCCTCGCCGCCGCCACCCAGGCGTTTGCCCGCTCAGGGTTCGCCGCCACCAGCCTGGACGACATCGCCAGCGCAGCCAGCGTCAGCCGGGCGATCCTGTACCGCCACTTCGACTCAAAGACCGACCTGTACCGCGCGGTCCTTGACCGCGCCTGCACGCGACTGGCCAGCACCGTCGGCACCGGCAACTTCACCGCGGCCAGCATCGACGCACTGGTCGGCGCCGCCGCCGCCGACCCCGACGGATTCCGGCTGCTGTTCCACCACGCGGCACGCGAGCCGGAGTTCCGCGCCGAGATGGACCGGTTTCGCAACGCCATGGTGCGCGTCGCCCAGCGCCAGCTCGCCGCGATGATTCCTGACCCCACGTGGGCGGCGTGGGCCGCTCGGCTGGCGCCGACGGTCGCGGTCGAGGCGGTCATGGCGTGGCTGGACGCCGGTCAGCCCGACCGCGAGCAGGCCGCTCAGCGGATCGGCCAGGCCCTGGACGGGATCATCCGCGCGGCCCAGCCACTCACCCGATGACCACGCGCAGCCGCCGGCGGGCGGTGCGGAGCGCCTCCTCGACCTCTTGGTGGGTGCCGCCTTCAGCGAAGAGGAAGCCCAGGTAGCGGTCACCTTCCGGGAGTGGATGGACGGTCTGGCCGACCGGGGTAGTGATCGACAGGCCGGTGATTCCCGGTGTGGCTGTGGCTTGGGTCCTGCCGTCCACTGCTCGCAGCACGCCCGCCCGTTCCACGGGCAGCATGAGCACGCCAGCGGCTCTGGCGAGGCGGTGGGCGCCACGCGGCGGCCCAGGGCATTGGCGAGCACCATCTCTTCAAGGCTCATCCCGCCCAAGAAGCGCAGGGCGCGTGAGCACAGGCCACCGATCGAGCGGGCCGCCAGTTCGAGCATGGTCGGCCGCTGGCCGGAGCCGCGAGCGTCCAGCCGCAGCTCGGCATGGATGGGGCCATACCTGAGCCCGAGCGCTGCGGCGGCGCGCTCGGCAGTATCGATGGTTGCCGACGGGATCGGCGGCGGCAGCCGGGAGGGCGTGACGAGCACGGTCTCCTCGAAGGTGGGGCCGTCGGGGGTGTCGGGCTTGTCGAACACCGCGGTGACCGTCAAGTCACCACCGGTCAACAGCCCGTCGATGCTCAGCTCCCACCCGGGGACGTACTCCTCGACCAGTAGGGGCTCGTGCGCCGGCCGTCCGGCGCCAGCCAGGATCTGCCGGATCCGCCCGGACGACGAGACGCCGGTCGAGCGGTAGGGCGCCGTCGCTGCCGACCACCAACTCCAGCCCCAGCCGGCCGGCGGCGACCAGGAAGCGGTTGCCCGGTAGGTGCGGGCGGGCACCAGCAGCAGCACGCGCGCCACCATCAGCTCCACCCTGCCGTTCGTGCCGTCCGTGCGGGCGGCACTCTCAGGTCCGCTGCCACGGTGGTCACCGCTTCTCGGCGGAGAAGAACGGCGTGGTCCCCGCCGCGTGGTCGGTGACGTCCGCCAGGCCGACCATCTCGGGCACGCGTGCTCGCAGCAGCGGCTCGATGCCCTGCCGGACGGTCACCTCCGCC
>JBKPDO010000149.1:0-9875 GCA_046727955.1 bacterium | reverse complement strand
GTGGGGGGACCCCGCCCCCCCCACGGCCCCCCAAGAGCGCCTGTGCCAAGCTCACCTGGTAGAGGTCAGTGTAGAGGTCAGTCACCAGTCCCACAGATAGGTCGTACCGATGTCCGAGTATGAGACCCACGAATACGACGTCGTCGTCGTCGGCGCGGGCGGAGCCGGCCTGCGCGCCGCCATCGAGGCCGCCGCGAAGGGCGCCAGGACCGCCATCGTCTGCAAATCGCTGCTCGGCAAGGCCCATACGGTCATGGCCGAGGGCGGCATCGCGGCCGCGCTCGGCAACGTCTACCCGGATGACAACTGGCGCGTCCACTTCCGCGACACCATGCGCGGCGGCAAGATGCTCAACAACTGGCGCATGGCCCAGGTCCACGCGCAGGAGGCTCCGGCGCGGGTGCTGGAGCTGGAGGAGTGGGGCGCGCTGTTCGACCGCACCCCGGACGGGCGCATCCTCCAGCGCGACTTCGGCGGCCACCGTTTCGCGCGCCTGGCGCACGTCGGCGACCGCACCGGCCTGGAGATGATCCGCACGCTGCAGCACAAGGCGGTCGGCGCCAGCATCGACGTGTTCATGGAGTGCACGGTGACCCGCGTGCTGCGCGACGAGCAGGGCAGCGTGGCCGGCGCCTTCGGGTACTGGCGCGAGAGCGGCCGCTTCGTGGTCTTCCGCGCCAAGGCGGTGATCCTGGCCACCGGCGGGATCGGCAAGGCATGGAAGGTGACCTCGAATTCCTGGGAGTACACCGGCGACGGGCACGCACTGGCGCTGTGGGCGGGCGCCGACCTGATCGACATGGAGTTCGTGCAGTTCCACCCCACCGGCATGGTGTGGCCGCCCTCGGTGCGCGGCATCCTGGTGACCGAGGGCGTGCGCGGCGACGGCGGCGTGCTGCGCAACTCCGAGGGCCGGCGCTTCATGTTCGACTACATCCCGGACATGTTCCGCTCCGAGACCGCCGAGACGGAGGAGGAGGCGGACCGCTGGTACGAGGACCGCAAAGGCAACCGCCGCACCCCTGACCTGCTGCCGCGCGACGAGGTGGCGCGTGCCATCAACAGCGAGATCAAGGAGGGCCGGGGCAGCCCCCACGGCGGGGTCTTCCTGGACATCGCCTCCCGCCGCAGCGCCGACTACATCAAGCGCCGGCTGCCGGGCATGTATCACCAGTTCAAGGAGCTGGCCGACGTCGACATCACCAGGGCGCCGATGGAGATCGGGCCGACCTGCCACTACGTGATGGGAGGGGTGCGGGTCGACCCCGACACCCAGGCCGCCTCGGTCCCGGGCCTGTACGCCGCGGGCGAGGCGGCCGGTGGCATGCACGGCGCCAACCGCCTCGGCGGCAACTCGCTCAGCGACCTGCTGGTGTTCGGCCGGCTGGCAGGCCTGTACGCGGCCGAGCACGCGTTGGGCCTGGGGTCCGTGCCCGCGCTCGACCAGGCCGAGGTGGAGGCGACCGCGGCCGAGGCGCTGGCGCCCTTCGAGCGCGAGCGGGGCGAGAGCCCCTACGCGCTGCACCAGGAGCTGCAGGACACCATGCAGGAGCTGGTGGGCCTCATCCGCACCGAGGGCGAGCTGAAGGCGGCCCTGGAGAAGCTCGCCGCGCTGCGGGAGCGGGCGGCACGGGTGCGGGTGGAGGGCAACCGCCAGTACAACCCGGGCTGGCATCTGGCGCTGGACCTGAGCTCGCTGCTGACGGTGTCGGAGTGTGTCGCCACCGCCGCGCTGGAGCGCAAGGAGAGCCGCGGCGGCCACACCCGCGACGACTACCCCAAGCCCGACCCGGAGCTGGGCAGGCTCAACATGGTCCTGCGCTGCAGGGACGGCGAGCTGGAGCTGCGGCGGGAGCCGCTCCCTGAGATGCCCGACGACCTCCAGCAGCTGTTCGAGGAGTAGCGACCCCCCTGGGCGCTGAGGATCGATCGAAATCGAAACGAGGAGACGAACTGGCATGGGCTATGAGCTGACCCTGCGGCTGTGGCGCGGTGACCGGAGCGGTGGTGAGCTCAAGGACTACCGCGTCCCGGTCGAGGAGGGTGAGGTGGTCCTCGACGCCATCCACCACGTGCAGGCGACGCTGGCCAACGACCTGGCGGTCCGCTGGAACTGCAAGGCCGGGCGCTGCGGCTCGTGCAGCGCGGAGGTCAACGGCAAGCCGCGACTGCTGTGCATGACGCGGCTGAGCCTGTTCGACCCCGCCGAGCCCATCACGGTCACACCGATCAAAACCTTCCCGATCATCCGCGACCTGGTCACCGACGTCTCGTTCAACTACGAGATGGCCAAGCAGGTGCCTGGATTCAGGCCGGGGCCGAAGGAGCCCGACGGCACCTACCGGATGCAGCAGCGGGACATCGACCGGGTGCAGGAGTTCCACAGGTGCATCGAGTGCTTCCTGTGCCAGAACGTCTGCCACGTGATCCGCGATCACGAGGAGAACAAGCAGCATTTCGCGGGCCCGCGCATGTTCGTCCGCTACGCGGAGCTGGAGATGCACCCGCTCGACACCAATGACCGGCGTGAGCTGCTCAAGGGCCAGGCGGGCCTGGGCCTGTGCAACATCACCAAATGCTGCACCGAGGTCTGTCCGGAGGACATCCACATCACCGACAATGCGATCATCCCGCTCAAGGAGCGGGTGGTAGATCAGAGCTACGATCCGATCGCCTGGCTCGCCCGCAAGCTCACGGGTCGTGACAGGAAGTAAGCTTTCTGTCCTCGATTATCCAACGAGTGGCAGGAACGCGTAGATGCGCTCTACGCGGGCGCGGTACGCATTGCCATCTACTTCGATCAGATCCGCGCCGAGAAGTTCGTTGAGATCCCGTGTGAGCGTCTTCGTCGTTTTGTTTGCATATTGGACCGCGAGCTCTGCCGTAAGCTCGAGAATCTCCTCCTTTGGCACCCAGGTCCCCACACGGGCCAAGTGGAGGACGAGAAGGCGTCGGCGGTACCCGCTCGGACCGTGATACCGGCGGCTACGGAACCACTCGTCGAGGTAGTCGTTCCAGGCCAAATTGACCTGCTGCTGGTGCACAACTTCCAACTGCTGACGGAGATTGTCGACGAACCCGCGCAAGGCATAATTCAGGAATGGCGACACGTCACCCTGCCGCTCGGGTCGACTGGAGAGGGCAAGTTGCCGGTAGTACTCCGTCCGAGTCTTGTTGTAGTGGGTCGTGAGGACGTGTGCGGCTGGAGCCGGGACGCCTCCACCGACGAGGAGCTGGAACTCGGCGAGCCTGGCCACGCGCCCGTTACCGTCGCCAAAGGGGTGGATCCACGCAAGGTACAAATGAGCAAGGAGCCCCTTTAGCACGGCATACTCCACCCGCCTGTCAGATGGTCCGTCGAAGTCAGGTCCATATAACCAGGAGAAGAGTCGCTCGAGCAGATAGCGACATTCGGCGGCTGGCGGACCGACGTAGTTCCCCGCAGTGACCGAATGGGTTCGCAACTCGCCGGGCGCAACGCCTGGCTCAAGGTCCAAGCCATCAAGAACGATGCCATTGAGCCGGCTGAGCAACTCGGGGCTCAGGCGCTCGCCGACCCCATCCTCGAGATCCTTGGTCACGTGATTGTAAGCAGCTTGCATGTTGTCGATTTCACGGCCCAGGTATTCCTGGGATGGCGGGAGCTTCAATTTCCCGGCGAGCCGCTCACGGACCTGCTCCTCCGACAGCGTATTGCCCTCGATCGCCGTCGTCGCCATGACACCCTTGGCCACGTAGACACGAGCCAACTCGTTGGCCGTATCGCTTCGGAGAGGGACTCGGGCGATGTGCTCGCACTTGGATCGGGCCTCCCCTAGCAGCATCCAGAACTCCGGGTCAGCCTTGCGGAAGTCGGCCTGAAAGGTTAGAAACGGATGTGTAGTCGGATATCGGTATTCTGATCGGTCGTTCATCGCACGCCTCACAGGCAAACTGGCCCCTTCACCGATTATGACATCTAACTTGTCCCAAGACCTGACCAACATCATGTCCGCACAGTTGCCCACTTGCAAGGGCAGTCGTACTCGGCTCAGGCTGGTCACACCTGGCTCCAGGCGCCAGGTATTGGCGGCACGGCGAGGAGCGCGTTCTCCTGCCCGTTCAGCGTGCGGTGAAAGGGCAGCGAATCGACGGAGCGAGCTCTTGATCAGAGGCTTCGGCGGGGGCCTGGCGAGAGGCGGAGGCCGGCGAAGCTAACTGTCGCCCAAGCGGTAAGGCTGGCGATCTCGCCGACCCACCAGAGGCCGAAGTGGTGGTGGCCGGAGAGCGGGCAGGCGACCACCATCGCAACGGCGATACCGGCGCCGACCAACGACAGCGCCATACCCCAGCGGCGGCGGGCCAGCAGTCCGCCCAAGGCTCCCAGCATGGCGAGGACCGCCACCGTGGTCGGCAGCGTGACGAACCAGGGGTCGGGCAGGTTAGGGTTGGCGGGGGCCGGCTCGAGCACCCCGGCCGCGACGTTCGCGCCGACCAGCACCACCATGCCCAAGAGCGCCCAGCGGCCGGGGATCGGGTCGGCGAGCCGCTCCTTCAGCGGGCGGGCGTCCTTCGGCTCAGGGCGCTTGGCAGGGACCTCGGTGTGGACCTTTACCGGCCGACGCGGCGTCGTCACGAGCATTCCGTTGCTCCCTTCGGGTGGCGATAGCTCCCCAGTCTGACATCACCTGAGCGGGGGTGGGGCGTGGCTGGCGGCGGCGCGCGTGATCGCGTCGACCAGGTCGCGTGCCGGGACGCCCTTGAGGAGATAGCCGTGGGCGCCGGCCATCAGCGCGTCGATCACCAGCGAGTCGTCGCCGTAGGCCGACAGCATCAGCACGGCGACGTCCGGGTGGCGGGCGACGATCTTCCTGGTCGCCTCGACCCCGTCCATCCGCGGCATGCGCAGGTCCATGACCACTACCTGGGGCCGGGTCACAGCCACCACCTGGAGGGCCTCGAGGCCGTCGGCGGCGACCCCGACGACCGCGATCCCGAGCTGGCCGAGCAGGCGGGCAAGGCCCTCCCGGACGTCGGCGGCGTCGTCGACCACGACCACGCGGATAGGCTCGAGCAGCGCCCCCCGCTCCGCGCTCACGCGAGCACCCGCCGCCGCGGAAGGCGCACGCGGATGAGCGTCCCGCTGCTGGGCGCCGAGACCAGCCCGTAGGAGCCGCCAGCCATCTCGACCCGCTCGCGCATGCCGGCCAGGCCGAAGTGACCGCTGCCGACCAGCCCGCCGACCTTGACCGTGTCGAAGCCGACCCCGTCGTCGCGGACGTGCATCTCGACCCGATCGTCATCGGCACGCAGGAACACCCACACGCGCTGCGCCTTGGCGTGCTTGGCCACGTTGGCGAGCGCCTCCTGGGCCACCCGGTACAGGACCGTCTCGACCTCGGGCTCGAGCCGGGTGTTACGGTCGGACTCGAGGACGCACGGGATGCCGGTGCGGCGCTGGAACGACTCGACCTGGTCGGCGAGGGCGAGGCCGAGGCCCCGCTCGTCCAGCACGGGCGGCCGCAGCGTCGCCATCAGTCCGCGCAGCTCGCTGATCTCCCCGTAGAGGCCACCCTGGGCGAGGGTCAGCAGCTCCTGAGTGTGCCGGCCGTCGCCGTTCCCGAGCGTGAGCCCGGCCTCCTCGAGCTGGTAGCCGACCGCGGTGAGGCGCTGGATCGGGCCGTCGTGGAGCTCGGCGGCGATGCGGATCCGCTCCTCCTCCGCCCGCCACACCGTCCTGTCGAGCAGGTGCTTGCGCTCAGCCTCGGCTTTCTCTAGCTCGCCGAGCGCCGACTGCAGCGCCTCGCCCCGCTCGCGAGCCTTGGCCGCGCTGCTCTCCACCTCGCGGATCAGCCCCGACATGCGGTAGATGACCAGCAGGAACAGCACCGCGCAGGCGACCGCGACCACGGCCGTGTCGCCCTGCTGGCCGCGGAGGTCCTGGACGATGATGGCCGCCGGCGCGAGCAGCGCGGCACCGGCCAGGAAGGTAAGGCGCCCACGGCCGAGCCGCGCCCTCGCGCGGTGGTCGCGCTCGGCCAGGGTCCGCATCGAGGGATGCAGCGCGGCAGCACCCAGCAGCAGGTAGAAGCTGAGCCAGCCGGCGTCGAGCAGCCTCCCCGCCAGGGTGCTGGTCTGGTAGAGGCCCTTCAGCTGCAGGTAGCTGTAGATGGTGTCGGTGGTGAGCAGCATCGCCAGGCTGGCGGTGAAGAGATAGAACGCCGGCCTGCGCAGGCCGGCGCCTACCACCAGCCGTGCGGCCACGGCGAGGACCAGCACGTCCATGATCGGGTAGGCGCCGGCGGCCAGGCGCATCAGCAGCGACTTGTCGGTCGCCGCGACGGCCGGCTCGATCAGGAAGATCAGCGACAGCACGCCCATGCCGATGGCGATGATCGACGCGTCGACCAGGCTTCCCCGGTCGCTGCCGGCGGTACGGCTGCGCGCGAGCAGCAGCACGCCGACCACCACGAACGGGTAGTGGCCGAGATACAAGGCATCCGCCAGCGACGGGAATGCCTCCCGGTGCAGGAGGTCGTGGAGGGTGTGGAAGGTCAGGTCCGCCAGCAGGTAGACGAGCTGGCCGGCGGCGAGCAGGCGCCACGGCAGGATGCTGTCCGGCCGGTGGCGGTGGATACCGATCAGCAGCGCCACGACGGCGGAGGTGCTGATCCCCCCGTACAGCACAATCCTGGAGACCTGCACCCCCAGCGGAGCGCCCCAGGGGATCACCAGGTACAGCACGGTGGCGGCCACCCCGGCCGCCAGGTACCGGAGCCACAGCAGGGATGGCTGCCGGCGCTGCTGTGGCCGGCCACGGCGGCTGCCCAGGGTCATGACGTTCGCACAGCTTCAGCGCCCCTTCGGGCAGTAGGGGGATGTCCTAGAAAGGCCGTATTGTCGAGTCCAAACCGTTCGGAAAGCAACCATCGCGTGCAGTTTGCGCCATGTGGCTTCCGCTGACCAGAGACCTTGACACGGCAGGTCGCGAGCGGAGAATCTCCCCTGGCAAGTCGCGCGGGCGCCCAACGCCGAAGGTCTGCCCTTACCCCTGAAGGTTTGCCGTTACCCGTGAAGGTCTTCGCCACGTGCAATATCAAGGGCGGTGTCGGCAAGACCTCCGCCGCGGTGAACCTTGCCTACCTGGCGAGCCGCGACGGCAGCCGGACGCTGCTGTGGGACCTGGACCCGCAGGCGGCCGCGACCTACCTGCTCCGCATCCGCCCTCGCGTCAAGGGCGGAGGCAAGGCGCTGATCCGCGGCACCAGGCCGCTGGACCGCGCGATCCGGGGCACCGACTTCGACAACCTCGACCTGCTGCCGGCCGACCCGACCTACAGGACCATGGACCTGGCGCTCGACAGCGCCAAGAAGCCCACCCAGCGGGTGGCCCGGCTGCTCGCCCCGCTGAAGGACGAGTACGACGTCGTCTTCCTCGACTGCCCGCCAAGCATGTCGCTGGTCTCGGAGAACGTCCTGAACGCTGCGGACCTGCTGCTGGTCCCGCTCATCCCCACGACGCTGTCGCTGCGCACACTGGACCAGCTCACCGAGTTCATCGCCGCGCTCGACGGCCACCGTCCAGGCGTGCTCGCGTTCTTCTCCATGGTCGACCGCCGCAAGCGCCTGCACCGCGAGGTGGTCGAGCGGCTCCCGGCGGACCGCTCCGACGTCGCCGCCGCTGTCATCCCCGCCCTCTCGCTGGTCGAGCAGATGGCCGTCCACCGCGCCCCGCTGCCCACCTTCGCGCCCCGCAGCCGCGCCACCCAGTGCTACCAGCAGCTCTGGACCGAGCTGCTGCAGCGCACGCCCTGACGGAACCGGCCGCTCACCCGGGCAGGCCCGTCCCGCCCGGCGGGGCCTGGACGGCGCCGGTGCGGTTGCCGAAGGCCGCGCTCGACTCGCCGGGGAGCTGCTGCTGCACGTCGAGGCCGTAGGAGGCCAGGATCCGCGCCAGGAACGAAGCGGCCGAGTCCATCGCCGCGCCAGCCTTGGTCTGGTCGCTCTGGGCCTGGGTGACCAGCTTCTGCGCGAGCTGGCTCTTGGCCGGCGCCCCGGCGGCCTGCTGGTAGGCGGTGGCGGCTTGCGTATAGAAGCCGAACGCGGTGCTGTACGCGTCGCGGACGCTGGTCAGCAGGGGCACGTGCCCGCCCACGCTGTTGGGCGGCGTCCCGTTGAAGGTCGTCACCGCCTCGGGCTTGCCGACGGTGATGCTGGCGACCTTCTGGTTGATCGCCTGGATCCTGGTCGACCAGCTCGCCGCGCGGACCTGGAACTCCGCCGGCTTCACCTTGCCGCTGACGAGGTCACTGGCGGTGGCCATGCCGGGCGCGTCCTTGGTGCCCGCTCCGAGGACCGGGGTGAGCCGGTCGGTCTGCGTGCGCAGCGCCGAGGTGAAGCGGCGCACGTCGTCGCGGCCCCAGCCCAGCTGGGCGCGGTTGTAGGCCGCCGCAAGCGTAATGACCAGCACGACCAGCGCGACGGTGACCTGGAAAGCGGGTGCCCGGTACCAGGGCGGGCGCCGCTCGACGACCGGGATGCGCGGCGCGGTGGCAAGCCGCCGAGCGGGCCGGCCTTGGCTTCGCTTGGTCTTCCCCTTGATTGCCACGTGCTTCTAGCTCCCTTGCTCGTTGCGATCCTCGGCCGCCGCACGGGACGACCACCGCCTCTAGCTCCCTTGCTCCAATTGGGCCCGGCGCCGGGCGCGGGCCGGCTCGATGAAGAACCTTGCCACACCAGCCGCGGCGAAATAGAACAGCCACATCGGGATCGCCATCGCAAACAGGCTGATGGGATCCTGGCTGGGCGTCACCACGGCGGCGACAACGATAATCACCGCGACCGCCGGTCTCCAAGCCCTGAGCATCGCACCGGAGGACAGCACCCCCACCATCGACAGGAAGACCAGCACCAGCGGGAACTCGAAGGTGAGCCCGAAGGCCAGCCCCATGAACAGCACGAACCGCAGGTACTGGTCGGCCTGGAGGAAGAAGGCGAAGCTGTCGCCGCCGATCGCCACCAGGAAGCCCAGCGCCTTGGGCAGCGTACCGAACGCCACCGCCACGCCCATCGCGAACAGGATCGTGCTGGCCAGCGAGAACGGGATCGCGTAGCGCTTCTCGCTGGGCTTGAGGCCGGGGGTGATGAAGCGCCAGAGCTGGAAGGCGACGTACGGCATCGCGAGCACCAGCCCGGCGGTGAGCGCGACGCGGATGCGGGCGCTGAATCCTCCCAGCGGCCCCAGCACAAGCAGCTTGCAGCTGTTGGGGGACATGCCCGGAGGCAGGTACTTTAGCGGAATTTGGCAGTACGCCCGGGTCACGAAGTGCAGCAGCGGATTGTAGAGCCAGACGAACGCGGCGATCGTCGTGACGAACAGCGCGATGACGGAGCGCACCAAGCGGTCACGGAGCTCTGCGATGTGCTCGAGAATGGACATCTCGCCCTCGGGATTGTCCCGAAGGCGGCGCCAGCGGCGTAGGACGGGTGCACGCACGCCCGGATCTCGAGGTCAGGTCGGTTGGCTCAGGCCGAGGAGCCCCGGTCCTCGCCACTCGGACGCGCCGGCTCGGACTTGTCCTTGCCCTTGCCGTCGTCCTCGCTCGCCTCGGCGATGCCCTTCTTGAATTCCTTGATGCCGAGTCCGAAGTTACGGCCCAGCTGAGGCAGGCGGCTGACGCCGAAGAGCGCCGCGATCACGATGACGATGATGACCCACTCTGATGGACCTGGCATTGGAACTGCTCCTTCCGGGTGGTCCCGGCACCGCACAACATCCGCGTTCGAAGAGTCTACCTCCCGATAGATCCTTCGGACACTGGCAAGCAGCGCCGGGCCGAGCGCCGGGCCGAGCGCCGGGCCGAGCGCCGGGCCGAGCGCCGGGCCGACCGCCGGGC
>JBKPDO010000148.1:0-16970 GCA_046727955.1 bacterium | reverse complement strand
CTGCGGGTAGGCGGCGCCTTCGAAGCCGATGCCGGCCTGCTGGCGGACGGTGGAGTGCGCGCCGTCGCAGCCGACCACATAGCGGGCCGCGACGGTCTCCAGACGGCCGTCGGGGTGGCGCAACCGGCAGCCGACGTGCTCCTCGGTGGGGCGCAGCTCGACCAGTTCGGTCTGGCGTTGGATGGTCACGCCACGCTGGGCGAGGTGGTCGCCGAGGATGCGCTCGGTCTGGGCCTGGGAGACAAACAGCAGGAACGGGTAGGCGGTGTCGGCCAGGCCGAAATCGAACAGCCGCAGCGAGACCACCCGGCGGGGCAGGTGCAGGCGCAGCTGCACGGCCTGCCGGCCGTGGGCGAGCAGCGCCGGGGTGATGCCCAGGCTGGCGAGCACCTCCAGGGTGCGGGGCTGGATGGCCAGCGCGCGGGATTCGTGGACCCGGTCGGGCTGGCGGTCGACGATGCGGACCCCGGTGCCGTGGGCGGCCAGGTGGGCCGCCAGGGTGAGCCCGGTCGGCCCGGCGCCCACGACGAGGACTTCGGCTGCCTCGCCGCCGGTGCTGTCGTGGGTGGTCATGCGCCGTCCGGTGGGTGGGGTCAGGTCGCGGTGGTGTGGCGGTAGCATGCCACGGCCGCTGGCGCGCTGATGGCCAGCAGCGCGGCGATCGAGGCCAGCGCCTGCCAGACGTGCGTCGTGGTGGGGCCGCCCAGGCGGCGGACCCGGCTGGGCTGACGGGTCACGTCCAGCCCGCAGACCCGTGCCCACCCCGATCGGGCGGACCAGGGTGGCCAGGATGCGGACCAGGGCGGTCTTGCCCGCGCCGTTGGGGCCCAGCAGGCCCCGCACTCCACCCGCGGGCACGGCCACGTCCACGCCAGCGAGCGCCCAGGGAACTGGTTGATCGAGTGGTTCAGGCTCGCGCCGGCCGGCAGGCCGTTGGCTTCCACCACACCGAGCAGCCGCCCCTGGCGCGGCCTCAATGCGCATACTTGCCTCCCGCTGGCCTTGAGAGTCCTCGGGGTCATCCCATCCTCGTGCGGCGGGCCTGGTCGCCATCGGCGGCTGCCCGCGTCGCCCCGAAGTCGGGGGCAAGGTTGGGTTCGGGGCGCGCTGGGGAGGGCGCGACGCGTAGCAGCCGCGCAGCCCCTGCGGGCAGCCACCAATTCCAGCGGCCGAACAGTGACACCAGCGCCGGCACCAGCAGGGCGCGGACGATCGTTGCGTCCAGGAGGATCCCCGCGCCCAGCGCGGTGGCGGCGACCTTGATGTCGGTCTCGGGCCCGGCGCCAAGGGACGCAAAGGCCAGGAACAGGATCAGCGCGGCGCTGGTGACCAGCCGGCCGGTGCGGCCGATGCCCTCGGTGATCGCGGTGGTGGTCGAGGCGCCACGGTCGTGGGCCTCGCGCATGCGCGTGAGGATGAAGACCTCGTAGTCCATCGACAGGCCGAACAGGAACGCAAACGTGATCAGCGGGACCCAGTTGGTGATCGCGCCGGTGGCGGGGATGTTCCAGATCAGGCGAGAGCCGTGGCCGTGCTGCCACACCAGCACCAGCACGCCGTAGGTGGCGCCCACCGAGGCCAGGTTGAGCAGGACGGCCTTGAGGGGCAGCAGCAGCGAGCGGAACGCCCTGGCCAGCAGCACGAAGGTGATCAGCGCGATGGCGGCGAGCATCCACGGGAAGCGGTGGTAGAAGGCGTGGGTCTCATCAACCAGGTTGGCGCCGGCCCCGCCGATCCCCACGCCGCGCAGCGTCGGGTCCGCGGCGACGGCGTCGCGCACGCGGGTCAGGGTTGCCCGGCCGGCGGCGGTGCTGGTCTCCGCGGCCGGAAGCGCCACGACCAGGGCAGTGTTGCCGCGGCGCCAGGCCGGGCCTGGGGGCGCGAGGGTGGTGTGGACGCCTTCCACGGCGGCCAGGCGGGCCGCAGCCTGCGCGAGATCGACCCTGGTGGCGGGGTCGGTGCTGGCCAGGACCTCGATGGGGGTGAGCACCCCGGTGGGGATGCCAGCACGCTGCAGCGCGCGCAGCCCGTCGATGGCGGGGCTGGAGCTGGAGGTGGAGCCCGCCAGCGCGGTGGCGGCGGGTTCGCCGATCTGGATGCCCAGCGAGGCCACGCCGAGCGCGGCCAGCACCGCCAGGGCGCCGAGCGTGGCCGCCCAGCGGTGGTGGATGACCCCGCGGGCCCAGGCGGTCCAGCCGCGGCTGGCGTGGGCCTCCTTGCGTCGCCGCGGCCAGTCCAGGCGCCGTCCGGCCGTGGCGAGCAGCACCGGCAGCAGCGTCAGGGTGGCCAGCACGCTGACCACCGGGATGAGCACGCCGCCGTAGCCCATCGAGCGCAGGAACGGCACCGGGACCAGCACCAGGGCGAGCAGGCCGATGGCCACGGTGCCGCCGCTGAACACGATCGCCCGGCCTGCGGTCGCCATGGCGGCGTGCACGGCCTGGTCGCCGGTGTGGCCGTGGGTGCGTTCCTCGCGCCAGCGGGTCACCAGCAGCAGCGAGTAGTCGATCGACACGCCAAGGCCGATCAGGGCGACCAGGAACTGCACGATGAAGCTGATCTGGGTGAGTTCGGTGAGGCCGAGGATCACCAGGAAGGTCGCAAGGATCGCGACCGCAGCCACGAGCAGGGGGACCAGGGCAAGCGCCGAGCCGAACACAAACGCCAGCACCGCCAGGGCGCCAAGCCCGCCGAGCAGCGTCTCGGCGAGCACGCCGGGGCCCTGGCCGCTGCTGCCGCCGGCGGCCAGCGCGTCCAGGCCGGTGACCTGCACGGTGGTGCCGGCTGGCAGAGCGGGCTGGAGGGTGGCGGTGATTTGGGGGGCGAGATCGGTGGCTTGCAGCTCGCCGTGGTGGGGGGTGAAGACCAGCCCAATGGTGGTGCGCCCGTCGGCTGCGACCAGCCGGCGATCCCCGCCACCACCCCCACGCCGGCGCCGCCGCCACCGGCGGGGTTCGGGTCGGCGTAGGAGACGACCCGCAGTCCCGGGTCGGCCGCGACCCGCGCGAACGCCCGCCCCAATGCCTGCCGCAGACCGGGGCTGTCGACGGTGATGCCCGCCGGCAGGGTGATCACCACGACCTCCGGGTAGCCGTCGCCGCCGGTGCCGTAGGTCGCCAGGATCTGCTGGTTGACCATGTAGCTTGGGGCGCCTGGCACCGAGAACTCCTGCGACAGCCGCCCAGAGACCCTGCTGGCGGTCGCCAGCCCGGCGGCCAGGACGGCCAGCCACACCAGCACCACCGCCAACCGGTGGCGCAGCACAAACCCGGACAGTCGCTCGATCACCATCACCAGGCCTCCTCGCCGCGCCGGGGCAACGGCTACTCGCCCGCCCGCAGCCGTCCCCACCATGAGTAGCGTTGCTATAGCATAGCAACATTATCTATCATGCGTTGCTACTACTGATGGCGCTGGCGCACCCCACGACCTGGACCGCTGGCCCGCGTGCCGAGGTAGGGAGTAGGATCCCTACATATTCGCTGGAGGTGCCGACCAGATGAAGGCGGAAGTCCTCAAAGGCCACATGGACGGGCTGCTGCTGGCCGCCCTGGACGCCGGCCCCGCCCACGGCTACGGCATCATCCACGCCCTGCGCGAGGGCTCCGGCGGCCGCATCGACCTGCCGACCGGCACCGTCTACCCGGTCCTGCACCGGCTGGAGCGGGCAGGGCTGATCGCCGGTGGCTGGTCGACCGCCGAGGGTCGGCCCCGCCGCATCTACAAGCTGACCGCGGCCGGCCACCGCGCGCTCGAGGGCGAACGCACCGCCTGGCGCGAGTTCGCCGACACCCTCTCGGCCCTGTTGGAGGGAAAGGCACGCCCATGGCCCACCCCAGCCCCGACAACCCCGTAGCCGACCGGCTTGACGGCCTGGCCGAGATCGACGTCCAGATCGACGCCTACCTCGCCGCGATCGCCCGCCTCACCAGCCGTGGCCCGGCGGGCCCACGCCGAGCACGCCAGGCGATCATCACCGAACTGCGCGACGGGCTTTGGGAGGCCACCACCGCCCGCCTGGAGCAGGGACTGCACCCACAGCAGGCCGCCCACGCCGCGCTCCAGGAGTTCGGCGACCCCACCACCGTGGCCAACGCCTTCACCCCCGAGCTCGCCGGCCTCCACGCCCGCCGCACCGCGCTGACCCTCACCCGCACCGGCCCCCTCGTCGGGCTGCTGTGGATCGCCGCGCTGGCCGCCATCCACGCACACCCCCTGCGGCACAAGCTGACCGGGGTGTGGCTGGCGTTCCCGCTGGTCGGCCTCGGGCTCGCCACCGCCGCGCTCGGCACCATCCTGACGGTCGCCACCACCGGCCGCCCAAGCCGCTGGCTGACACCCCGGCCACGGCGGGCACCGACCGCCGCGGCGATGGTGGCCATCGCCGCCATCGTCGTCGACCTCACCCTACTGGGCATGCTGGCCGGCCAGGCGCTCACCACGCCCGCGCTCATCCCCCGATCCGGCTCCGCCACCATCCCGGTTGCCCTCGCGGCCGCCGCCAGCATCACCCGGCTGGCACTCAGTGGCCGGGCGACCCGGCGCACCCTGGCCGTCCGCGCCAGCCTCGCCTGACGCCCCCCACCACCAGCAGCGGCTGGTGGGGCACCAGGAGTCCCAGCTGGCGCCCGGGCCCCCGCAACGAGATCCTCGAGGAGCTGGACGACGGACTGGTCGAGGCCACCCACACCCGCCTGGCCGGCGGGCCCTCCCAGGCGCGGGCCGCCGCCGGCGCGGTCGGCGAGTTCGGCGACCCGACCACCGTCGCCGCCGCGTTCACCCCCCAGCTGGCCGCCGGCACGGCCCGTCGGGTCGCACTCGGCCTGATCGCCAGCGGCCCGTTCGTCGGCGGCGTGTGGCTGGCCGCGGTGGCCGCAAGCGGTCAGGCCACGATCGCCGCGGCCCCGGTCTGGCGGTGGTCGCTGTTCCATACTGCCGGCTGGCCGGCACAGCTCGTCCTGGCGGTCATCGGCGCGGCGATGCTGGCCGCCTGGCTGACCGTGGGCGCCACCGGCCGGCTCACCCGCTGGCTGCCCACCCGGCCCCGCCTGCCCACCATCACCGCCGCGGCCGCCGCCACCGGCGCCAGCCTGCTGGACGCCAGCCTGCTGGGCGCCAGCCTGCTGCTGGCGCTCGCCATCTACGCACTGGCCACCCCGGGCGCTGCCCCGTGGCCGCTGATCACGGTCGCCGCCGGCGCCAGCCTGGTCCGCTGCGTCCTCGCCGGCCGAGCCGCCCGCCGCCGCCTGACCCTGCGCCCGGCGTCCAGCTGACGGGACCGCGCCCCGATCGCCTTGGCCGGCGCCGACCGGTCCGGCCCATCCCCCGCATGACGGATGGGCCACCTACTTCCCAGTCCGATCCCAACCACGAGCTGGTGAGGACGACTACGGCGTGCGAGCGGACCGTTGGGTGGCAGTCGTGGTCCAGGCGCGGGCGGCGTGCTGGAGGGCGTCCCACGGGCTGCGCAGTGGTGGGGTGTAGGACAGGTCCAGGTCGGTGATCGCCTCCACGGTGGCGCCGTAGGCGATGGCGGTAGCCAGGATGTCGATGCGCTTGGCGACCTCGGCGCCAACGTGGCCCAGCAGTTGCGCGCCGAGCAGCCGCCCGCTTGACCGGTCGCCGGTCAGCCGCATCCGCAGCGGCGTGGCGCCCGGGTAGTAGGCCTTGTGGTCATAGGCAACCGCCTCGACGGTGACCGGCTGGAACCCGGCCTGGGCGGCCCGGCCGTCGCGCAGCCCGGTGGCGGCGGCGACCTGGTCGAAGACCCGCACGACCTGGGTGCCCAGCGAGCCGGCGAACGCCCACCGGCCGCCGACGGCGTTCTCGCCGGCCACGCGGCCCTGCTTGTGGGCGGTGGTACCAAGCGGCAGGTAGGTGTCGGTGCTGAGCAGCCGGTGGTAGGTGTGGACGCAGTCGCCCGCTGCGAACACCGCTGGGACGCTGGTGCATATGTGCCGGTCGACCGCGATCGCCTGGTAGACGCCAACGCGCAGGCCAGCTTCGGCGGCCAGACGAGCATCGGGGCGCACCCCCGGTCACCACCAGGGCCAAATCGGCGCCCCAGCTCGTGCTGTCGGGCCGTGGACGACCAAGCGGCTGCCGTCGCGGATGATCGCGGCCACCGGGGCGTCGGGATCGCGGGTGGTGGGGTGGTCGTCGCGGGGAACATCTCGATCAAGTTTCGTTGATATAGAGTCCTCCGGCAAGTCCGGGCGTCGATAGCCGCTCGGGTTGCCAGTCCCAGCTCTATCGATTATCGTCGATTGACGATGAAGATCGACCGCGCCTCCGCGCAGACCTACGCCCGCTGGTTCCAGGCCCTGGCCGATCCCACCCGGGTGCTCATCTGCAACCTGCTCGCCGACGCCGGCCGGCCCATGCCGGTCGGCGAGATCGTGGCCGCGGTCGACATCGGCCAGTCGACCGTGTCCCATCATCTGAAGCTGCTCGCCGAGGTCGGCTTCGTCCAAGTCGCCCCTAGGGGCACCACGAGGCTCTACCAGTTCAACCAGCGCTGCCTGCAGGCGTTCCCGACCGCGGCGGAGCTGGTCATGGGCCGGCTGCCCCGCACCCAGGGCACCCAGTGCCCACCCGTGGCCGACACCCCGATGCCACAGCCGCAACCAGCCACCCATGAGGTCGTTGGATGACCACGCCCAGCCAGTCCACCGCCCACGCCCAGGCCCGCCGGAGCGCCGATCTCGACTTCCGGATTGATCCGCTACAGCCAACCGACTGGCCGCAGGTTGCCGCGATCCACGCTGAGGGCATCGCCACCGGCAACGCCACCTTGGAGACCGCCCCGCCGACATGGGAGAGCTGGGGCCACAGCCACCTGCCCGACCACCGGCTGGTCGCCCGCGACGGCGACGACGAGGTGGTCGCGTGGGCGGCGCTGGCGCCGGTCTCCGACCGCTGCGTCTACGCTGGGGTGGCCGAGAACAGCATCTACGTGGCCGAGGCCGCGCGGGGCAGGGGGGTGGGCCGGCGGCTGCTCACCGCGCTGCTGGAGGGCTCTGAGCGGGCCGGGATCTGGACGGTCCAGACGGGCATCTTCCCGGAGAACACCTCCAGCCTGGCGCTGCACCGCCGCTGCGGCTTCCGTGTGGTCGGGGTGCGCGAGCGCATCGGCCAACTGCATGGCCGCTGGCGGGATGTGCTGCTGCTGGAGCGCCGCAGCGCCCGTGTCGGCCGGTGATCCCGCCATGGGGCTGCGCATCGTCGTCGACGACCTCTCCGGCCCGCAGATCGCCGGGTTCCTCGCCGAGCACATCCAGGAGATGCGGGCCATCACCCCGCTGGAGAGCAAGCACGCCCTGGATCTCGACGGGCTCCGCAAACCCGAGATCACCTTCTGGTCGGTCATGGATGGCGACGCGCTGGTGGGCTGCGGTGCGATCAAGCGGCTGGACGCGGGCCACGCCGAGGTCAAGTCCATGCGGACCGCCTCGACGCGCAAGCGCGGCGGGATCGCATCGCTGCTGCTGGCGCACATCATCGCCGAGGCCAGGCGCATGGGTTTCTCGCGGCTGAGCCTGGAGACCGGCTCGGCGGAGTTCTTCCTGCCCGCCAGGAAGCTGTATGAGAAGTTTGGGTTCGATTACTGCGAGCCGTTCGCGGACTACCGGCCCGACCCGAACAGCGTGTTCATGACCAGGGACCTCCAATTGATCTCGGTCCAGGCCGTTGACGATCGACTCCAGGCGATGACGCGCCTGGCCACAACCACCGACCTTGGCGGAGGCAGCCGATGAGCAGTCAGCCCACCACCCCCACGAGCGACCCTGGGGCGCTGCGCGAGCGGGTCCGCGAGCGTTACGCCGCGGCTGCCCGGCAGGCCGCCGCTGGCGCCCAGGCCACCGACAGCGGCTGCGGCTGCGGCCATCCCGCCGACTGCGGCTGCTCGAGCTCCTGCTGCGGCGACGGCGGCGCGGCCCAATCCGAGTTCGGCGCGGGCCTGTACACCCTCGGCGAGCGGGGCGAGCTGCCCGAGACCGCGCTGCTGGCCAGCCTAGGCTGCGGCAACCCCACCGCCGTCGCCGACCTGCACCCCGGCGAGACGGTCCTGGACCTCGGCTCCGGTGGCGGCATCGACGTGCTGCTGTCCGCCAAGCGGGTGGGCCCCACCGGCCACGCCTACGGCCTGGACATGACTGAGGAGATGCTGGCGCTCGCCCGCCGCAACGCCGCCCAGGCCGGCGCCGACAACGTCACCTTCCTCAAGGGCAACATCGAGCAGATCCCCCTGCCCGCCGACACCGTCGATGTGGTCATCTCCAACTGCGTGATCAACCTGTCGGTCGACAAGCCATCTGTGTTCACCGAGATGCACCGCGTTCTCAAGGCCGGCGGGCGCATCGGCGTCAGCGACGTCGTCGCCGAGGACCACCTCAGCCCCGCCGACCGGGCCGAGCGCGGCAGCTACGTCGGCTGCATCGCCGGCGCGCTCTCCCGGAGCGAATACGAGCACGGCCTTGCTGAGGCGGGCTTCGAGCAGGTCCAGGTGACCTTCACGCACCAGGTCGCCGACGGCCTGCACAGCGCCATTGTCAAGGCCACCAAGCCGACCACGACGGCGTCCCCGCTCGGCCGCACCGAGCTGCCGCTGGCCGACCAGCCCACCTCCGGCTGCTGCTGAGCCCGCCACGCCGCAGAACCATCCAGGAAAACGGGGTTGACTGCGGATACCCTACCGTCACCGACCGCGATGGAGGCGATCGGCATGCCAGGAGCAAGCCAACAGACCCGACGGGTGAAGGCCCTCAACGCCAACTGGGTCGCTGGACCAGACGGGGGCGCCGATGGTGGCGATGGCCGGTTCGAGATCATGATCGTGACCGAGGACGACCAGCGGCACACCATGGCCATCAGCCCAACGTCAATGACCGCGGTCATCGCGCTGACGCAGGCCGACAGCGTGCTGCTGTGGGACCCCACCAACCGCACCCTGATCGCCGCCAACCTCGTTGGCACCTGGCTCTCGCCCAGCTGAGCATGAGCATGCCCGGGCGGTCCTGTCCGCTGGCATACCGGTATCGGTCTGAGGAGCTCGCCCGGCCGCCGCGGCTGGCCGCCGGCACCCCACTGCGACCGGAGCAAGCCGCCCGCGGTAGCGTTCACCCGCGACCTTGCTAATGGGCATCGCACCCAGGCACGACTGGAGGCGGCCGGCTCGGTGATGTCATCCTCGACCAGGATCAACTGCTGGCGCGCGCCGACTGGATGCACGGCGAGGGATACCACACGAGGGAACACCTGAGGAACACGGCAGAGACGGGGAGCGATGCATGGACAGCGATGCATGACGCGATGCCCGCTGCCAGTTGCGATCTGCCCCGGATCCGTTCCCGTGCCTCGATAGTCACTCACGCCCGTGTACCTGTCACGGACGACCGTCTCGGTCGCAGCCCGCTCGATGCCGGCGGTACGATGAACTCCGGAAAGCATTGGTCTAATCGGGCCGGCAGTCGTAGCCCTTGTTGGCATCAATAGAGACGCGGCATCTGGGGGATGGCGGCCGGGGATTTCGCTCCACTTTCGCTCCACTTTCCCTCCGCCCGACGCTCTGCCGCGCGGGACGGCGCGAAACGGATGGGGACGCCGGGTGAAGGCCGGGGAAGTCGGCGGGCCATCTGCGCTGGTCAGGCCGTACAGTCGGGGCCAGGTGGGGATGCGACGGGACCTGCGGGGAGCCGCGTTTGCGACCTGTAAAATCGCTGGCATTGTCTACGAGGGTTCGCCGAATCTCGCCTTGCTGCCTGACAACGTTCGGGTGGAGTCGCCCAGAGCAGATCACTCGTAGGGCTGTGTTACAGCGTCGACGGCGTGGTGAACTCCAGTAGGCCCAGTGGTCCAGTCGGCCCCTCCGATTCGAACCCCCACGGTAGCCCGTCGAGCCCCAGCCGAGCCCGGTAGGTCAGGCGCGCAGTCCGAGCCGACGAAGCTGCTTGTCCACCCACCCGTGACCAGCGCCGAGCTCGGCGCCCAGCCGCCGCACCGACCACCCCCTTCTGACATACCGGTCCCGCAGGTAGTCGTCCACCTCGGCGAACCCAAGCTCGACCAGGCGTGCCCGCCGCCGCCGCTCGACCACGCGCGGCTGCGTCGTGGGTCCCCTGGCCGTCGTGGCCGCGGCGCGCTGCCGCCGGGTCGGTGCGACCCGTCGGACCTGGTGGTGGTCCAGCAGGCGCCGCAGGGTGCCGCGGGCAGTGCCAAGCTCACCCATCACCTCCTCCAGGGTCCACGCCCGGGTGACCAGCCGGTCCACCAGGTAGGCCCGCACACTTCCGAAGCCGAGTTCGGCGGCGCGGGCGGCGGCGCGCTGCTGGGCGGCGCGCTGGCGCTGGCGGGCCAGCCGCTCCTGATGGGGTGGCTGGTGGAGGTGGTGGTCGGTGATGGCACGGCGGATGGCCGGCTGGGTGGTGTCGAGGTGGACGGCGAGCTGAGGGACGCTCCAGCCCTCGTCGAGCAGGGCCTGCAGGCAGCCGCGCAGGTCGGCGAAGCCCAGGCGCCTGGCCTGCTCGTCGAGCTGATGGTGGTGGCCGCCGTCGACCCTGAAGTCGCCCGTGATGGTCAGGCGGCGAGGCGACCGGGCTGGTGGGGCTGTTTCCCATGCGCTCGGGGTGCCGGGCGCCCCCACCACTCCGGGAGACCCGTCATCATCAGGGCCTCAGTACAGTGAGCGCACTGCTGATCGTGCGAGACCAAGCGCATGGGCAACGCCGACACGAGGCATCGGCCGGTCGAAGTCGGTCGCGCTCTTGGCGTCGTGGTGCGGCCGGCCGCGACGATCCGCAGGGCGGGTCGTGGAGCCCCGGCGGTCGCCAAGAGGTGTGAGGCTGACCCCGGCTTTGAGGTCGCGGATCGCGAGCTCGACGACTGCGTGGCGGCGGCGGTCGGCGTCCAGTCCGACCGCGGTGCCGACCCGGTCGGTGACAAAGGCGTGGTCGCGCCAGTTGGGAACGGCTCGGCCTGGGCGCCGACCAGGCGGGAGCGGCGCACGATCAGCCGGTCGCCCGGATAGCGGGTCTCGGCGACCTGTCCAGGCCGCCGTCGGGGTAGACGATGTCGACCCAGGCCTGCTCGTCGATCTGCGCGATCGCGGTCCGGATCGGTGTGGTCTGGCGGGCGGTGATGCAGGAGCGGATCCGGTGGCGGCGGCAGGCCCGGATGGTCTTGGCCCACTAGAACCCCGAGTCGGCGCGCATGGTCAGCTCGCCGGGTCGCGCCGGCGCGGCGGACGCGGGCGGCCAGCTCGTCGACGAACCTTGCGGTGCCGCGGGCGCGGTTGGCCCGGCCGCTGCACTGGCGGGCGCGGGAGCCCCTCGCCGGTGTCGGCGCGGCTGGCCAGCAGCGGATGGTAGCCGAGGGTGTGGGGGTAGCCGCAGGCGGCGCCCTGCTTGTGGTCCCCGTGCACCTCGCACGGTGGAGTCCAGGTCGATGGTCATCGGCCCATCACCGGGCCCGACACCGGCAGCCCACGCCCGCGTGAGGAGCTGCTCGGCGAGCCGGTCGAGCTGGCGGCCGTGCCCGAAGGTGAAGGCGCGCAGGAAGGTCCCCAGGGTGGAGGCGCCATGACCCGGTGGCCGAGCACCCGGCCGGTGGCGCCACAGCGCAGCAGGTCGGCGTCGATGCAGTCCCCACCCGCCAGCATCGAGTGGACCAGGGTCAGCAGCTTGCGGCCCGGCCGGGCCGCACCGGGGCGCTCGCCGAGGTTGATCAGCTGGTCGGCGGCCTGCTCGATCCCCAGCCGCTCGGCCAGCGTGGCGGGCAACAGCAGGCCCGCGTTGGCGACCGCGTGGGTGTCGTCGAAGCAGCTGTCGAGCTGGTCCAGGGTATGGAAGGAAGGATTCCACCGAGAAAGTGCCCTCCTGGTGTGGGAACACGGCAGCTGTCGCAGGCGCCATTCTCCCAGGTCAGAGGGCCTTTCTCATAATCAGAGCCAGCATCGTTCCATTACTGGAACGGTGGACTCACGCTTAATGCAACAGACCCCGCCCGCCTCAGCGCAGCAGGACGAACGCGTCCACCTCGACCCGTGGCCGGCCGGATGTGCCGATCACCCGGACCGTCACCGTGTGCGTGGCGGTCGACGCCCAGGACCGAGTGAAGAAGATCCTCGCCGGCTGGACCGTGCTGGCGTAGAGGTCGACGGTTCGGACCAGGACCCCGTCGACGTACACCGACGCTTGGCCTCGGGTGGGCCCGCGGACGGCCACCCAGCCGACCGAGCGCATGCCGGCGGTGAACCTGGCCTTGGCACCTGCCTGGGTGGAGCCTCGGACACCGCCGCCCGAGGCGCCGGTGACCGCGTAGCTGCTCCACGTGCCGGACCAGGTCAGGGCGCCGGACGACTCCTGGTGCAGCCCGACGCCGAGCACGGGCCCGTACCGCCAGCCGCTCCACAGCCCGGCTCGGTCGACGGCGCGGACCCGGAAGCGGTAGCCGTGCCCCGGCGACAACGAGCGGGCGACCGAGGTGGCCAGCGGGCCGGAAAGGGACAGCCTCGCCCACGCGTGGCCGTCGGTGCTCTGCTCCACCTGATAGCCGGCGACGCCGCTGGTGGTGTCGCTGGCCGACCAGCTCACCCGGGCCGGGACTAGGCTGCCGACCGAGGCCCCGGCCTTGATCACGGCGACCGGGGCGGCCGCCGCCGGCGCGACCGTGTCCAGCACGATCGTGTCCTGGTAGACCGCTGACCAGTTGCCGGCGCCGTCCCGGAACTGGGCGTAGACCGACCTGGTCCCGTTCGCCGTCGACCCGCCGTATGCGGAGTCGGCCAGGGACCAGGGCTGCGGCGTGGCCGTCCACGCCCGGGAGGAGCCGTAGGTGAGCAGTCCACCGGACGTCTCCGGCCGGTTCGAGATCCGCACCTCGGCGACACCCGTCGAAGTGTCCGAGGCGGGTAGGGATAGCGAGACGGCCGGCATCGCTGTGTACGCCGCGCCGCCGTTGACCGTCACCGATCCGGTGGGCGGCAACGAGTCGCCGCCATTCCCGGCGAGCTCGTAGGCGCCCATGTCGATGACGGCGATGCCATCCCCGTTGCCGTCGGCGATCCGTGGCATGCCCGCCAGGTCGGTGGCAGGCAGCCAGCCCGCGCCATAGCCGGTGAACCCTTCGTCGATCCCGGGTGCGGAGCTGCGGAGGCGGAAGTCGCCGGGCATGCTCGAGCCGTCGACGAAGCCCGGATCAGCCGCCACCACGCCGGAGGAGCCTGGTGGCACCCCGCACGGTCCGGACTCGCCGGAGTAGAGCGGAGCCGATCCACCGTT
Source organism: bacterium (assembly GCA_046727955.1). GTDB lineage: Bacteria > Actinomycetota > CALGFH01 > CALGFH01 > CALGFH01 > DASVXQ01. Next base: position 3,693 of record JBKPDO010000148.1, on the reverse strand, counting down.
CCACATCAAGTCGTCCGACATCGACCACGGGTCGGGGAATGGTCCCGTGCAGCGCAGCACCGGCGAACCCGCGGGTGCAGTCAGGACGCTGCCGGTAATCGCGACCGACTGGCCCCACAGGGCGATCGCAGGCCCCTGGTTCCGTGCGATCGTGTTGTTGAGCACGTACGCTGCGGCGCCCCAGTTCGCCGGGCCGGTCGGCACACTGCCTGCGATCCCGCCGGCGCATTCTGTGCAAAGCGAACCCGCGCGCTTGTCGCGGATAGATACGTCGTTGTCGACAATGAGGTTGCCCACGATCTCCGCAGCGTTGTAATTGACCAGGTACAGGCCGCCGCCTTCCTCGGCGTGGTTGTATCGGATCACATTGTTCTCGATCCGGACCTCGCCGGCGGCGTACAGGCCGATGCCGCCGCCCTTCCACTGCGTGTTGTTCTCGATCTGGTTGTCTCGGATCACGGCCATGCCGCCGGCCGCGTCGCCTTGGATGCTGATGCCGCCGCCCACGGGGTAGTAGCAGCCTTGCACGTGGTTGTCGCGGATGCTGTTGCGCTCAATCAGGGGGGCGCCGAACTGGACGTTGACCGCGCCGCCGCTGCAGAGGGTGGTGCCGGTGACGATGTTGCCGATTATGGTGGGGGCGGTCTCCCAGATGAAGATTGCGCCCTCGGGATATGGCCACTCCTGCGGGCCCCTTCCACCGTTGCGGATAGTGAACCCCTCGATCGTTGCCGCTCGGGTCTCGCCGTTCATGACACGCAGGACGGGAGCGATCCCCCCGCCGTCGAGCACCGTGGCTTGGGGCCCTGTGGAGGACCGCAGGATGAGGTCCTTGCCGCGGAGGATCAGGTTCTCCTGGTAGGTCCCGGGCCCTACAAGGATGGTGTCGCCCGAAACGGCCCGGTCGATCGCCGCCTGGATTGACTCACCGGCGGAGACCTGGATGATTCCGCGCCCGCCGCCGGTGTGAGATCCACGATCGCAATCATGGGTACCAGTTTGCCATGCCGGCCGCGCGCCCGTCGCAGGGTCGGCGCCGGCTGCCTACCACAGTCCCGGTACGAGGCGACGTGTTGCCTTCTGATAGCTGCGGTACTGGTCACCGAGTACCCGGGCCAGCTCGGCCTCCTCGACCGCGATCCGGGGCAACAGCCCCAGCAGCGGGATGACCGCGCAGATCGCCAGGGACAGCCAGTTGCCGACGCCGAGGCCGAATCCCAGGGCGATCAGCAGCAGGCCGGTGTACGAGGGATGGCGCGCCCACCGGTACGGGCCGCGGGTGACGACGGCCTGGTCGGCGTCGACCTGGATGAAGGTGCTGAACGATCGGCCGAGCGTCAGTACCGCCCAGACCCGCAGGGCCAGGCCCACCCAGATCACGACGACTCCCGTCGCGGCAAAGGCGTTCGGTGCGGGGGTGTCCAGCGCCGGTACCCAACTGCGCAGCAGGATGCCGATCCAGATCGATCCCGCGAGGGTGAGGGAGACGATCACCCGCGTGCCACGGTCCGGACCCAGGCGGCCCTTGCGCCGGACCAGATCGCGTACGAGCAGGCCCACTTCCCACGCGAACCAGCAGTAGATCGACACCAGGAACGGCGTGGACAACCCAGGCATGCCCCGCAGCGTAATCCACCGCGCTCGGCAATTGCCGTCCAGGCGCGGCCGACGAGCCTTCCGGCGTTGAGCGGTCCGGCTACTGGCCCGTACGACCGTCGACGCGCTCGCCCAGCAGATCCGCGTGCCCGCAGTGCCGGGCGTACTCCTCGATCATGTGAATGAGGATGTCGCGGATGCCCACCTGCTCACCGCGCGGCGTAAGGACCACGGCGTCCAGGTCGATCTGCCCTGAAGGGCACAGAAACGCTGATCGGGTCAGTGAGCAGCGCCTTTGTAGGATCGGGCCTTTCCAAAGGAGGCTCGACCCATGCTCTTCACCCTCGTCTATCTGCTCCTCCGCCGCCTGGTCGCCCTCGTGGGAGGCTCCTCCGATGCCCGGCACGACGATGTCGAGGTCCTCGTCCTTCGCCATCAGCTCGCCGTCCTCAGCCGCCAGGTCGGCCGGCCCCGCCTCCGCCGCCGAGACCGGCTGTACCTGGCTGCACCGAGCAGAGCGCTCCCTCGCAAGCGATGGTCCTCATTCCTGATCCGGCCGCAGACGCTGCTTCGCTGGCACCGCGAACTGGTGCGCAGAAAGTGGACGTACCGCCACCGATCGACCGGCGGTCGACCGCCGATCGCCCCCGGCGTTGGGGACCTCATCCTGCGAATGGGACGTGACAACCCTCGGTGGGATGCCTGCGGATCAAGGGAGAACTCGCCAAGCTCGGGGTGCGGGTCTCGGCAACGGCCATCCGAACGCTGCTGCGTCGCCATGGCCTCGGCCCGGCCCCACGGCGGTCCGGCCCGACGTGGAGCCAGTTCCTGCGCAGCCAGGCCAGGGGTGTCCTGGCCGCCGACCTGCTTCACCGTGGAGACGGCGTGGCTGCGCACGCCGGACGTGTTGTTCGTCATCGAGGTTCACACCAGGTGCGTCCACATAGCCGGAGCGACGAGGCATCCCGATACGGCGTGGGTGACCCAACAGGCCCGGACCCTCTCCTTCGACCTGTCCGAGCGCGGGCCGTTCCAGTTCCTGATCCGCGATCGCGACGCCAAGTACCCGAGGAACTTCGACGCCGTCTTCGCGGCCGACGGCATGCGCGTCGTGCTCACCCCATTCCGAGCCCCGCAGGCGAACGCCCTCGCCGAGCGCTGGGTGAGGACCGTCAGGCGCGAGTGCCTCGACTGGACGCTCGTGGTTGGCCGCCGTCACCTGGAGCGGGTGCTTCGCGAGTACGTGGCTCACTACAACGCAAGACGCCCGCACCGTGGGCTCGACCTCCGGGCGCCGGACGCGCCGTCGGATGCTCCCACTCCGGCCGGCACTCCTCGAGGCGTGCGAAGGCGCGACATCCTGGGCGGGCTCATCCATGAGTCGAACTGGCTGCATGAGGCCCCAATCGCCAGTTTCCGTGCCCTTCAGGCGCTGCGACCTGCCCGGACGCCAGCGCGGCCGCCGCGCAGGCGGCCAGGAAGCCGAGCTTGCCCGGGTCGCACAGCTCGAACGGTCGGCGAGATGATCCCCTTCAGGTTGGGGTAGGCCTGCAGCAGGCCCTGCGGCTGCTGGAACGACGTCTGGGCGTCGTCGTCGGGGTGGGCGACCTTGACGAGCTTCGTCTTCGAGTACTGCGGCGTGGACAGCTGTCGCCCGCGACTCCAACGACCAGCCCCGACGAACCTCGTCATGAGGGTCTCGAGCGGGGAGGGCAACGCGGTCGCCGGCGGTTAGCGCCGCGCCGGTGCAGGTGCAGGTCCATGGCAGGGTCTTCGCGCGGGTGCGGCGCCCCTGCGGACCGACCGGTCGCCGGCCGCCTCGTACCGCGAACGACCCGGTCAGGGCAGGCGGAGGGGTCGTTTGATGTCCAGCGCCCAGGCCCGCACTGCGCCGGTCCGGTCGCCACGGGCTCGGACAAGTTCTGCACGGGCTGCGGCGCGGCCCTGTCCTGGGACGAGCAGCCAGCGGACCAGGGCGGCGGGACCACCGGCGGCCCGAGCTTCGCCTGTCCGGCGTGCCGGGCGCCCACCCCGGCGTCGCGCCTGCCCTGCCAGCGCTGCGGCGCCCTGCTGGAGCCCGCGCGGGCGCCCCTGCCC
>JBKPDO010000147.1:0-28903 GCA_046727955.1 bacterium | reverse complement strand
TTTAGTGGTAGTTTGTTAAGGCGGGAGGTACAGGTGCAGCGGTCGTCCGGCATGGGCCGCCTCAAGCAGCAGCCGCAGCTGCAAGGGCGGGGCCGCCGGCGACCACGCCCGCCACCAGCGTCCCAGCACGACCCACGGGGTCAGCCAGGCGCGCACCCGGCGCAGCGCCTGCGGCCAGGACACCACGACCTCGCACCTGCTCGTCTTGGTTGCCGGTCGTCTCCCCCCGCACGGCCCCCGTGGGGGCGGCAGGCTGCGGCTCCACGGGTGCGGGTTGGGCCGGGTGCTCGGCGAACCACGCCCGCCAGCAAAACGAGAACGCGCAGCACACCAGCTGCCAGTGCCGCCGGATCGCCCGGTCTGATCGGACCTGAAAGTCGGCCCAGCCGAGCTCATGCTTGACCTGCTTGTAGCCCTGCTCGACCCAGTTGCGCAGCCCATACAGGCGCACCACCTCGGCCAGGTCGGCCGGCGGGAAGCCCGCACGTGCCCGCCGACGCTCAGGGTGGGGCAGGTTGGTGACCAGGTACCAGGTGGAAAGCTTCGGCAGCGTCGCCGGGTCGGTGGTCGCCACCACCAGCCGCAGCCGCCGGTCCGGACCCCAGCCCGCGGCGCCCAGCCGTGCGTCCGCTGCCCACCAGGTCTGGGTGTGGCCGTCGCGGAAGCGGCGGGTGACCTTGGTCCAGTCCCCGGGCTCCTCCGGGCTGGTCCAGGCGAGCTCGGCGGCCGCCTCGCGCGGGGTGTGCACCTCGTCGGCCGGCGCCCAGACGCCCTTACGGGGCCTGACCGCCAGCACGAAGGCCTCGCCAGCCCGGCCGAGCGCCTCGGTGAAGCCCTCGTTGTCGCCGTAGAAGCAGTCGGCTACCACCGCCCGAAACGGAATGCCGGCCGTGCGGGCGGCCTGCACCAACTCCGCGGCCTGCTGCGGCTTGGTCCGAAACCCGGGGTCGCGCGTGCCCTTGGGCAGCCGGCAGGCCGGCGTGTAGGGGACGACGTGGACCGGCCAGTAGACGCGCTCGTCGGCCCACAGGCTGGTGACCGCGACGATGCCGTTGTCGGTCTTGCCCAGCGAGCCAAGGTACTGGCGGGCGACGTGCGCGGTGTGGCGGCCGTCTTTTCGGTCGCCGCTGTCGTCGATGACCAGCACCCCCTGCTCGTGCGGGCGGGTGGCCGGGTCGGCACCCAGCAGCTCCAGCCGCCGCCGGTTGACCTGCTCGGCGTCCCAGGTGGACTCCGACAAGAAGAACTGCAGGCCCTGCACCGCGCGATGCTGCGCGCCGACCACCGGCTCGGCGCCGGCCAGCGCGGTCAGGGTCTTGTTGCGATCTCTTGGCAGCAGCAGGCCCTGCAGGTAGGCGCGCAGGCCGCGGCGCTGCGCGAGCGAGCCAAACAGCGCATCGAACTGGGCGGCGTAGGCCTCCAGCGGGCCGGGGGCGGGTGGACAGGGCAGGCGCTTGGTCATCGCGGCACCTCCGCTTCCAGCGCCAATGGGTCAGCCCTGTACATTCCCGCTTCCAGCCTCAGCTAACAAACTACCGTTAAATAAGAATGAGGCGTTTGGGTGAGCGCCTGTGGTGGGGTGGATGCAGGTCGCCGGGTCCCGACGGGTCGGGAGGCCGGAAGCAGGACGATCGCCTCGGCCGGTGATCGGGTGGGCTGGCGCCAGCGGCGATGGGTGGCGCGCTTGACGCCGAAGTTGCCCATCCGTGGTCCGGGGCTACAGGCTTGCCGGCGAGATGGCCGTCGGCAGCCCGCTGGGTCGTTCGCCGGCGCTGGCCTGGACGCTACGGCTCACGGCACACCAGCGCCCAGGGGCGGTCGCGGACCCGCGTCAAGATGACGGTGACCTGATGGTCACCACGGAGGTCCAGACGGCGACGCAGGTCGTCGACATCGACCGCGGAGCCGCGCTTGCGGATCTGGACCGCGCCGGTGCCGCTGGCCCGGAGGGCGGTGCGCAGGCACTTCAGGCTCCACGGCATCGACTCCTCTACCACGAGCAGGCGGCCGAACGGCGTCTCGAGCCGATGGTCGGCCGAGAGGAAGCCGATCCGCCGGTCGATCTTCCACGCGTCCAGGGCTCTGGCCAGCTCCTCCACCAGGCCGGCGCGGGTGACGGCGGGGCTGGGGTCGAGGAGGAACGCCCCCGGCGGTACGCACGGCACCGCCTCGCCTGGTCGCCGGACCAGGCTGTGACCACCAGGCAGGCCGGTAGCGCGCCTCGTAGTCGTGGCCAGCGCCGGCGACCAGAGCACGGCCTCCCTGAGCTCACGCCCGTCGGCGATCAGCTCCGACCTCCCAGCCCGCTGGTACCAGCTCCACCGGGAGGCCTGGCGCGGCCTGACGCCCACGGCGTCGACGCGCCCAGCGAGGGCGAAGCACCAGGCGAGCGGCGGCTCGCTCGTGCCGGCTTGCAGGCGCCGCCCGGCGGCGTGGCGGGCGGGGTCGACGAACACCGCGGGGAGGGTATCCAGCCGTAGCTCACGCACGTCCGCGCAGGCTGCGGCAAGGTCCACAGCGCCGTACTCCCGCGCGTTCCGCAGCGCCATGCGCAGATGGACCGGGTCCAGGTCGACCGCGAGGGCCGCCCGTCCCGGGGCCAGCGCCAGCAGATCGCCGCCGATCCCGGCACACAGGTCGGCGACCCGGTCGAAGGGCGCGTAGCGAACCGCGCGGTGCCGCGCGACCATCTCAGAGGATGCCTGCTCGAGCCCGTCACGGGTGAAGTACATGCACTCGGCCCGAGAGAACTTGGTCCGCGCCCGCAGCCGCAGGTCGTGCTGAGCCAGCGCGGCGGCGACGAGTTCAGGCGGGTAGCTGGCACGGAGGCGCTCGCCCAGCGCCAGCTCCGCCCCAGGGTCGACCCGGTCCCCACCCGCGAGCCTCCCCAGGCCGGCCCTGCCCTCCCTGTCGAGTCCACCCAGGTCGGCCCGGCCCCGCCCGCCGAGCCCACTCAAGTCGGCCCGGCCCGCGCCGCCGAGCGCCGCGAGGAGCTCCTGCCCTTCCGGGCCGAGCAGCAGATCGAGCGATCGGGCGGGGTCCGACGACGCCGGCGCCATACCCCCTGGAAGGCGCCACACCCTGGAGGCTCGAGCCGCTCGCCGCATCGGCCGAGGTAGCGCGACACGTCCACCGCCAGGCCCCAGGCTGAGCCAGCCAGGTCCGCTAAGGTGTAGGTTTCGCGCCAGAGAGAGCAAGGAGCTGCCAGTGCCGATGGTCAGGCCTGTCGATCGCCTCGCGAGGGAATACCTGGACCTCACCTTCGACGTCTCCCCAATGGCGGCTACTGCCTACGGCGTGCACGATTTCGACGGCCTGCTCGACGACCTCACCCAGGCGAACCTCGATGCGTGGGTGCGCAAGCTCGCCGGGCTCGACCGCCGCCTGCGGACGCTGTCGCCGCGGGACACCGAGGAGGGCGTTGACCGCGACGCGCTCGCGGCGACCGTGGCGGAGGACCTGTTCGTCGAGGAGGTCGAGCGGCCCTGGCGGCGCAACCCGTTCCGTGCCGCCACCGCGATCCCGCAGGCGGTCCTCGGCCTCATCATCCGCGACTTCGCGCCGCTGGACGAGCGGCTCGCCAACGTGGCCCTGCGGCTGGAGGCCGCGCCGCGGTTCCTGGCGCAAGCGCGGGCTCTGCTCGACGAGCCCTGCCCAAGGCTGTGGCGCCGCATGGCGATCACTTCGGCCAGCAGCGGCGCCAGCTTCCTCACCAGTGCGCTCGGCCAGCTCGTGACCGATAGCCCGATGGTCGGCCGGGTCGAGGCGGCCGCGGCCAAGGCAGCGGGCGCCCTGCGCGAGCTGGCCTCTTGGCTCGAGACCGACCATGCCAGCCGTTTCCCGCAAGACGCCGCCTTCGCCATCGGCGAGCAGGCACAGGCCCGAAAGCTCCGCGAGGCGCACTGCTTCGAGACCACGCCGGCGGAGCTGGTGGCCATCGGCGAGGCGCAGATCACGGAGATCACCGCCCACCTGGTCGAGCAGGCTGCCAAGCTCGGCTCGGACGACTGGGCCGCCAAGCTGGACGAGCTCAAGGCCGAACATCCCTCCCAGGTCGATCTGCTTCCCACCTACCGCAAGGAGCTGGAGCGTCTGGAGGCGTTCGTGTTCGAGCACGACCTGGCCACCAATCCCGAGTCGCAGGCGATCATCCAGGCAACCCCGGAATTTCTCCGGAGCGTGCTCGGCTATGCGGCATACTTCCACTCCGGCCCCCTCGACCATTACCAGCAGGGCCATTTCTGGGTCACCCCGCCGCGGGAGCCCTCCGGCCTCCGCGACCACGGCTTTGCGCTGATCCCGCCGGTCGCGGCGCACGAGGGCTACCCAGGCCACCACCTGCAGATCATGAGCGTCCACCGTCTCGACTCGCTGGTCCGGCGTGTGATCCGCTCCAGCGTCATGATCGAGGGCTGGGGGCTCTATACCGAGCAGCTCATGCACGACGTCGGCTACTACACCGATGAGGCGAGGCTCGGCCAGCTCTCCATGCGGCTGTTCCGCGCTCTGCGCATCGTGCTGGACATGCAGCTGCAGTCTGGCGCGCTGTCGTACGACGAGGCGGTTGGCAAGGCGGTCGCGGTGGCCCGGCTGTCCGAGGCCACTGCCCGGTCGGAGGTGGCGCGCTACACGATGGACGCCACCCAGCCCTTCGGTTACCTGATCGGCTGCCTGGAGCTGGAACGCCTGCGGTCCGCGTCGCAGGCGCGGCTGGGCGACGCGTTCCGGCTGCGCCGTTTCCACGACCGCGTACTGTCCTACGGCCACATGCCTCCGACCCTCGTCGCCCGCGCCGTCGCCGCCGCCGACGAGGTCGAGCAGCACAAGGCCCGCCGCTGACCCGCGGACCGGCGGGCCCCACAGGACCGCCCAGCCCGGGTGAAGCGACCTCACTCATGCTGCACTCCCGCCACTCATGCCGCACCCCGCCCATCGATTCCCGTCACTCATCAGCCCACCCAGCTCATCAGCCCACCCCGGCTCATCAGCCCACCCAGCTCACCAGCCCACCCGGCTGATGGCTCATCAGCCCGCCCCCGCCCCGCTGGTCTCGTCACGAGCGTCCCGAGCCGGTTCCGGCTCCCGTGCGGCTCCCGGCTCGGGTCCGAGCGCGTCGTAGATCCGGACGGCGGCGGCTCCGCCGAGAGCTGCGCCGGCAGAGGTGCTCGCGATCGTGATGGCCGGGCAGAGCACCGCGCCGACACCAGCGGTCGCGCCCACGTCCACGCCGCACACTGCCAAGCCGAGCCGCTGACCAGCGTCGGCGCCAATCGCCTCACCGAGCGAGCGCACTACTGTCCGCAGCACCGGCTCCCCGTCGTGCTCGTGGTCCGCGAAGTTGGCGGCCAGTGTCAGCGGCGGACCGGCCACTGGCAACAGTGCGCTCAGGGTGGGGAGGAGGGCGGACCGCTCGAAGCCCGTAAGCGTCCGCACCGCTCCGAGCGCGGCCTCTGGCTCCCGTCCGGAACGCGCCATCCGCAGGAGCGCCTGGCCACGCTCCTCGATGGCGGCAAAGCCGGCGCCGAGTGCCACGCCGACCCGCTCGGCAAGGTCCAGCGCGCGGCCGACCACCGAGCCCTCGCCCTCGCCATGCCCCTCGGGTTCACCCGCCGCCCCATGCTGACCTGGGGCGGCCCATCCCGGCGCCGCGGCCGTTCCCCGCGCCGGGGAGCGGTCCGGATGCGCCGCGGCGGCCATCCCGCCCGCGTCCGTGAGCCTCGCCGCGGCCCTCCGGTCGGCCGCGCTCGCCTGCTCATCCGCCTCGTGCAGCAGCTCCGAGACCCGGGCCGCCACCGCGACCCTCGGATCGGTCGATGGCAGGGGCAGCGCAAGCGGCCCGGAGGGAGCCGCCGGATCCAGCGCCAGCCCTGACGAGGCGGCGAGCGCGCCTGCCCGGTCCCATGTCGCCTGGGCGGCGGCAAGCCCGGAGGAAAGGCCTGCCAGCCCCTCGCCAGCGATCCGCAGCGCGCCCGCGGCAACCCGCATCTCCGTCCCGAGCGCACCGCCACTGGCGAGGTACTCGCGACTGGCCGGACCGTCCCACCCTCCCCCGGCCACCAGGTCGCGGGCAGCGGCCACGACCTGGTGACAGAGGCGCTCCAGCTCCTCGGCGGCAGTCGCCATGCGGCCGGCGGCGGCGGCGATCAGCGTGGGATCACCGGGCGGGCGCATGGGCGCCTCCCCCACCAACCCGTTGAGCGCCTCCCGCACCGGCCCGTCCGCCCGCCTCCGGCACGCTGTCCCGGTCTGTCCGCTCGTAGGCCTCCGCTGCGGCTTCGAGCGCGCCGGCGAGGGCGACTGCCTCGCTCGCCAATCCCTCGACCGAGTGGGACCAGCGGGCCCACAGCTCGGCGAAGGCGGAGCGGGCACACGGGCCGCCGAGTGGCGGGGCCAGACCGGTGGCGGTCGCCCCGAGCTGGCCGCGAACTTCGAGCAGGCGGTCGCCGACCGCCCGTGCCGCCGCCGCGGCCTGCCGCAGCCGCACCGGCGCGACCACGATGGTCGCCCCCATGAGGTACCTCCTCGAAGTCAGGCAATCCGGGCACGCAAGGGTTGTAGCCCGTCGAGAGGGAGCGCACAAACCGCTGTCCCCACCCCCGCCGGCCCCGCCGTGCGACCATGCAGCCGCCCCATGCGGGCTCGGAAGGCGGGGTGGCCACTCATGGCCGATTTCGACCACATCCGCAGTAACCGGCCGCACCGCAGGGGACCCGGAACCTTGCCCGGGCAGAGGCGACGATGCCCGCGCGGGCGGGTGTCAGATAGCGCGAGGTCCGCTATGTACGGTTTCGGATCTACCCGTGCCGGGGGGGAATCGCCAGGGGTCAGATCCAGAGCGGCTTGGCACACCACATGGAGCCTTTTGGGTGGTTGGGTCCATCCCAGGCATCCCGAGCTTGCCGCGTGGGGTGCACGTTGCCGCGCGGATGGTTGCTCCGGTGTCCACTATGAGGGCTCTGACCGACGACCTGCGCGGCAACGTGCAGCCCACGCGGCAAGGGCGGCAGGGGCAGGTGCTATCCATACGTACCATCCACCCGCCACGTGCCCGAGGCACGGCAGGGTGGGGTGGATCTAGCCTACTACACGACACGTGCCTGGTGGCTGCCGGGATCGGGTGCCGTCACCAGTACAAAGTACGCACCCACGCATGCCACAAACTCGGGCTCAGAGCACGCGGTCGCCGTCGGGACCAGCCGGGCCGTGCGACCTCGCCCAGCGCAGGAACCCCTCCAGGCTCTCGCCGACGTTCTTGGCGATGAAGGCCGAGGCCAGCTCGTCGATGCGCTCGTCGCCGAAGCCCTCGGCGTCGAGCGCCGGACGGGCCTGGTTGGCGAGCAGCCGCGCGCTCTCGACCTCAAAGGCGATGGGCTCGGGAGCTTCGTCAGGCGTGACGGGCTCCTGCTTGCGCACCTCGGTCGCTCGTGCGGGCGGATCCGGGTCCCGCGGTACGCTCTCGCACCGCTCTGGATACTCGGTCGACACGGCGCCTCACTCCTTCCCCGAGCTACCCGGCCGAGCCGCGGACTATGTGTGATGAATGCGGATGCGCGGAGATCTGGTAGCTCAGGTGTGGAAAACGTCGCGCGAGTGTCACCGAGGCGACGTAGAGTCCGCCTACCATGCGGCACACCACCTTCCGTTACACCCTCCAGCCCAGCCCCGAGCAGGCAGCGGCTCTGGCCCGCCACGCCGGCGCCGCTCGCTATGCCTACAATCAGTGCCTGGCGCTGGTCCGTCAGGGCCTGGATCGCAGCCGCCTGGACCCCACCGTTCAGGTGCCCTGGTCGGGCTATGACCTGATCAACGCGTTCAACGCCTGGAAGCGCAGCCCGGCCGCCGGCCGCCGGTTCGTCGCCAGCCCCGATGGGACCGTGATGGTGGAGGTGACCGGGCTTGTGTGGCGGCAGCAGGTGGTCGCGCAGGTGTTCGAGGAGGCCGCGGTCGACCTAGGCCGGGCCCTGAAGGCCTACAGGGATTCCAGAACCGGCGAGCGGGCTGGTCGGCGGGTGGGTTTCCCGCGGTGGAAGAAGAAGGGCTGCTGCCGTGACAGCTTCCGAGTGCGCAACAACGGCAGTGGAATGGGGCGCATCCGGGTCGGTGAGGAGCAGCCTCGTTCGGTGCGGTTGCCCAGGCTTGACGCGATCCGGGTGGTTGAGGACACCCTTGCAGGTGTGGGCTGAGGACACCCGGGAAGGGTGCTGTCCGGATCTCCAAAGGAGATCCATTAGACAGGTTGTAAACTGCGCGTCCGTGGCCGAGGCCCGCTCCAGCGGCCAGCCCCGGCCGGGGCCCGATGCACTCCATCCAGATGCGCCGCAGGGGGAATGACCTCGTGAAGGACGTCGGCATCGTCGGGCTGCCCCTCTCGGGGAAGACGACGCTGTTCAACGCCCTCACTCGGGCGGGCGCGCCGAGCGGTGGCGCGGCCGGCAGAGCGAACCTCGCCGCGGTTCCCGTTCCGGACCGGCGCGTCGACGTGCTGGCCGATCTGGAGCGCTCCCGCAAGCGAGTGTTCGTGCAGGTCCGCTTCGTGGACGTGGTGGGGCTCGCCGCCGGCAAGGGAACCGGTCTGTCACCGCTTGGGCTTGGTGCCCTGCGAGAGTCCGATGCCCTGGCCATGGTGGTGGCCGCCTTCGACGGCTCCGACCCTGCCGAGGCCGCGAGCGACCTGAACCTCGAGCTGACCGTCGCCGACCTGGAGAGCATCGCCAGCGGGGCGGACAAGGCCGGCAAGCGCGCCAAGGCTGGCGTCAAAGGTGCGGGCCTGGAGGCGGCCACCCTCAGCAAGGCACGCGACCTGCTCGATGCCGGCACCCCACTGCGCGCTGCCGGCTGGGAGCCGGAGGAGGAGAAGGCGCTGCGGAACTTCTCGCCGCTCACGCTCAAGCCGGTGCTGATCGTCGTGAACCTCGGCGAGGACCAGGTAAGCGAGGCGGCCGAGCGCGCCGCCGTCACGGAGAGGGCGCTCGGCGTGCCGGCGGTCGCCGTACCAGCCGCGCTCGAGGCGGAGGCCGCCGATCTCGAGCCTGCCGAGGCGGCCGAGTTCCTGGCCGAGTACGGCGTCGAGCGCGGCGGGCTCGACCAGGTGGTCGGTGCCGCCTGGAGACTGCTCGACCTGCAAACGTTCCTCACCACCGGTGAGGATGAGACCAGGGCCTGGGAGATCCGCCGCGGCTCGACCGCTCCGGAGGCCGCGGGGCGCATCCACTCCGATCTCGAGCGGGGCTTCATCCGTGCCGAGGTGATCGCCTACGAAGACGTGGTTGCAGCCGGCGGCTGGGACGCGGCCCGCTCCAAGGGACTGCTGCGCACCGAGGGCCGCTCCTACGTTGTCCAGGAGGGCGACTGCCTCCACATCCGGTTTCACGTGTAACAGCCGGTCTCCGGATGGTTCGGCCGCGTCGCCTACGTCGCCCGTCTAGCCGCCGATCTCTGCCCCTGCTGCTGTGGCGTCCTGCCGCAGGCCTCGGGGGAGGGAGAAGTAGACGTCCTCGGGGACGACCTCGACCTCGCGTATCTCGCTGGCTCCCCGCTCTCGGAGCGCCTCCACCAGCTCATCGACCAGCCACTCAGGAGCAGACGCGCCCGAGGTCACCCCGACGGTCTCCACACCTTCGAACCACGAGGGATCGAGGGCGGAGGCCTGTGGAATCAGGTAGCTCCGGCAGCCCAGGCTCTGCGCGACCTCGACCAGCCGCTTGGAGTTGGAGGAGTTCTCCGCGCCGATCACCAGGATCAGCTGGCACTCGCCGGCGAGCTGCTTGACAGCTGTCTGCCGGTTCTGGGTTGCGTAACAGATGTCGTCGGAGCGCGGCCCGGCAAGCACTGGGAAGCGGTCGCGCAGCACCTCGACCACGCCTTTGGTCTCGTCGACCGAGAGGGTCGTCTGGGTGAGGTAGGCCACCCTCTCCGGGTCGGCGACGTCGACCCGGAGGGCCGCCTCCTCGTCCCCGACCAGGTGGATCGCTCGCGGCGCCTCGCCCATAGTCCCGACGACCTCTTCGTGGCCCTCGTGACCGATGAGAACGATGTCGTAGCCCTTGCCAGCGAACTTGCGCGCCTCCTGATGGACCTTGGTCACCAGCGGGCAGGTCGCGTCGATCACCTTGAGGTTGCTGGCCCTGGCCTGCTGGTGCACCTCGGGGGCGACGCCGTGGGCCGAGAACACGACCGTGGCGCCCTCCGGCACCTCGTCGAGCTCATCCACGAAGATTGCGCCCTTGGCCTCGAGCCGGCGCACGACGTGCAGGTTGTGGACGATCTGCTTGCGCACGTAGACAGGTGCGCCGTAGGTCGCCAGCGCCACCTCGACGATCTCGATGGCCCGCTCGACCCCCGCACAGTACCCGCGCGGCGCCGCCAGCAGGACCCGCCCCGGCGCCCGGAACTCCGGTATCGGCTTGGTGGACATGCGCCCCATTCTAAGTGGTTGGCATCACACCTTGCCGAGCGTGGCACGTTGAGGGTGTCGCATTACTACTTCGGGAGCTGCCCCGCCCTCCACTGAGAAGGCGCTTCGGGTCCCAGAGTGCAGCACATCCTCCACTAATGGGCCGATTTCGGCGCTCAAGAGGGACTTGACACACCACACATGGAGTTATGCGACACCCTCCGTTGCCGCGTCGTTGGTCGCTCCGCCGTCCGCTATGGGCGCTCCGACCGACGCCACACGCGGCAAGGTGCCGCCCACACGCAAGGTGCCGCCCACGCGGCAAGGTCAGACGCCACGGCGCGGCAACCTGTACCACACGCGTTTGACCTGACCGCCTTGCGGCTCAGGCCTCGCGTGTCGGGGTCGGGGCCGCGAGCGGGTCGGGGCTGCGCAGCTCGGGGACGTCCTGGCGCTGAGTCCTGCCCTGGCGCTCGAATTGGGTGCGGTACAGCTCCGCGTACAGCCCGCCGGCCGCCAACAGGTCCTCATGGCGGCCATGCTCCACCACGCGGCCCTGGTCGACCACCAGGATGTGGTCGGCCTCACGGACAGTCGACAGCCGGTGCGCGATGACCAGCGAGGTGCGGCCGGCGAGCGCGGTCTCGAGCGCCCGCTGGACGGCGATCTCGGACTCCGAATCCAGGTGGGCGGTGGCCTCGTCGAGCACCACGATGCCCGGCGCCTTGAGCAGCAGCCGAGCGATCGCCAGCCGCTGCTTCTCCCCACCCGACAGCCGGTAGCCGCGGTCGCCGACCACCGTGTCGAGCCCGTCGGACAGCAGCGCGACCAGGTCGCCGAGCTGCGCGGCGCGCAGCGCCTCCCACAGCTCCAGCTCGGTCGCATCCGGCCGGGCGTACAAGAGGTTGGCGCGGATGCTGTCGTGGAACATGTGCGCATCCTGGGTGACGACGCCGACCGCGCCCCGCAACGAGGCGAGCGTCACGTCGCGCACGTCGCGCCCGCCCACCAGGACGGCACCCCCGGTCACGTCATACATCCGGGTGACGAGCTGGCTGATGGTGGTCTTGCCGGCCCCGGAGGGGCCGACGAGCGCGACCAGCTCACCGGGCTCGGCACGGAAGCTGACGTCGTGGAGGACCTGCTTGTCGATGGTGGTGTCGAGCCTGGCGACGCTCTCCAGCGACGCGAGCGAGACCTCCTCGGCCATGGGGTAGCGGAAGTCGACGTGCTCGAACTCGACCGTGGCGGCGCCTTTCGGCAGCTCCTCGGCGCCGGGCTTGTCGGCGACCATCGGCTCCAGGTCGAGCACCTCAAAGACCCGCTCGAATGAGACCAGTGCGGTCATCACGTCGACGTTGACGTTGGACAGCGACGTGAGCGGCCCGTACAGCCGGATCAGGTAGGAGGTCAGCGCCACCACCGTGCCGACGTCGAGCGCGCCCCGCACCGCGAGCCAGCCACCCCAGCCGTAGACCAGCGCGGTGGCGAGCGAGGCGACCAGCATCAGGGCGGTGAAGAACACCCGCCCGTACATCGCCGAGGTGATGCCGATGTCGCGAACTCGGCTGGCCTTGTCCCTGAAAGCGACGTCCTCCTCGTCTGGTCGTCCGTACAGCTTGGTGAGCAGGGCGCCGGCGACGTTGAAGCGCTCGGTCATGGTCGTGTTCATGGTCGCGTTGAGGTTGTAGCCCTCGCGCGTGATCACCTGGAGCTTGCGGCCCATCCACCGTGCCGGCACCACGAACAGCGGCAGCAGCACCAGTGCGACCAGGGTGATCTGCCAGGACAGCGTGAACATCACCGCGAGTGTGATCGCGACCGAGAAGACGTTGCTGACGACGTTGGCGAGCGTCCCGGTGAATGCCTGCTGCGCGCCCAGCACGTCGTTGTTGAGCCGGCTGATGAGCGCGCCGGTCTGGGTGCGTGAGAAGAACGCGATCGGCATGCGCTGGACGTGGGCGAACACCTGCGAGCGCATGTCAAAGATCAGTCCCTCGCCGATCCGGGAGGAGAAGTAGCGCTCGACCAGTCCAAGAGCGGCGTCGAACACCGCAATCCCCGCCACGACCGCCGCCAGCGCTACCACCAGGCTGGCGTTGCGACCGAGGATGCCCTGGTTGATGATCGCCCGGTAGATCAGGGGGTTGAGCGCGCCGATGCCCGCATCGCCCACCAGCAGGACCAGCAGGATCACGATCGGCCAGCGATAGGGCACGGCGAAGCGGATGATGCGCCGGATCGTGCCCGGCGCGAGCTTCTGCTTGGTGACCGAATCGTCCAGCCGGAATGAGCGCATGCCGGCCATCCACATGCGGCCACCTGAGCTCATCATCTCGTCGCGCGCTCCTCTGTCATCTCGGAGGGGCAAACAGGCGGCCAGCGCCATTCATTCCGTAGTCGTGGGGTCGTTGACATCCAGCGGCACGAGCAGGCCAAGCTGTGGCAGATCGCAAGGGCCTCACCGGAACCGGCGGGCCGCATCCTCATGCGGCCTCGGACTCGAGGGCCGAGGGCACCGGCGCGACCAGGCTGGGACGGCGCACCCGGGCGAGCAGCATGGCCACACTGGCCACCACGAACGAGACGAGCAGCGCGGTTGCTGGGCTGGCGTGCTGGACGGTCGACCCGCCCAGGGCGCCGCCGACCGCGAGGCCGGCGGTGAAGGCGCTGGTCAGCCAGGTAAACGCCTCGGTGACCGTGCCTGGAGGAGCGGAGCGGTCGACCAGCAGGTACAGGCAGGCGACGGCGGGGGCGATCCCGAGGCCAGCCAGGACCATGCAGACCGCGAACGCGATCGCCCCACCCACGGCCACGGTAAGCGGGGCCAGCCCGACAGCGATCAAGCCAAGCAGGGCCACCACGCGGCGCTCGGGCGGCCAGCCGGTGGTGAGCGCACCGGCGACCAGCCCACCGAGCATGCTGCCGCCGCCCCACAGCGAGAGGAACAGGCCTGACAGCGCGCTGTTGCCGAGTTGCTCGGCAACAGCCGGGACGCTGACCTCGATCATGCCGAACGAGACCGCGATCAGCACGACCACGCCGAGGACGGTCCGCACTCCGGGCCCACGCAGCGCGCCGGCCCAGTCGCGCCGGTGGGAGGCCGAGCGCCAGGTGCGCGAGGCCGGTGTCGTGGCGAACAGGCAGGTCCCGATGAGCACCGTCGCCGCGATGACGAGCACCGTCGCGATTGGTGAGGTGACCGCGATCAAGACCACCACCAGCGGCGGTCCCAGGACGAAGATCACCTCCTGGACGGTGGCCTCGAAGGTGAAGGCGGTCTGCAGCCCACCACTGCGGCCGAGCAGAAACGACCAGAGCGCCCGCATGCACGAGCTGATCGGCGGGATGGCCGCGCCGGCGAGGGCGGCGATCGCGGGCAGCAGCGCGCTCGGGCCGACGTCGGCGACGATCGCGAGCCCGGCGAACGCGGCGGCGCACACGGTCGCGCTCGCGAACAGAAGGCGAGTCTGGCCATGACGGTCGATGATCCGGCCCATCACCGGCGCGGACAGTCCCGACCCGAACGCGAACGCCCCAGTCACCAGCCCGGCCAGCGCGTACGAGCCACCCGTATGGCGGACCAGGAGCACGAGCGACAGCCCGGTCATACCAAGCGACAGCCGGCCCACCAGGGCGGTCGAGACCAGCCGGGGCACCTGAGGGATGCGCAGGATCGCGCTATACGGACCAAAGCTCATGCCAGCGATGCTGCGACCTGAAGCCCGGCTTGGCCAGTGATAATTTAGCTGGCGCGCCGCCTCGGCATGGGAACGAGCCGGGTGCCGCAGCACCCAGGCGTGCTGCGCGGCGCCGGCCTGGTCACCCCGCAGCGCCACGGCCGCTTGGTCCTGTACGCGCACCGCGGGTCAGGGCTTGGTCAGCGGGGCGTAGCGGAGCAGCAGGCGCTTGCGGCCGAGACCCGGGAACTCCACCTCGGCCATGGCGCGGTCGCCCTGGCCGGAGAGCGCGCGCACGACCCCCTGGCCCCACTGGCGGTGGACGACCACCTCGCCCGGGGCGAGGTCCAGGTCCAGCGCACCGCGCTGCTGGTCGGCCAGGCGCCCCGCCGGCGTGGAGGAGGCGAAGCTGACCGCCGGCGCCCGGCCGTGGGCGGCTGGAGGCCGCGGGCCGAGCGAGCCGCGGCCGGCGCCGAACGCGGGGCTCGCGTCGCTCCAGTCCGTGGCCGCGCGGCGGAAGCGGCCAGCGGTGCTCTCGGGCGCCACCGCCGTGACCAGCTCCTCTGGGACCTCCTTGAGGAAGCGCGAGGGCAGGTTGTAGCTGGTCGCGCCGAACAGCGTGCGGGTCTCGGCGTTGCTCAGGTAGAGCCGCTCCTGCGCGCGGGTGATGCCGACATAGGCCAGGCGGCGCTCCTCCTCGAGGTCGCGCGGCTCGGTGATCGAGCGGACGTGCGGGAAGACGTTCTCCTCGAGGCCCACGATGAACACCACCGGGTACTCCAGCCCCTTGGCGGTGTGCAGGGTCATCAGGGTGACCCCCTGGCTGGCGGTCTCGACCTCGTCAGCGTCGGAGACCAGCGCGATCGACTCCAGGAACCCGGCCAGGCCGCCCTCGGGCTCGCGCAGCTCGTACTCCTCGGCCACCGACTGGAGCTCGCGCACGTTCTCGACCCGCCCCTGGCCCTCGATCGAGTTGTCCGCCTGCAGCTCGCGCATCAGGCCCGAGAGGCTCCAGGCGTCGGAGACCAGCACGCTCGGGCTGCGGCCCTCCTCGATCCCCGCGCGCAGCTCGTCGAGCACGGCGATGAAGTCGGCGACCCCGCGCGCCTGCCGCGCGCCGAGGCCGGGGATCTCACCGGCGCGGCGCAGCGCCTCGCCGAAGGGGATGCCCTCCTCGTTCGCGAAGCGCTCGATGGCCCGCTCGGAGGTGTCGCCGATGCCGCGTCGCGGCACGTTCAGGACCCGGTGCAGGCTCACCGTGTCCTGCGGGTTGACCACCGCCTTGATGTAGGCGAGCAGGTCTTTGACCTCACGCCGGTCGTAGAACTTGACCCCGCCGACCACCTTGTAGGGGAGGCCCGCCTTGACGAAGACCTCCTCGAGCACCCGGGACTGGGCGTTGGTCCGGTAGAAGACCACCATCTGGCCGTAGCGGTAGCCCTGCTGGCGCAGCCGCTCGACCTCCTCGGCCACGAAGGCCGCCTCGTCGTGCTCGTTGTCGGCCTGGTAGCGGATGATCGGGTGGCCCTGGCCTAGCGAGGTCCACAGGCTCTTGGGCTTGCGCTCGAGGTTGTTGGCGATCACCGAGTTGGCGGCCGACAGGATCGTCTGCGTGGAGCGGTAGTTCTGCTCCAGCAGGATGACGTTGGCGTCGGGGTAGTCGGCCTCGAAGTCGAGGATGTTACGCACGGTGGCGCCGCGGAAGGCGTAGATGCTCTGGTCGCCGTCGCCCACCACCGAGAGGTTGCGGTGCCTGGCGGTGAGCAGCTTCAGCAGCTCGTACTGGGCGACGTTGGTGTCCTGGAACTCGTCGACCAGCACGTAGCGGAAGCGCTCCTGGTACTCCGCGAGCACGTCCTGGTGCTCGGAGAACAGGCGCACCGTCTGCATGATCAGGTCGTCGAAGTCGACGGCGTTGGCCTCCTCCAGGCGACGCTGGTAGAGCTCGTAGGCCTGGGCGACCTTCTTGTCGAACCAGGTCATCGCCCGGTCGGCGTACTTGCCAGGGGTGAGCAGCTGGTCCTTGGCCGAGCTCACCGCGTGGCGCATGGACCGCGCCGACAGGCGCTTGGGGTCGTAGTCGAGCTCGCGGCAGACCGCGGTCATTAGGCGCTCGGCATCGGACTCGTCGTAGATGGTGAAGGTCGACTTGTAGCCGAGCACTCCGCCGCTGCGGCGCAGGATGCGGACGCAGGCCGAGTGGAAGGTCGAGACCCACATCGCCTTGACGACACCGCCGACCAGGCCACGCAGGCGCTCCTGCATCTCGCGGGCGGCCTTGTTGGTGAAGGTGATCGCGAGGATCGCGCCGGGGTGCACGCCACGGTCGCGGATCAGGTGGGCGATCCGGTAGGTGAGCACGCGAGTCTTGCCCGACCCGGCTCCGGCCACGATCAGGGTGGGACCCTCTGTCGCCAGCACCGCCCGGCGCTGGGCGTCGTTCAGCCCCTCGAGCAGCTCAGGGGAGGCTTGGGGCTCTGGGAGAGCGGAAGCGTTCATCGCAGGGAGTATACGGGGATGCCGGACGGCGCCGGCGACGCCGTCCACAACCCCCGGCGAGCGGTACGCTCCCCCCGGACCCGGAGATCAGCCCTTCTGACCGTCGGGTTGGCCGGCGAAGGCGCGACCCGTCTGGCCGGTGACACTGGAGAGCAGGTTGGCCAGCTCCATCGGCACCACGAACTTGGTCGACGGCGACCCGCCGATCTGCTTGAGCGCCTCCAGGTACTGCAGGCTCATGGTGTTGGCGTCCAGGCCCTTGGCCACCTCGAAGATCTTGTCGAGCGCCAGCGAGAAGCCCTCCGCCCGCAGGATCGCGGCCTGCCGGTCGCCCTCGGCGGAGAGGATCGCCGACTGCTTCTGGCCCTCGGCCACGGTGATGGCGGCCTGCTTGGTGCCGGTGGCCTCGGTGACCACCGCGCGGCGCGTCCGCTCGGCCGACATCTGCCGGGTCATCGCCTCCTGGACCTGCGGCGGCGGGATGATCTCGCGGACCTCGACGTTGGTGACCTTGACCCCCCAGCGCTCGGTGACGTCGTCGAGCTTGGCCCGCAGCTGCTCGTTCATCTGCTCGCGCTTGGACAGGATCTCGTCGAGGTTCATGTCGCCGACCACGCTGCGCAGCGTGGTGGCGGCGATGTTCTGCGCCGCGCCGGCGAAATACTGGACCTGCACGACGCTCATCACCGGGTCCATGACCCGGGTGAAAATGATGAAGTCGATGGTGATGGTCGCGTTGTCCTCGGTGATCGCCGACTGGCGCGGGATCTCCAGATACTGCTCGCGCAGGTCTACCATGACGGGCCGGTCGACCACCGGGATGAGGATCACCAGCCCCGGGCCGCGGGTGCCGACCATGCGCCCGAGGCGGAACAGCACTATCCGCTGGTACTCGCGCACGATCCTGATCGAGTAGCGCACCAGCAGCAGAGCCAGGACCACGATCACGATGACCGCGATCACCAAGCCGAGGGCCATGACGACCATCCTCCTATCGGGCTCGCCGTCCCTCTGAAGACCTGCCGGAGCGTGGCGAGTGGACGTCTGGCAGTTCTGTGATCAATGCTACGCCGCCCCGCGGCACAGGGATCGGAGCCTCTACGAGCCGTCCCCGCGACCGTCGCGCCGCTCACCGGCCGGCAGGGCGGACGGCTGGTCGTCGCCGCCGCCGAGCTGCTCGGTGTCGACGACGACCATCAGCTTGAGGCCGGAGCGGCCGACCACCCGGATGCTGGTGCCCGAGGCGATCCGCCCGCCGACCGCCTCCGCGCTCCAGCGCTCGTGCCCCACCCGCACCTCGCCGCGGGGCTCCAGCGCGGTGAGCGCGACCCCCTTCTCGCCGTAGAGCATGTCCGCGCTGATCATCGGCGGCTGGCGGCGGGCCTCGAGCGCCGCCTGGACGACCACCGCGAAGAAGGCCACCACCAGCGTGGGCACGACCACCAGCAGCCAGCGGGACACGTGCACGTCGGGCACGGACGGGTCGAACAGCAGCAGGCCGCCGAGAACCAGGCAGATGGTGCCGCCGATGGCCGGCAGGCCGATGCCCGGATGCTTCAGCTCGAGCAGGTACAGTACCGCCGAGGCGACCAGCAGGATCACGCCGCCGAGCTGCACCGGCAGGATCCCGAACGAGATGATGCTGGTGACCAGCAGCAGGGTGCCGAGCACGCCGGGCACCGAGATCCCCGGGTGCAGGACCTCGATGACGATCAGGATGATGCCAAGGTAGAAGAAGATGAACGCCAGGTTGGGGTCGATCAGCCCGTGGAGCAGGGCGACGCCCAGGCCCGGCGACTGCTCTTGGAGAGTGGCGTTCGCCGTCTCCAGCGTCACCTTGTTAGGGGCCGGGCTCACGGGCACCGTCGTGCCGTTGACGTCCTGGAGGAAGTCTGCAATAGAGGGAGCGATCCATTTGGTGACCGGTGTGGGGGTCTTGCCTGCCGCCTCCGTAGCCGAGATAGCAGTGGAGTTACGCACCGCGTCCTCCGCCCAGTCCGCGTTGTAGCCGTTCTTTTCGGCGAGGGACCTGATGAAGGCTACCGCGTCGTTTGTGACCTTCTTCTGCTCGATCGCGCCGCTGACGCCGACCGGGTGGGCGGCGCCGATGTTGGTGCCGGGCGCCATGGCGTTCTGTGGGCAGGCCATCATGATGAACGTCCCGGCGGATGCAGCGCGTGCTCCCGATGGGCCGGTCCAGCACAGCACCGGCACGCTGGAGGCCGTGATGGCCTTGACGATGCCGCGCATGGAAGAGTCGAGACCGCCCGGGGTGTCGATCTGGATCACCACGGCGGCGTTGCCGTCGCGCTGGGCGGCGGCGATGCCCTTCTCCAGGTAGCCGGCGATGAACGGGTCGACGGCGCCGTCGAGCTTGAGCACCCGCACCGACGGCGTCTGGGTCGACTGGGCGCGCGCGCCGAGCGCCGGCCCGAGCGCCAGCAGCAGCGACACCCCCACCAGAGCGGCAATGCCCCGAACGATCTTCATGCACCCATGATCCTCCTGAAACGGCTGGAACGGGAGTGGTTTCGATAGGCTGAGATGCGATCGAGGCGCGAGGGAGGCCAGGTGTGGGAGGGATGAGCGTCGAGGGCGGCTGGGACGGTGGCCGCGGCGCCATGGCGCTGTCGGTCCGGGGACTGCGCAAGGCCTACGGCCCCAAGCTGGCCGTGGCAGGCATCGACCTGGACATCCCGCATGGCAGCTTCTTCGGACTGGTCGGCCCCAACGGCGCCGGCAAGACCACCACCCTCAGCATGGTCACCGGCCTGCTGCGGCCCGACGCCGGCGCGGTCGCGATCGACGGTCATGACGTGTGGCGCGACCCGGTGGCGGCCAAGCGGCGAATCGGCGTGCTGCCAGAGGATCTGCGCCTGTTCGACCGTCTGAGCGGCAGCGAGCTGCTCACCTACAACGGGCTGCTGCGCGGGATGCCCGCTGCTACCGTGGCGGAGCGGTCGCGCGAGCTGCTCGACGTGCTCGACCTGACCTCCGCGGCGGGCACCTTGGTGGTCGACTACTCCCACGGCATGCGCAAGAAGATCGCGCTGGCCGCCGCGCTGCTCCACAACCCGCGAGTGCTCTTCCTGGACGAGCCGTTCGAGGCGATCGACCCGGTGTCGGCGCGCACCATCCGCTCGCTGCTGGAGCGATATACCGGTGGCGGCGCCACCGTGGTCTTCTCCAGCCACGTCATGGAGCTGGTGGAGCGGCTCTGCGACCGGGTGGGGATCATGCACCAGGGCCGCCTGATCGCCGAGGGCCCGATCGACCAGGTACGCGGCGGCCGCAGCCTCGAGGACGCCTTCGTCGAGCTGGTCGGCGCTGGCAGCGCCGACACCAAGGAGCTGGGGTGGCTCGGCACTTCGCCAGGCTCAAGCTGACGCTGCTGCGCAACGGCCTGCACGTCGGCGGCTGGCAGCAGGTCGTCGGCCTGGTGGTGAGCGTGCTGTTCGCGCTGCCGCTGGCGGCTGGCGGGTTCCTGGCGCTGGCGGCGCTGCGCGCCGCCTCCGCCGAGGTCGCGGAGACGGTGGCCGTGCTGGCGTTCGTCTTCCTCTTCCTGGCGTGGGCGGTCCTGCCGCTGCTCACCTTCGCGGCCGACAGCTCGCTCGACCCCGCCAGGCTGGTGCTGCTGCCGCTGCGCCCGCGCCAGCTCGCGGTCGGCCTGTTCGTCGCCTCCTGCATCGGGGTGGCGCCGCTGGCAACCCTGGCGGCCCTGGCCGGCGCGGTGATCGGCTTCGCGCCGGCGGGTCCGGGCCTGGTGGTGGTGGTCGTCGCGGTGCTGCTGGAATTCGCGCTGTGCGTGCTCGTCGCCAGGGCGCTCACCACCGCGCTGTCGCGCTGGCTGCGCAGCCGGCGGGTGCGTGACCTGGCGATCGTGGTCGCCTCGCTCGGCGCGCTCGCGCTCAACCTGACCTTCCAGCTCGTGGTCAGGGTGGCGCACCCGGCCAGGATCGCCGACCTGGGCTGGCTGCGCTCGCTGGCCGGGACGCTCGGCTGGCTGCCGCCGGGCCTGGCCGCCAGGGCGATGGCCGAGGCGAAGGCAGGCGGCCTGGGCGTCGCCGTGCTGGAGCTGCTGGGCGCCGCCGTCACCGTGCTGCTGCTGGCCTGGTGGTGGTATGCGAGCCTGCAGCGGGTGCTCACCACGGTAGAGGCGGCCGGGCGCCCGCAGCGGGTCAGCGGCGCGGAGGTGGGCCTGTTTCCACGGGCGCTGCGCCGGCTCCTGCCGCTCGACCAGCGCGGCGCCATGGCCGCCAAGGACCTGCGCTACTTCGCCAGGCACCCGCGGCTGCGCGTGCTGTGGGTCACGGCGGCGCTGTTCTCCATCGTCCTGCCGGCGTTCCTGCTGCTGACGCGGAACGGCCCGCGCGAGGGCGCCGCGCTGGGCGCGCTGGCGGGCCTGTACATGCTGAACTCGAGCGCGCTGAACCAGTTCGGCCCGGACGGCCCCGCCTACTGGACCAACGTCGCCTCTGCCCGCGACCCGCGCGGCGACCTGGTGGGCAAGAACCTTGCCTTCGCCCTGCCGGGGTTCGCGCTGGTGGCGGTGGTGGCGACGCTGCTGGCCGCGGTCGGCGGCGGGTGGGTCTACCTGCCGGTGACGCTGTGCCTGGCGGTCGGGGCGCTCGGCGTGCTGCTCGGCGTCGCCGATTTCGTCTCAGTCCGCTTCCCGTTCCCGGTGTCGACCGTGTCGAGCAACCTGTGGGCCAGCCCCGGTGCCGGCGCGGGCTGCCTGGTGGGGCTGGTGCAGCTGCTCGCCCTGATGGTGGAGGGCGCGGTCCTCGCCCCTCTCGCCATCCTGGCGGCCGTGGGCATCGCCTGGTGGCGCCCGGCGCTGGCGCTCGTCTGCCTGGTCGCGCCGCCCTACGGCTATGTGTTCTGGCGCCTCGGGGTGCGGGTCGGCGCCGAATGGCTCCAGGATCACCAGCCCGAGCTGCTCGCCGCCCTGAGCCCACGGCGCGCGGGATAGCGCCTGTTGCATTCCCGGGAGCCCGAGCCGGGCTACGCGCTGAGCTCCACGGTGACCTTGACGTCCTTCGGGCCGCGCTCGAGTGCCTCCTCGAAGCACTCCAGTGGCACCCGGCGGGTGATGAGGCGGCCGAGCCAGCCCTTGTCGGCGCTGGCCAGCGCCGCGATGGCCTGCTGGTAGTGGCGGCGATTGGCATTGACCGAGCCGACGATGACGTCGTTCGAGAGCACCAGCTCGCGGTTGAGGGCGCCGGCGTCCACGGCGATGGCGCGGCCGCCGGAGGAGACGCCGGTGACGCACACCACGCCATTCGGCGCCAGGCTCTTCAGCAAGTCGAAGGCCAGCTGGCCCGCGCCGGTGCACTCGATGGCGACGTCCACCGCCCGGCAGGCGTCCCGGACGGAGCCATAGTGGTACGTGGCGCCGAGGTCGCGCACCAGCTCCGCCTTGGGTCCCTCGGCGACCTTGTCGAGCACGTGCACCTCGAGCCCGCGCTGCGCCCCCATCAGCGCGGCGAGCAGGCCGATCGGCCCGGCGCCGGTGACCAGCACGTGGCGCGGCTGCCAGCGGGCCCGGCTGCCGATGCGCTCGATGTGCTCCCACGCCTTCGCCAGCACGCTGGCGGGCTCCAGCAGCACCCACAACTCGCCGAGACCACGGTCCACCTTGACGGCGAAGTCCGGCTCGATGCGCCACCGCTGCGAGCCGAAGCCGTCCAGCTCCTTGATGCCGCGCTCGGTGTAGCGGCCGTTCCGGCACATGTCCCACTCGCCGACCGCGCAGTTCGGGCACGGCACCGGGTCGGGGCGCCGCACGATCCCGACCACCAGGTCGCCGCGCTCGAGGCCGCTCAAGGAGGGCGCCTCAAGCACCTGTCCCAGCGATTCGTGCCCCAGCACCAGCCGCTCCCTACCGGGCGGCGGCCAGCCGAGCGCACCGCCCACGATCCCCAGGTCGGTCCCGCAGATCCCGAGGGCCAGCCCCTCGACCAGCACCGCGCCAGCCGACTCGGGCGGCTCGTCCACCTCGTCGAGCCGCGCGCTCCCCTTCTGACCAGGCACGACCGTGATCGCCAGCAACTGGCACCTTCCCCGTCGAGTGACACGGCTCCGCCCGCGATCCTATCGACACTACAGTGCCAGCGCTGCGAAAGCGGCCAGGTAGAGAGGAGCTGGCATGGCGACGGATGGTATGACCTGGAAAGTGGCGGTCCTCGGGCCAGGCGGGATCGGCGGTCTGGTGGGAGCCCTGCTCGCAAGGCATGGCGACGAGGTGACCTGCATTGCCCCGGCGGCAACCGCGGCCTACCTGCGCGAGCACGGGCTGGAGCTGCGCAGCGACCGCTTCGGCCGTTTCCGCGTGCCAGTCCGGGCCGTGACCAAGCTGGACAGGCCGGTGGACGTCTGCTTCGTGACGGTGAAGACCACCCGGCTCGCCGAGGCCGTGGCCGCCGTGCCAGCCGCCACGCTCGGGGACGGTCTGGTCGTGCCGTTCCAGAACGGCATCGACCACGTCGCCTGGCTGCGCGAGCGCTACCCCGCCGACCAGGTTGTCGCCGGCACGATCACCGTCGAGTCGGCGCGGGTCGCGCCCGGTGTGATCGAGCACCACTCGCCCTTCAGCCGGGTGGAGCTGGCCTACCCCACCGAGGCGAGCCGCGACCGGGTGGAGGCGCTCGCCGAGCGGCTCAGCGCGGTAGGGCTGGACGTGCAGGTCCGCGACGACGAGCCGCGGATGCTGTGGGCCAAGCTGCTGGTGCTGGCCCCGATCGCGCTGGTCGAGACGAGCGAGGGCGCGCCGCTCGGCGAGGTGCGCGAGCGCCGGGGTGACGACCTGGCCGCGGTCGTCGACGAGATCGTCGAGACGGCGAGGGCCGCCGACGGCGTCGAGCTGGACCGCGCGGGGGCGCTGCGGATAGTGCAGGGCGCGCCGGAGTCGATGAAGTCCTCGATGCTCCGCGACGCCGAGTCCGGCAACCCGCTCGAGCTGGACGCGATCGGCGGCGGCATCCTGCGCGCGGCGGCCAGGGCGGGTGTGGCCGTCCCCGTCACCGCCAAGCTTGTAGAGGAGCTGCAGACCCGATGAGGCGGCCAAGGCGCCCAGGGTCTACGAGCTGCTTGCTGTGATGTGAGCAGTTGTGATCGAACGTATGTGTTAGTATCGCGCGCATGAAGCTCGCCGCGTGGGCACGCGCCAACGGCGTGCACCCACAGACCGCCTACCGCTGGTTCCGTCAGGGTAGGATGCCGGTCCCGGCGCGGCGCCTGCCGTCGGGCACGATCCTGGTCGAGGTGCCTTCAGGCGACGGCGGGCCGGATCCGCGCGCCGTGCTCTACGCGCGCATCGCCGCCCACGACCAGCGCGCCGATCTGGACCGGCAGGTCGCCAGGCTGTCCGAATGGGCAGCCGGGCAGGGGGTCACGGTGGCCGAGGTGGTCACAGAGGTCGGCTCCGGGCTGAACGGCGGGCGGCCAAAGCTTCGGCGGCTGCTTGCCGACCCGCGGGTGACCATGATCGTGGTGGAGCACCGGGACCGGCTGGCCCGCTTCGGCGTGGAGTACGTGGAGGCGGCGCTGTCCGCACAGGGCCACGGGCTGGTGGTGGTCGACGCTGGGGAGACCAGCGACGACCTGGTGCGCGACATGGTCGAGGTACTGACCAGTTTCTGCGCCCGGCTGTATGGTCGCCATGGCGCGCGCAACCGCGCGTTGCGCGCGCTGACCTGCGCGAGGCGACCACCCGGTCACGCCGCCGCCACCGATCCCGCTGGCGTTGCGGACCGCTGATGGGCCCCCGGCGGCGGTTCCAGATTCCCGAGGGCTGGGTTGCTCGCGGCTTCCGCTTTGAGGTCGAGCCGACCACTCCCGAGCAGCCCACGCGGATCGCCCAGCAGTTCGGCGGGCGGCGCTTTGCCCACAATTGGGCGTTGGCGCAGGTGAAGGCCAACCTCGACGCTCGCACGGCCGACCCGGCGGTGCCGCCGCTGGCGTGGAACTTCTACCAGCTCCGCAAGCAGTGGAACCAGGCCAAGGGTGAGGTCGCGCCGTGGTGGCCAACGTGTTCGAAGGAGGCGTTCTCGTCGGGGATCGCCGACCTGGTTCAGGCGCTGCACAACTGGTCGGACGCCAAGCATGGCCGCCGCGCCGGTGGGCGGGTCGGGTTTCCCCGCTTCAAGGCCCGCCACCGCGACCGCGGCCGGGTGCGCTTCACCACCGGCGCGATGCGGCTGGAGGCCGACCGCCGCCACCTCACCCTGCCGGTGATCGGCCGGCTGCGGGCCAAGGAGAACACCCGCCGGCTGCAACGCCTGGTGGCCACGGGCCGCGCGCGGATCCTGTCGATGACCTTGGCCGAGCACGGCGGTCGGCTGTTTGTGTCGGTCCAGGCGCTCGTCGCCCACCAGCCACGCACGCCCAGCCAACCGCAGGCGCGCTGTGGGATCGACCTTGGCATCGGCCGCGAGTGGGCCGTCATCGCCCACGACGACGACACCATCGAGCGGGTCGCGCATCCCACCCCGTGGGCAGGCCTGCAGCAGCAGCGCCGCCGGGTCGCGCGGCAACGATCCCGCCGCATCGTCGGCTCCCGAGGGTATCGCCAGGCGAACGCCAAGCTGGCGGCCTTGGACCGGCGGGCGGCGAACCTGCGCACCAACCAGCTGCACGCTCTGACCACCCAGCTGGCGCGCCGCTACGGCATGATCGTCATCGAGGATCTTGATGTCACCGCGATGGGGCGGGGGATGGGGCGGCGGGCGTTTCGCCGTACCGTCTATCAGGCCGGGATCGGCAAGGTCCGTCTCACCCTGGCCTACAAGTGCCCGGCGGCGGGCGGCCGGCTGGTCGTGGCCGACCGGTGGTTCGGGTCGTCCAAGATCCACCACGGCTGCGGCAGCTACCTGGCCGACCTCCGGTTGGACCAGCGGGTGTGGGTGTGCCCTCGGTGCGGGGGCCTCGTGGACCGCAACGCCAATGCGGCCCGCAACCTCCGTGACTGGACCGGAGCGGTCACCGACCGGGATGTCCAGCGGGGTGGAGTTGCCGCCCCGGTGTCGCTCGTGGGTGACCACGACGGGCAGGCTCACGCGGCGGCGTGGGCGTGCGAGGCCCTGGAAGACCACCTCCGGGTGGCGGGGGCCGCTGACACCAGAACCGACCCCACATCGCAAGCGACGTGGACGAGGAACCCCGAGCAGGGGTACCAGCCAGCGAGCCCTCACAAACGCTCACAAAACTGGTAACGGTCACTCCCACTCGATGGTGCCGGGGGGCTTGGAGGTGACGTCGTAGGCCACCCGGTTCACGCCGGGCACCTCGCCGACCACCCGGGTGGCGATACGCTCCAGCACATCCCACGGCAGCCGGGCGAAGTCGGCGGTCATGGCGTCCTCGCTGGTCACCGCCCGGAGCACGATCGGATAGGCGTAGGTGCGACCGTCGCCCATGACCCCCACCGTGCGCACCGCCGGCAGCACCGCGAAGTACTGCCACAGCTCGTGGTCCAGACCGGCGCGACGGACCTCCTCGATCACGATCCGGTCGGCCGCCCGCAGCGTCGCCAGCCGCTCGGCGGTCACCTCGCCCACGATGCGCACCGCCAGGCCGGGGCCTGGGAAGGGCTGGCGCTGCACCACGTCCTCGGGAAGGCCGAGCTCGATGCCCACCCGGCGCACCTCGTCCTTGAACAGCAGGCGCAGCGGCTCGACCAGCTCGAGGTCCATGTCGTCGGGGAGGCCGCCGACGTTGTGGTGGCTCTTGATGGTCGCGGTCTGCTTGCCTCCCGACTCCACCACGTCCGGGTAGAGGGTGCCCTGGACCAGGTAGCGAGCGTCGCCGTGCTCCCGAGCCACCTCCTCGAACACCCGGATGAACTCGTTGCCGACGGCCTTGCGCTTGACCTCCGGGTCGGTCACGCCGGCCAGTCGCTCCAGGAACCGGTCGGCCGCCTTGACATGCACCAGGTTGACCTTGAAGTCCCGCCGGAAGGTCTCCTCCACCTGCTCCGCCTCGCCGTGGCGGAGCAGTCCCGTGTCCACGAAGACGCAGGTGAGCCGGTCGCCGACGGCCCGGTGCACCAGCAGGGCCGCCACCGAGGAGTCGACCCCGCCCGACAGCGCGCACAGTACCTGTGCGCCCATGACCTGGGCGCGGATGGCCGCCTCCTGCTCCTCGATGATCGAGACGCTCGTCCAGTTCGGCCGGCAGCCGGCCGCGTCGTGGAGGAAGTTCTTCAGCAGGTCGAGGCCGCGCGGAGTATGGGCGACCTCGGGGTGGAACTGCACGCCGTACATGCCCCTGGTGGCGTCCTCGAAGCCGGCCACGGGGGTGGCCTCGGTCCGCGCGGTCACACGGGCGCCGGGTGGCGCCGCGCTGACGGTGTCGCCGTGGCTCATCCAGACAATTTGTTCAGCTGGCAGCTCGCGGAACAAGACGCTTCCCTCTGGGGAGGCCTGCAGCCGAGTGCGGCCGTATTCGCGCACTCCTGTCGGCTCCACCCGACCGCCGAGGGCCTGCGCCATCGCCTGCTGCCCGTAGCACAGGCCGAGGACGGGGATGCCGAGCCCCAGCAGGCGGGCGTCGAGGGCGGGGGCGTTGGGCTCATAGACCGACCCGGGGCCACCCGAGAGTATCAGCGCCTTGGCGCCGCGTCCGCGCACCTCCCGCGGGTCGACGTCGTAGGGAACGACCTCGGAGTAGACGTGGCACTCCCGCACCCGGCGAGCGATGAGCTGCGCGTACTGGGCGCCGAAGTCGAGCACCAGGACGGTGTCGTGTGGGGTGGGCGTCTTGACATCCTCCCACGGCTTGAAGCCGTGCGATTCCCGGTTCACGCTGCCTCTCCCCCAGAGGGGACATCAGCGGCGCTCTGCGGGCTTGCGGCCGACCGGCTCTGACGGGTCGCCCCGTACCCGCCAGGCTGCGCTTGCGGGACTCGCCGGTTGAAAACTGCTCGACGCCGGCCTGCACCGGAGTCCTGGAGCACAGGAAACGCTACAGCGGCGCTTCCCACGTCGAGCAGGTGCGGGTGGACCGTGGGGTCCACGTGGCGGATGAGGAACGCCGAGAACACGTCCCGGTCGGCTTGGACCCCGCAGCCGCAGCGGTGGGTCCGCTGGCGCAACGGCTTCCTGGCGACCGCGCCGCAGACGCACGCCTGGGACAGCCGGGTGGTCCGGGTGTCGATCAGCGCCACCTGCCCGCCGGCGCTTGCAGCCTTGCGGGACAACATGGTGATGAACAGGCCCGGTGCCCGGCGGCCGACGCTGCGCCCGAAGCAACGCTGGAATGCGCGGTAGGACAGCTTCTCGGTGTGGATGGCCGCACCCTGGCCGAGGATGCGGTTGGCGAGGTTGCCGTGTAGCGATTTGCGGTGCTCGGCGAGGCGCCGGTGCAGCTCCGCGATCGCTGTCCTGGTCCGCTCAGCCTGCCGTGAACGGGACCGCCAGAGGCACCCGCCCTGCTGATGGCGACCCTGCCGGTCGAAGCAGATGGGGCTGCCGGCGCGGTGCTGGCGGTCCAGCCGACGCTGCAGCCGGCGTAGCTGCCTGGCCTTGTCGTCCAGCTCAGCGCAGAACGTCTCCTTCCACGCCCCCTGGTCGGTGACCACCGCGATGGCCGAGGGCCCGACGTCCAGGCCGACCACACCCTCACTGACCTGATAGCGCTGCAGCGGCTCGCCGTCCAAGACAAGCTGCGCCACATAGACCCAGCGGCCCCGGATCCTGGTCCGCACGATCCGGCACGACCGCAGCCGACCTTCGGCGACATGCCAGGCCGCCCACCACTGGTAGGGATTGCGCTTGTCGAAGGCGAACGGCAGCACCAGCCCTGTCCCCCATTGCAGCCCGCCACCGTCGGCGGCGATCCGAAGGGCGCCGTTGCGGTCCTTGCCGGCCAGGCTGTGCAGCCCGCGACCCCTGCCCTTGAACCGCGGCCGCCCACGCTGGCCGAGCATCCACCGGTTGGCGGCGTCGAAGGCCCGTGCGCCCAGCACCTGAGCCTCCTGCGCGAAGACCTTCTCCCGCAGCCAGCCGACGCGGAAGCCGGACGCGGCCGACGCAAGCGCCCACTCGGTGAAGCCGTAGCCGGCACGCAACTGCTGGAACGCGCTTGCTCTCGCCGGGTTTGGCCTGCCCGCCACCACCCGGGGTATGGCCTTGGCTTGCTCCCACCTGGGGTCGGCCCGCATCGCCACCGCCCGGTCCAGCGCGGCCCGCAAGCAGGCGTTGTACAGCAGCCGGCCGCACTCAAACCGGCCCGCCACTTCCTTGGCCTGCGTCGGAGTGACCCGAAGGGGGATGGCCGCCACGAAGGTCGGCGCGTCCTTTGCCCGCTTGCGAGCCCGGCTCACCTCACGACC
>JBKPDO010000146.1:0-8545 GCA_046727955.1 bacterium | reverse complement strand
GGGGGGCGGGGTGTGGGGGGCCGGGGGGGGGCGGGGCCCCCCCCCACAGGGACCGATCGCCCGGGGCGCGCGACGCGCGCGCCGTGGGGGGAGCGGGCTCCCCCCACATGGATCGACCTGCCCGGGCGCGCGGAGCGCGCGCCGTGGGGGGAGCGGGCTCCCCCCACATGGACAGAGGACCTGCCGATCGCGGCGCCGCCCCGGACCATCTCCGATTCGCTGTGGGCGGAAGGGGTCGTCCTGAAGGCCCGCGTCCGGTACCGTGCTGCCATGAGCCTTGGACAGTTCACCGACACCACCGACCGGCCGATCGACCCAGTCGACCGGCTGCTGCGCCGCCGGCTGGTCATGCTGTCGGGACCCATCACCAGCGAGCTGGCCAACGACGTCATGGCGCGCCTGCTGTTCCTGGAGCACGAGGACCCCGAGCAGCCGGTCGATCTGCGGGTCAACTCGCCCGGCGGTGAGGTGCTCGCGGGGCTGGCGATCTACGACACCATGGTCAACCTTGCCTGTCCGGTGGCCACCACCTGCTCGGGCCTGGCGGCCTCGATGGCGTCGGTGCTGGTTGCCGGGGGCACCAAGGGCCGCCGCCGGGCGACCGGCAACGCGCGGATCCTGATCCACCAGCCGTGGAGCGGGGGCTTCCAGGGACAGGCGACCGACCTCGAGCGCACCGCCCAGGAGGTGCTGCGCCAGCGCGCCCTGGTCGACGACATCCTCGCCGAGGCTACCGGGCAGCCGGTCGAGCGGATCCACCGCGACACCGACCGCGACACCTGGTTCTCCGCCGACGAAGCCGTGGTCTACGGCCTCATCGACGAAGTAGTGCGATGATGAAGCGACGGGGCAGGCCTGCGACAGGCAGTCCTCTGTCCATGTGGGGGGAGCTCGCTCCCCCCACGGCGCGCGCTCCGCGCGCCGGGGCGGGTCCATCCATGTGGGGGGAGCCCGCTCCCCCCACGGCCCCCCAAGACCCGGCCCCCTTGCCACTCGGGCTCATTGGACCGCTCGGGGGTGAGCGATGAGCCGGCTCCGCACGGTCATCGGGGCGACCCTGCGCCGGCAGCGGCAGGCCCAAGGTCGTACGCTGCGCGAGGTGGCCATGCTCGCCAACGTGTCGCTGACCTATCTCTCAGAGGTCGAGCGCGGCCGCAAAGAGGCGTCCTCCGAGGTGCTCGAGGCGGTCTGCGCCGCGCTCGACCTGGTGCTCGCCGACCTGCTGTTCGAGGTCGCCGAGCAGCTGACGCGCCTGGACCTGCACGCCTCCGTGCCCCGGGTGGGCTTCATTCCCCCGTCCACGCCGGTGCCCGCGCCGGCCCGGCGCGAGCCGGCCCCGGTGGCCAGGGTCTTCGATCTGCAGGCGTTCGCCGGCCGCCGCTCGGCCTGAGCCGCTCGGCCTGAGCCCACTCGTCGCTCGCTATCATGACCGGCGAGCGAAAGGACCGGTCATGCGCTACGTCGAGGCCTGCGGGCTGCGCACCTCCGTCATCGGGCTCGGCGCCTGGCAGTTCGGCTCCCCGGAGTGGGGCTGGGGCCGCGACTTCGGCCTCGCCGAGGCACAGGCGATCGTCGAGCGGGCCAGGTCGCTGGGCATCACCCTCATCGACACGGCCGAGGTCTACGGGCGCGGCGAGCCCGAGCGGGTGCTCGGCCGCATCCTGGCCGCCTCCGGCGCCCGCGAGTCGTTCGTGCTGGCCAGCAAGGTGGCGCCCAACTGGCCCACCGCGGAGCGGGTAAAGGCGGCCGCCCACGCCAGCCTCGCCCGGCTCGGCACCGACTGCATCGACCTGTACCAGGTCCACTGGCCCAACCCGCTGGTCCCGCAGAGCTCGACCATGTTGGGGATGCGCACCCTGCAGGACGGCGGCTTGGTGCGGCACGTCGGGGTCAGCAACTACGGCCTGGCGCGCTGGCGCGAGGCGGAGGCGGCGCTCGGCCGCCCGGTCGTCTCCGACCAGGTCCAATACAACCTGCTGCGGCGGCTGCCCGAGCGGGACCTGGTCCCCTACGCCGCCCGCCGGGGCCGTCTCGTCATCGCCTACAGCCCGCTTGCCCAGGGCGTGCTGGGCGGCAGGTACAGCGCCGGCAACGTCCCGACCGGGACGCGCGAGGTGAACCTGCTCTTCTCCGAGGAGAACCTGCGCCGGGCGGGGCCGGTCCTGGAGGCGCTGCGCGAGGTCGCCGCCGCCCATGACGCCACGCCTGCCCAGATAGCGCTGGCGTGGGTGATCCACCGCCCCCACGTGGTGGCGATCCCCGGCGCCAAGAGCGTCGCCCAGGTCGAGTCGAACGCCGCCGCAGCGGACATCGTCCTCGGCGACGACGAGTACCTTCACCTGACCCAGGCGTCCGACGGCTTCCACCGCGAGACCCTGGCGAGCGCCGCGCGCCTGGCCGGCCGCCGCGCGCGCCGCCTCCTCGAGTCGCGCTCCCGGTAAGCGGTCCGATCAGGGCGGTCAGCAAGGAGGCCGGGTCGTACAACCATCGTAACCATGGCACAGGCCGCTCTTGGGGGGCCGTGGGGGGAGCGGGCTCCCCCCACATGGACAGACCTGCCCGGCGCGCGGAGCGCGCGCCGTGGGGGAGCGAGCTCGCCCCACATGGACAGAGGACTGCCCCGTATGACTTGAGTCAGGAAGCCCAGGCTGGCACCGGCAGGGTGACGCGCAGGAGGGCGCCGCGGCCGGGCGCGGCGTCGATGCGCAGCGCGCCGCCGGCGGCTTCCACCCGCTCGGTCATGGAGCGCAGGCCGAGATGGCCGGTGCCGATGGCGTGCCTGCGCGCGGCCGCCTCATCGAAGCCGACGCCGTCGTCGGCCACCTCGACCTCGAGTGACGGGCCCTCGCGCCAGCCCCGCACCCGGACCGACCCGGCCCGCGCGTGCTTGGCCACGTTGGCGAGCGCCTCCTGCACCACCCGGAACACCAGTACCTCGAGGTCCTGGTCGAGGCGCTCACCGACCTCCCAGCCGAGGGAGGTCTCACAGCCGCAGCGCTCGGCCAGCTTGCCGAGCTGCTGGCCGAGCGCGGGCGCCAGCCCCTCCCGGTCGAGCAGGGGCGGGCGCAGGTCGAACAGGAAGGTGCGGGCGGCCTGTATGCCCTGCTCGAGGTTCTCGCGCACCTGCTTGGCGAGGCCGAGCACCTCGCCGATGACGTCCACGTCCACCCGGTCCAGCTGCGCCTCCAGCACCGAGAGCTGCATGCGCGCGGCGGTCAGGGCCTGGATGGCATCGTCGTGCAGGTTGCCGGCCAGGCGGCGCTGCTCGCCCTCCTGCGCGGTGATGAGCTGGTGCAGCAGGCTGCGGCGCTCGCGCTCGACCCGCTCCAGGTCGGTGACGTCCACCGCCACGCTGATCACGCCCGCGACCTCGTCGCCGCCGTCCACGGCCGGCAGCGGGCGGTAGTGGACGTCGAAGATCGCCTCGCCGTGCGGGGCCCTCGGGGTGACCTGGCGCTTGGCGCTGACCTCCTCACCCGCCAGCAGCCGCTGGAAGTCGGCGTTGGCCTCGTCCTCGTCGCCGCGCAGCTCGGCGTAGGTGCGGCCGACACGATCGTTGGGGGATGCGCCGACGCGCTCGAAGGCGCGGCCCTCGGAGAAGGTGCAGATGCCGTCGCGGTCGTAGACCGACAGCACGATCGGCGCGTTGGCGACCACCGAGCGCAGCCAGGCCTCGTTGGTCCGCAGCGCTCTGGCGACCTCGTTGCGCTCGGTGACGTCCTGCGCCTGGCTCAGGAAGCCGATCGTCCAGCCGTCGCGGTTGGACAGTGGTGTCACCTTGAACCGCAGGTCCACGAGACTGCCGTCGGCGCGCGGGAAGCGCCGCTCCGCCTCGAACGGCTCGGCCGCCTGCCATAGCCGCGCCCACAGGTCCGCCAGCTCGTGGGGCTCGGTCAGGTCGGTGATGGTGGCGCCCACCAGCTCCGAGGCAGGGCGGCCCAGCAGGTCGCAGAGCGCCTGGTTGACCCGCAGGAAGCGGCCGTCCACACCGACCAGGGCTATGCCGATGGCCGCCTGCTCGAACGCCATGTCGAGGCCTTCGGCGACCCCGGCTGGCTCCGCACTCGCTCCTGCGCCCGCTGTGTCAGCGTCCATCGGCCTCCCCCAAGGCGGTAACTCCGCAAGCGTACTGCATTCGAACGCCCCTTCCCCCGCTACCATTCGGTAGAGCGCGCCATCGCGGCGGCGGCGGACACCGGGGGAGGTCATGGGCCGCATCAGCGACGTGATCCTTCAGCTGCACGGGTGGGTCGCCCTGCTGGTGGTGTTCCTGCTCCCGGCGCTGGAGGCCTCGGTGTTCTTCGGCTTCCTGTTCCCAGGCGAGATCGCGGTGATCCTGGGCGGCGTGCTCGCCTTCCAGCACCGCATCGACCTCGGCGCGGCCATCGCAGTCGCCGTGAGCGGCGCGATCGCAGGCGATAGCGTCGGCTACGCGGTGGGCCGGCGCTGGGGCCGGCGCATGCTGCAGGGCTTCCTCGGTCGCTTCGTCAAATCCCACCACCTGGACCAGGCGGAGCGGTTCCTTGCTCAGCACGGCGGCAAGGCGGTGTTCCTCGGCCGCTGGACGGCCGCGCTCCGGGTGCTGATCCCGGGGCTCGCCGGCATGAGCGGGGTCCGCTACCGCACCTTCGCGATCTGGAACGTCCTCGGCGGCGGCCTGTGGGCGACCACCTTCGTGCTGGTGGGCTTCGTCGCGGGCGAGGGCTGGCGCAAGGTCGAGGAGATCGCCAAGCAGGCGAGCCTCGTGCTGCTGCTGATCGTGATCCTGGTCCTGGCGATCGTGCTGCTGGCCCGCTGGGTGACGCGGCACCCCGAGCGGGTGCGCAGCGCGCTGCGCCACCAGCTCGAGCGACCCGGCGTCGCCCGCCTCCGCGCCCGCTACGAGCGCCAGCTCGCCTTCCTTGCGCGGCGGCTGCGGCCGCGCGGGGCGCTCGGCCTGTCGCTCACCCTGGGCCTGGCCGGCATCGGCCTGGCCGGCTGGGCGTTCGGCGTGGTCCTGCAGGAGGTGCTGGCGCGCGAGAACCTCACCCAGTTCGACGAGCTGGTGCAGCGCTTCTTCAGCACCCACCGCGAGCCGTGGCTCACCGCCGCGCTGCGCGCCGCGACTGGCCTGGGCGGGGCCGGGCTGCTGCTCGCCATCGCGCTGGCGGCCG
Organism: bacterium; assembly: GCA_046727955.1. Classification (GTDB taxonomy): domain Bacteria; phylum Actinomycetota; class CALGFH01; order CALGFH01; family CALGFH01; genus DASVXQ01. The sequence goes on along the minus strand of JBKPDO010000146.1, from coordinate 3,392 downwards.
GGCTCGCCTTCCGCCTAGAGCGCCGGTCAAGTAGGCGGCGCAGCATGCAGCGTCAGACCATACGTACAGCTCCCAGCCCTGCGCGCCGGCCCCGGTGGCCACCCAATCACCTCAATACCGGCTACTTGACCGGCGCTCTAGCGCGCGGGCGCTGGCAGCCGCTGTGGCTGCTGCTGACCGCCTACGGCGGCGCGGAGCTGCTGGCGGTCACGGTGGGGGCGCTGGTCAAGCGCCCGCGGCCGTCGTCGGCGCTGGTCGACGCCAGCGGGTTCGCGTTCCCCTCGCGGGAGGCAACCGCCGCGGTCGCGGTCTACGGCCTGCTCGCGGTGCTCGGCGCCGCCACCGCCAGCCGCTGGTCCTCCCGGGTCGCGGCCTGCACCGCCGCGGTGCTCGGCCTGGTGCTGCTGGCCCTGGCCCAGGTCTACCTCGGCAGCAACTGGCTCAGCGACGTGCTCGGCGGCTGGGCCCTCGCCGGGCTGTGGCTGTTCGTGCTGCTCACGGCCGTCCGCACGCTGACCGGCTGGCGTGCCAGCGCCCGGGGGGTCCGGGGGGCTCAAGAGCGAGGCCCCACTCCCGTCAGCGGCGATTCGCAAAGCCGAGCGTAGCCCCCCGGTCTGTCCAGGTCCGGGGGCTCAAGAGCAAGGCCCCACTCCCGCCAGCGGCGATTCGCAAAGCCGAGCGTAGCCCCCCGGTCTGTCCAGGTCGGGGCTCGAGCGGGAGCCACGCCCGGTGCCGGAAGTCAAGGCTTGACCCCGCCGCCGCCCGGCGGCACCATGAGCCTAGGTCTGTTCTGTACATCTCCCCTGAACCGGGCAATCCTGACCAGGAGCGGCGGCCGATGATCTCCTCGCATCCCCGCGACCTGCTGCCTCGGGCGGCGCGAGCCGCGCTGCACGCTGGCTTATAACCGCGTCGTCGACCGCGACCAACCGACCTGAGCTGCCCTTTCTTCGGCGCGCGCGACGAGTTTCCCCAGAACCTGGCCCGCTGCGGGCGGCCGCATGGCTGCCCCCGACCGCCCCCCGACCGGGAGAAGCCCGTCGTGCCGTTCCAACCGAATCGGACAAAGGAGACAGACATGGCGATGGAACCCCGTAAGCGTCCCGGCCAGCCGACCAAGCGCAACCCCGGCAAGGTCAGCACCACCCGGAGCGGGAGCCGCGCGACCCGCCGCCTGACCGCGGTCCGCGCCGTGCCCGCCCGCCCGGACGGCACCCGCCGCTACCCGATGTGGACCGTGCTGGCCGCCTACCTCGCCGGCACCTTCGTGCTGCTCGCGATCGTGTTCCTGGCGCTGCCGCAGCGCTCGAGCCACCTGCCCGCGCCCAGCGCGCGCACCTGGGACTACCAGCTCGAGACCGTTGCGCTGCAGGGCAGGGGGCTGCTCAACGCCTACGCGCGCGGGGCGGTGCGGACCACTGCGTGGCTGGCCCGCAGCTCGATCGAGCGCCAGCGCGACGTGCACCGCCTGAACCTGCTGGAGTACCTGGCCGGCGAGCCGGCCGCCCGGACCCTGGCGCACTGGGTCGGCGCCCAGCGGCTCGCCCTCGAGGGCACCACCATCGCCGTGCTCGTGGGGCTGGCGGCCTATGGCATCCTGCGCCGGCCGGCAGGGCGCGAGTGGCTGGTGGCCGTCCTGATGCTGCTCGCCCTCACCGCGGTGGTCACCCGCCCGGTCACCAGCACCCGGCTGGCGGGGCAGGCCGGCGTGGCGGTGCCGAACCTGGTGCTGCGCGTGGCGGTCCGCGGCGACGCCAGCCGTGAGCTGCACGGCGGCGGCCAGCAGGTGCAGCAGGCGCTGGCCAGCCGCTACTGGACGGCGTTCGTGGCGGAGCCGCTGTCGCGGCTGCAAACCGGCACGACCGTGCTCAGCTCGGCGCCGCCGACCGGCAAGCCCGGGGTCCTCGGGTACCTGCGCGGCCGCGTGCGGGCGGTGAACGACTGGGCGATCGGGCGGCACGGCGTGGAGCGCTCGGTGATCTCGACCCTGGCGGTCATCTACGTGCTGCCGTTCGCGCTGGCGCTGTGCGCGCTGGCCATGCTGGCCACCTGCGCGCAGGCGCTGCTGTTCCTGCTCTGCCTGGCCGCACCGGTGACGCTGGCGCTGCTCGCGGAGCCGCGCTGGCGCCGGGCGGTGGTGCGCTACTGGCTGCTGCCACTGGGCGTGGCGGTGGGGCTGCTTTCTGGAGTGGCACTCGCCTCGTTCCTGGTGGTGCGCGTGGCCGAGCTGCTGCACGCTTCCGACGAGTACCTGGGCCTGCTGCTGGCCGGCTCGGCCTGGCCGGCGCTGGCGATCGTGCTGCTCGCCCGCCGCTGGGGGCGGCGCCGGCGCTGGGGGCGGCACCGGCCGATCGTGGTGCGGGGAGGTGTGGCATGAGCGCCCGGCGCCGTAACCAGGCTGGCGACCGGCTCGGTCGCTTCACCCGGCGGCTCACCCGGCGGCGGGGTCTGTCTGGGGCCAAGCTGGAGCTGGCCAGTCGGCTGGCGCGCGCGTGGCGGCGCGCGCTCGCGCTGACGCTGGCCGCCCTGCGCAGCGAGCTGGCACGGCGGCTCGGCCGCCTGGCCCTGGTCGGCGGGGCGCTGGCCGGGGTAGTGGTGGTCCTCTACCAGCACGGCGAGGCACCGGCCGCGCTGGCCCGGCCCGCCCAGGTGACCGCCACTACGCCGACCACCCGGGCGGCCGGCTCCGCCCCGGCTGCTCCGGCGACCACGGCGGGGGGCGCCCCGGGCCGGAGCGCCACCGGCGGAGGCACCACCGGCGGAGGCACCACCGGCGGAGGCACCACCGGAGGCGCCCCGGCTGTTCCGGGTGCCCCGGGTGCCCCGGGGGCCTCGGCGCGGCGGGCCAAGGCCCCCCGGCCGGCGGACGTGGCCGCCGCCTGGTACGCGGCGCGACGCCACCTGCCCATCAGCAAGGTGCAGGCCCTGCAGCAGGACGTCGTCTCCGAGCGGGAGGTGCGCGTCCTGGTCATCGCCGACCCCGGCAAGGGGCGGCTCGACACCGCGCTGGTCACCGTGCGGCGCGGCGCCGGCGGAGGGTGGTCGGTCCCATGAGCGGGCGCACCAGGCTGGCCGGCGGGGGAGTGGTGGCGGCGCTGCTCGTCCTTGCCCTGCTCGGTGGGATGGCCTCGCCCGGGTTCTCGATCGCCGATGCCCCCGGCGCGGTCGGCCGCGCGGTCGTGCGCATCCTGCGACCGCCGCGGCCCGCCCCGGCCGCGGCGCTCCAGGTTCCGCCAGGGCCGACCATCCGGGCCAGCTCGTTTGCGCTTGGGGATATTCCGGGTGGCTACCTGGGCCTGTACGTGGCCGCGGCCAGGACCTGCCCGGCGCTGTCGTGGCAGCTGCTGGCCGGGATCGGCAAGGTCGAATCCGACCACGGCCGCTCCCACGCC
>JBKPDO010000145.1:0-9510 GCA_046727955.1 bacterium | reverse complement strand
CCGCCGGGCCGACCGCCGGGCCGACCGCCGGGCCGACCGCCGGGCCGACCGCCGGGCCGAGCCTAGCAGCTCCCCAGCGGCTCCCCAGCGGCTCCCCAGCGCGCTTCAGCGGCGCATGCGCCGCCGGCCGGCGGCGCCCTTGAGGCTGACCTGGCGCTTCTGCAGGCGGGCGGCCAGGTCGGCGGCCTCCTGGCCCTTGTCCGCCAGCTCGTTGAGCGTCGGCGTGAGCCGCTCGTTCAGCTCACTGACCGAGCGCAGCAGCGACTTCAGGTTGGCCAGCATCCGCCATGCGGTGAAGGCGACCGTGACCAGCACGCCCAGCCAGAACACACCCAGAAGGACGGCGACGATGATGGGCAGAGGAACCTCCGGAACCGACGGGGCGCGGACGGCCCCGAATCCTACCGCGTGGCCGGCGGTCAGGCGGCGCCGTAGACGGCGAGGTCGCGCCGGGCGGCCTCGGCGACGGCGCAGCGGAGCTCCGGCGGGCTGACCGGCTCGGCATCGGGGGCCAGGCGCAGCACCAGCCGCACCATCCAGGCGAGCTCGTGGGTGGCCAGGCGCACCCGCAGGCGGCCGTCGCGGCGCCGCTGGCTGCCGAGCAGCGGGAAGTAGTCGGCCACCCACTCGGCCTCGCCCGCCAGGTCCAGCTCGCATTCGAGCCCCTCGGCGAAGGCGCCGCTCCAGGGAGACTCCGCGTAGGCGACCGGGTCGAAGCTGGCCGGGCGCTGGAAGGACTCGTCGGTCGGTTCGACCGAGACCACCCGGTCCAGTCGGAACAGCCGCTCGCCGCCGGCCCGGTGGCAGAAGCCGACCAGGTACCAGTGACCCGAGGTGGCAAACACCAGCCAGGGATCGACCTTGCGGTGGGTCAGGTCGCCGCGCGAGCCGCTGTAGTACTCGAGCAGCACGCGCCGGTCGGCCGCGGCGGCCCGCGACAGGGCGGCGCGGTGCGCCCGCTCCGCCTCGGTGCCGTCGAGGTCCACCGAGACCCTGCTGGCGAGGTCCTGGATGCGGTCGAGCTGGTCCGCCGGGACCACCGCCTCGAGCTTGGCCAGGGCCCTGGTCAGGGCGCCGCGCTCGTCCAGCTCTGGCAGGGTGGCCAGCGCGCGGCCGGCCAGGTACAGGCCGACGGCCTCTCGCCAGGTCAGGCGCGGCGCCCTGGCGAAGTAGGCGGCAAGGTCGATGTGGACCCGGTCGCCCTCGATCCACGCCTCCATGAGGTCGCCAGGCCCGTAGGGCGGGACGCCAGAGACGAACAGCAGCTCGAGGTCCGCGGCGAGCGCCTCGCGGCTCATGCCGAAACGGGCGCAGACCTCGTCGACGGTCGCGTCCGGATGGGCCATGACCCACGGCACCAGGGCGAGCACCCGCTGCAGGCGGCCGGCGGCGCTCGCCTCGGGGCTGCGCGGGACAGGACCGCGGCTCATCGCCGCACCCCCGCCTCTCCCTGGGCCGCAGTGTCCTCGCCGCCGGCCTCCCCCTGGGCCGCGCGGCCCTTCCCGGCCTCCCTCTTGACCAGGGCGAGCAGGGCGGCGAGCCGGCGGCGGGCCTCGGCGCGGAGGTCCTCCGGCTCGATGATCTCAACGCCGTTGCCGAGCGCCCAGGCCACGAAGCCCTCGCGGTCGACGATCGGCATGCGCAGGGTGATGCGGCCATCCGGGCCGGGGTCGCCGTCGCGCTTGGCGCCGCGCAGCTCGGCTAGGCGGGCCGACGCCTCGCCCGTCCGCACCGTGGCGGCCGGCGAGGCGTCCGGCTCACCGGCGGTCGGCAGCACGGCGCTCGGGTCGAACCACTCGGGCACCTCGAACTCCGGCCCGCGCCCCGCCGGTCGCGCCATGCGCACGGCCGACTGGATGCGCGACAGTCGGAACGACCGCAGCGCGTCGCGGTCGGTGTCGTGCCCGACCATGTACCAGGTGCCGCGCCGGTTGACCAGCGCGTACGGCTCGACGTGCCGCTCGGTGCGGTCCCGGCCGGGCGGCCGGTAGCTGAACACGATCCGCTTGCGACTGGTGACCGCCTCGAGCAGGCTCGCGAGCAGCGGGCTCCCGCCGCCGAGATTGGCGCGCACGGCGTCGGGCCCGGCGCCGGGGTCCAGGTCCAGCTTGGCCAGGCCCGCCAGCGCGGCAGGCTCGCCGGCAGCGCCCGACCAGGCACGGGCGGCCAGCGCCAGGGCGGCGCGCTCGTCCGGCGCGAGGTCCAGCCGCGGCATGGCGTATGCCGTGGGGTCGATGAAGTAGCCCTCTTCGTTCCCCCAGGCGTCCACCGGGCCGCGCTCGACCGGCACGCCGAGCGCGCGCAGTTCCTCCTTGTCGCGCTCGAACATGCGGCGGAGGCTCTCGCCCGTGGCCTCGTAGCCGGGCACCAGCTCGGCCACCTGATCGAGCGTCAGCGGTCGATGCGTGTCCAGCAGCAGGGCAACCAGGTTGACGAGCCGTTCGACCTTGCGCATGCGCGCATGCTACCTCGTTGTCGGTGGACATCAGGCGTCGGTCTGCTGATCACGACTCTAACAGGTCCGCGCCGAAGAATCGAACACCTGTTCACGGCTGTGGAAACTGCCTGCTGACCCATGCGGCCGCCGCTGGATACGCGGTAGCCTGACGGCGACCCCGTCCACAGCACATCGGAGCCAGCGTGACAGAGGCCGCTCCCAGCCCCCCGACCCGGCGCGCGGTGGTGCTCGAGCTGCTCAAGCGCAACGGCCCGCAGACCGTCGCGCAACTGCACGAGGTCCTGGGCGTGTCGTCGGTGGCGGTGCGTCGCCACCTGGAGGCGCTCGAGGGCGAGGGCCTGGTGGAGCAGACGACCCGCGCCCTTGGTCGGGGCCGGCCCGCCCACCTGTACGCCCTCACCGAGGCCGGCCATGAGCTGTTCCCCCGCAACTACCGGCAGCTCGCCGGCCAGCTGCTCGAGGCGGTCCGCGCGCAGCTCGGCCCGGCCGCGATCGAGCGCCTGTTCACCCACCGCCAGCAGGCCCTCGCGGAGCAGTACGCCGAGCGGACCGCCGGCCGCACTCTGCCAGAGCTGGCCAGCGCGCTGGCCGCCATCCAGGACGAGAACGGCTACATGGCGGAGTGGGAGCCGGCCGGCGAGGACCGCTACCTGGTGCGCGAGCACAACTGCGCGATCTCCGGCGTGGCCGGGGCTCACCCCAGCGCCTGCAGCCACGAGCTGGCGCTGTTCCGCCAGCTCGCCGGTCCCGGCGTGGAGGTCGACCGCATCTCCCACATCCAGTCGGGTGACCTGGAGTGCGCCTACGTCCTCAGAGCCTGTTCGCATTCGGGGGGAGCCCGAGACAGCTCCCCCCGAACCCCCCATCGGGTACCTCCACTTGATCCCATGGCTGAGGATAAGCGCCGCGGTCGCGCAGCTTCGCCGTGCGCCAGTGCCCCATTGCAAACAGGCTCTCAGGCGGCGGGCAGCGCGTGATCCGCGTACGGGGCGGGCGGGTGACGGCGGTCCTCGGGCGCCGGCCTGGCGCCACCGAGGTGATGGTCACCGTCGAGCCCGACGGGGCCGAGGCGCGGGCGCTCGGCTACGACGCCCTGCTCGGTCCGCTCGAGGTCGGCGACCGCGTGGCGCTCAACACCACCGCGGTCGCGCTCGGCCTCGGCACCGGCGGCTTCCACCTGGTGATGGCGCGGCTCGACGGTCGCGAGCTGGACGACGACAGGCCGGGCCACGTGATGAAGGCCCGCTACACCCCGTCGCAGGTGCGGGTCCTGGCGGTCGAGGAGGAGGCGAGCCCGCACCGGGCGGCGGTGGCGGCCGTGACCGGTCTCGAGGGCCTGCCGGTCGTCTGCGCCGAGCTGCACTCCATGGTGCCGGTGGCCGCCGCGGCCGCCCGCGCCGTCGACGGCGACCTCACTGTCGCCTACGTGATGAGCGACGGCGCCGCCCTGCCGCTGGCGTTCTCTCGCCTGGCGGCTGAGCTGCGCGCGAGCGGCCTGGTCGCGGGGATCGTCACCGCCGGCCAGGCGTTCGGCGGCGACCTGGAGGCGGTCACGCTGCACTCCGGCCTGGTCGCCGCGCGCGCCGTGCTTCGCGCCGACGTCGTGGTGGTTGCTCAGGGCCCTGGTGGGATGGGCACCGGCACCGCCCTCGGCTACTCGGGGATCCAGGTGGCGGAGGCGCTCAACGCGGTCGCGGCGCTCGGCGGCCGGCCGGTCGCCTGCCTGCGCATGTCTACCACGGACGCGCGCGAGCGCCACCGCGGGGTCAGCCACCACAGCCTGACCGCGCTGGGCCGGCTCGCCCTCGCGCCCGCGCGCGTCGCCCTGCCGGAGCTGGCCGACCAGTCGCTCGCCGCGCTGGTGCGGCAGCAGCTCGAGGCCGCCGGGGTCAGCGCCCGCCACCAGGTCGTGCCGGTGGACCCACCCGACGCCGGCAAGCTGCTCGCGGCCTGGGGCCTCCAGGTGCGGACGATGGGCCGCGGGCCCGACGACGACCCGGTGTTCTTCAAGGCCGCGGCGGCCGCCGGCACGCTCGCCGGCCGCCTGGCTGTGAGAGAGGCGGCTGCGGAGGCCCAGGGATGACCGCCCGGGTCGGCCGAGGGGCGATCGCCCAGGTCGGCGGCTGGCTGCAGCGCCGCAGTGACCGCGAGGTGCTGCTGGCGTGCCTGGTCGGCATCGCGCTCGGCATCGGGCTGTTCCTGGTCGTGCCGCTGGCGCCGCAGCTGGCGTCCATGCACGCGCTGCCGACCAACCACGACTTCGACGTGGAGCCCAGGCCGCAGGGCCTGGTGACCCCCTTCTGGCTGGTGTCGATGGCCTCATTCGCCTTCGCGGTGTGGCAGTGGCGCCGCGGCCGCAGGCTCAGCCTTGGGCTGCTGGTAGCCGGGGCGATCGCGCTGCACCTGCTGGCGATAACGGTGCCGCCGGTGGCCTCGAGGGACGTCTACGCCTACTCCTTCTACGGCAAGGTCCAGACGGCGTACGGCGCCAACCCGTACGTCTCCTTTCCCGACCAGTACCCCTTCGACAGCTGGCACCCGTTCTGGTCGTGGCGGTTGACCGGTCCGGTCTACGGGCCGCCGTTCCTGCTGCTCCTGCGCCTGGTCGCGGTCGTGTCGGGCGCCAGCATGCTGGCCTGGGTGCTGTGGATGAAGGTCCTGCTGACCCTGGCCGAGCTGGGCGCGGTGGCGCTGCTGGTCCAGGCCCTTCGCCACAGGGACAGGGCCGCCCGGGCGACGGCTGCCGCGGCCGGTGCGGACCCGGACCCGCGCTGGCCGGTCCTGCTGATCGCATGGAACCCGATGGTGCTGCAGGCGATCGCGATGTCAGCGCACATCGACGCGCTGCTGCTGCTGCTCGTCGCGGCGGCCCTCCTGGCCCATCTTCGCGGCCGCCACCTGGCCGCCTTCGTGCTGCTGGTGGTGCTGTTCCTGGTCAAGGTCTACATGGGGCCGTTGGCCGCGCTGTACGGCATCTGGCTCGCGGCCGGGAGGCCGAGCAGGCGCGCCCGGGCCGGCGCGGTCGCCCGCCTCGGGGCGCTCGGCGCCGCCCTCACAGCTCTCGCCTACCTGCCCTTCGCGAGCGCCGGCACCAGCCTGTTCACCTCCGCGGTGGACGTGAGCACCCACTACTCCAGCGGCAGCCCGCCGAACCTGGTGCGCCGCCTGGTCGCCGCGGCGCTGCCGCTCGGCCGGGTCGATCCAACCGCGGCGGCCGCCATCGGGGAGCGGGCCGGGCGCGAGCTGGCCATGGCCGCCATCCTGGTGGCGTTCGTGGTGGTGGCGCGCAAGCTGCGGGCGGACGAGGACCCCTGGCCCAGGATCGCCGGCTATTTCCTCTTCTACCTCATGCTGACACCCTGGGTGTTCTACTGGCACGAGCTGCCGCTGCTCGGGATCGTCGCGGTCGTGCCGTGGAGTGTCATCAGTCTCGGCGCGGTCGCGCTGTCGATCACCCTGGTGCCGGCGGCGCCCGCCGGGTTCCCGGCGCCTGGCGGGGTGCTCCCGGGCGCCGCGCAGAACCTGCGCGACACCTTCCTGGCCTTCCTGAGCCGCTACGGCGGCGCGGTCGCCGCCCTCCTCATCGGCTGGCGCGCGCGGCGCCAGCGGGGGCGGAGGGCGCCGCCGGTGGAGCCCCGTGGGCGTCACATCGATGCTATTAGCTTGTCGACGCGGTCGTCGTAGGCGCGGAACGGGTCCTTGCACAGGACAGTTCGCTGCGCCTGGTCGTTCAGCTTCAGGTGGACCCAGTCGACGGTGTAGTCGCGGCGGCGCTCCTTGGCCTGGCGGATGAACTCGCCGCGCAGCCGGGCGCGGGTGGTCTGCGGCGGCTCCTGGGTTGCCCGGTCGATGGCGCGGGTGTCACACATGCGCTCCACCGCGCCGCTGCGCTCCAGCAGGTAGTACAGGCCGCGCTTGCGGTTGACGTCGTGGTAGGTGAGGTCGATCAGCGCGATCTTGGGATGCGACAGCGGCAGGTTGTGCCGCTCCCTGGCCCGCTCGATCAGCAGGTACTTGGTCACCCAGTCGACCTGGCGCCCGATCGCGTCGAGGTTCTGCTGCTCCAGCGAGTCCAGCACGTGGCCCCACATGTCGATGACCTTCTTGGCGGTCTCGCCGGCGTCGCGCCGGTCCACGAAGCGGGCGGCCTTCTCGAAGTACTCGCGCTGGATCTCCAGGGCGCTGGCCTCGCGGTTATTGGCCAGGCGGACCTTGCGGCGGCAGGTCATGTCATGGGAGATCTCGCGGATGGCCCTGATCGGGTTGTCCAGCGTCAGGTCGCGCAGGACGGTGGCCTCCTCGATCATCGCGAGCACCAGGTCGGTGGCGCCCACCTTCAGGAACGCCGACCACTCCGACATGTTCGAGTCGCCCACGATCACGTGCAGGCGGCGGTAGCGCTCGGCGTCGGCGTGGGGCTCGTCGCGCGTGTTGATGATCGGCCGCGAGCGGGTGGTCGCCGAGGAGACGCCCTCCCAGATGTGCTCGGCCCGCTGCGCGATGCAGTACACCGCGCCACGCGGGGTGGCCAGCACCTTGCCGGCGCCGCAGAGGATCTGCCGGCTGACGAAGAAGGGGATCAGCACGTCGGCCAGGCGCTGGAACTCGCCGTAGCGCGAGACCAGGTAGTTCTCGTGGCAGCCGTAGGAGTTGCCGGCGGAGTCGGTGTTGTTCTTGAACAGGAAGATCTGCCCGGCGATGCCCTCCTCGTGCAGGCGCGCCTCGGCCGCGGCGAGCAGGTACTCGAGGGTGCGCTCGCCGGCCTTGTCGTGGGTGATCAGCTCGAGCACCGAGTCGCACTCGGGGGTGGCGTACTCGGGGTGGGAGCCCACGTCCAGATAGAGGCGGGCGCCGTTCTCGAGGAACACGTTGGAGGAGCGGCCCCACGACACCACCCGCCGGAACAGGTAGCGGGCGACCTCGTCGGGAGACAGGCGGCGCTGCCCTCGGAACGTGCAGGTGACCCCGTATTCGTTCTCAAGGCCAAAGATGCGCCGGTCCATGCGAGCCATCGTACTCGCGCCGCTTGGCAGCGTGCTTCAGGACATCGCAATCTTATGCGACCATCCCGTCGTCTATGTGAGGCTGGAAGGCTGGAAGGCCCATCGGCTCCACCGCTCGGCACTCTCGATCACCAACGGACCTCGTGTCGGCATGTGGCAACCAGGTAGTAGCGTTTCTGACGTACAACGATGGAGTCAACATGGATAGCGCAGAGCAACCGGGCGCACGACCGCGTGCTGAGGCGACCCCTCCGTCCGGCCCGGAGTCCGAGCCGGACGTGGATTCGCGCGTGCGCCCGATAACGCTGTTCCGCTGGGGGGCCTACGCAAGCCTCGGGGTCCTCGCCACGCTGGCGGCGGCCGCGGCGGTCTACACCGCCCGTGCGGTGCTGATCCGGGTGCTCATCGCCCTGTTCGTGGCGATCAGCCTGGACCCCGCCGTCCGTGCCCTGACCCGCTGGGGCGTGCGGCGGGGCCTTGCGGTGCTGGTGATCTTCGTCCTGCTGCTGGGCCTGTTGGCCGGGTTCCTGATGTCGGTGATCCCGGCGATGGTCGACCAGTTCCAGGCGCTGGTCCGGGATTTCCCCCACTACGTCGCGAATCTTCAGGACCGCTCGGTCCGCTTCCGCGAGCTGAGCGACCGCTTCAACCTGACCCGCCAGGTCCAGAGCCTGTTGTCGAGCCTGCCGGGCAGACTGAGCTCCGGCCTGCTCGGGATCACTGGCCGGTTGTTCGGCGCGCTGTTTTCCACCTTGACCGTGCTGGTGCTCACCATCTACTTCATGGCCGACCTGCCGCGGCTGCGCCACGGCCTGATGCGCCTGTTCCCGCGCGCCCGCCGGGCCCGGTTCGCGCGCATGGCCGACGTGGTGATCGACAAGGTCGGCGCGTACATGATCGGGAACATCCTGGTCTCGCTCGTCGCCGGCCTGGCGTCGTTCGTGGCCTTCACGGTGCTCAAGGTGCCGTTCTCCGTGCCGCTGGCGTTCGTGGTGGCGATCTGCGATCTCATCCCGATGATCGGCGCGACGCTGGGGGCGGTGATCGGCGTCCTGGTGGCGCTGTTCGCCACGGACCTGTGGCCGACGACCGTGCTGGTAGCCGTCTTTTTCGTGGTGTACCAGCAGGTCGAGAACTATTTCATCGCCCCTCGGATCCTGCGCAGCACGGTCAACCTGAGCGCCGCGGCTGTCCTGCTGGCGGGTCTGATCGGCGCGACCGCGCTCGGCCTGGTTGGCGCCCTGATGGCGATCCCGGTCGCGGCCGCCCTGAAGGTCCTGCTGACGGAGCAGCTCGAGGCCCGCGAAGCGGCCGAGGCACACGCGCGGACGTCCGAGATCACCGCTGACGAGGCCGCTGAGCTTCCAGCGGAGGAGGCCGCTGAGCTTCCAGCGGAGGAGGCCACCGGCGAGGCGGAGGAGGCCTCGCGCTCGCAAACCGCCGCCACCGGCTCTGGCGGGCCCCACCGGCCGCGGTAGGTCTCGGGCCCGGGGGCTCGGGCGTCCCGGGGCCGGGGGCTCGGGCGTCGCCGGCCGGGGGGCGTAGGGGCGGTCAGGGGATTGGTGGGAGGTGGGTCTCGCTGGTGAGGGTGAGCAGGACGATGGCGTGGGTCCAGGCGAGTGGGGCGACCGAGCGGAGCTCGCCGCTGGCGCGGCGCACCCGCTCGGGGAATGCGCCCAAGGCGGTGCGGTGGTCCAGCAGCCAGCCAAGGCGCCGCTCGGCGGCCGCACGATCGCCCGAGGCCATGGCCGCGAGCGCGAACGACGCCGTGGCCGGGGTCCAGAACTCGCGCCCGCGCCAGGGAAGCCCGGGCACCGCTCCGCCGCCGTCCGGGCCGAGCTGCTCGCCGGTGCGCTCCACCGCCGCCAGCACGGCCGGGTCGGCCGGTGCGAACGGCGGCGCCAGCCAGGCCACGGCGGCGTCAGGACCGCCGCTCCGCCCCAGGCCGTGACCGCCGGAGGGCAGCGCGTAGCGGTGGTAGCCGCCCGCTCCCGCGAAGGCGCGCGGGATGGCCGCGGCCAGCCTGGCGGCCGCCGACCGGTACCGCCC
>JBKPDO010000144.1:0-14708 GCA_046727955.1 bacterium | reverse complement strand
CCGAGCGGCCTCGGCGAGCAACGGCGCGAACCGCTGCACCCAGCGGTAGACGGTGACGTGGTCGACCTGGATGCCGCGCTCGGCGAGCAACTCCTCGACATCGCGGTAGGACAGCGCGAAGCGCAGGTACCAGCGCACCGCGAGCACAATCACGTCGGGCGGGAAGCAGAAGCCGGCGAAGGCAGACCGTGCGATGGCTGGAGGGCGAGGACGGCGCGTTCTCATGGTGACAGTCTGCCTGCGCCGGGCTCGCTCACAGCAGATGCAACAGCGCCGTCCCGGGCGCCGAGGTCACGGTGGTCCGGCTCCCGGCACCGCTTGCGGCACTGCAGGCGCGCATCCGCTCCCGGGAGGCCACCGGCGACCCGAGCTGGTTCCTTGGAGCCGCCGCGCACACGGCGCAGGTGCTGGAGCAGACTGAGGTCGAGGACCATCTGGTGGACAACCCAGGACCGCTCCGTCGGGGAGGTCGCCGAGGAAGTGCTGCGTCTGGTCGGATGGCTGGGCCCCAGTGCAGAGGTCTGACCGCAGCGCCGAGGCGGGTTGCAAGGTGCAGAAAACCTCGGTCCACTCGATCGACGTCGCGGTGGCCGATCGCGTCGCCGAGTGGGTCCACGGGCTGCTCGCCAGCGCGGCACCCGGCGACACCGCCATCGCCGCACCTGCAGGGGACTGACCGCAGCCCCACAGCGCACCATTGGGCAGGGCTGGCGCCAGCCCGAGGCGACTGGCAGCCAGGGCCAATGCAGCCGAGCGTGGACAACAACGTGCTGCCCACCGCGGTGCACCGGCCGCGTGGGGCCTGCCAGCAACCGCTCGCCGCTCCAGTCGCGCTCGCCGGTTGCGGGCCCCGCGAGCCCGGCGACCTCGACAGCCGCTACCACAGCCGCGCCCACCGCTACCACGGCGAGCCAGTCGGTCGCCTCCACCATCCAGCCAAACGCCGTCCTCGCCGAGCCGATCGCCGCGCTCGCGGTCACCCCCGGCGCCCTCTGGGTCGCACACGGCCAGACGGTCTCCCGGGTGGACCCCACACCCTGCGGCCCACCGCCACCGTGACCGGCTACCAGCCAACCGGCGGCCACCAGCTGGTTGGCATGACCGCCGGCGGCGGTGCCGTCTGGGCCACCGTCTCCGGCGCGGGTGTGCTGCGCATCGACCCCGCTAGCGCCAGGGTCACCGCCCGTATCCGGGTCGCGACCGAGGAGCCCCCTGCGGCCGGCACCGACGCGGTGTGGGTGGTCTGCTGCGGCGGCGACACCGCAGGCAGCGCCGGGCGGCTGGTCCGCATCGACCCCGCCACCAGCCGCGTCGTCGCAACGATCCCGTTGCACGGCCTGCCCGACGCGGTCGGCGCGGGCCCAAGCGGGGTCTGGGTGCGGGGCGCGCTCGGGCCGGTGTGGCGCATCGACCCGGCCACCAACCGGGTGGCCGCCACCATCAAGATCCCCGGCGGCCTGGGCGCCGCCGCGGGCCGCATTCTGGTCGGCCGCGATGGGGTGTGGGTCAGCGACCCGAAGCACCTGACCGTCTACCAGACCGACCCCAGCGCAACCGGCTCCTCGGCGAGCGCTTCGAGGCCACCGGAGCTGATTTGATGGCGGCCGCCGATTTGGTGGAGGCCGCCGACGGAACGGCGTGGGTGGCGGCGGACGGGATGCGGCTGATCGGCATGCACGGCCAGGCGCCGGTCCGCACGCTGTTCGCCGACGACCCGACTGCCAACGAGGTCACCGCGCTCACGGCCGGATCTGGGGGGAGTCTTGTGGGTCGGGACCGACGTGGGAACGCTGCTCCACCTCGACCCACGTGCTGCGTCCTAGCGGCCCTGGCAGCAGCTGCGTGCGCGACGACGCTCGCGGAATGACCTTGTAGGCGACGCCCGTCGCGCACATACGGCACCGCAGCCGCCCGCTTTGACCTGCGGCGATGCGCTGGGAGCCGAATGCTTACCCTGCCGACCCCAACAGAAAGGTCGCTCATCGAGTTGACGAATACCAGTGCTTCGTTACGTCCCGCCGCGGGCATTTCCTCAACGGCTACGATGCGCCGTCGCTTGCTCGCCTTCATCGGCGGAGGTCCGTGTGCTCTGGTCGTTCGTCCACCTCGCGCTGCGCCGCAGCCTTGAACTGGTCCTCTCTCCTTCCGGTCAGCGGAATGCAACGAGGTCGAGATCCTGGTCCTGCGCCACGAGCTTGCGGTGCTGCCCCGCCAACACCCACGGCCCCGCCTGCAGTCCGCGGACCGCGCGCTGCTCGCGGCGCTGAGCCGACTGCTCCCAAGGGCGCGCTGGTCGGTGTTCCTGGTGCGGCCCGAGATCCTGCTGTGCTGGCACCGCCGCATGGTGACCCACCGCTGGACCTACCCGACTACGCGCAAGGGACGGCCTGCGGTCCCCGACCAGATGCAATCGCTGATCATCCAGCTTGCCCGCGAGAATCCGCGCTGGGGCTACCAGCGCATCCACAGTGAGCTGCTGCGCGTCGGCTGCCAGGTGTCGGCCAGCTCGATCAGGAGGATCCTGCGCGCCCACGGCCTGGACCCGGCGCCGCGACGGGCCCCAACGACCTGGCGGGCGTTTCTGCGCCAGCAAGCCGCTGGCATCCTGGCCTGCGACTTCTTCAACGTGGACACGATCTTCCTGCGACGGGTGTACGTCCTGTTCTTCATCGAACTGGGGACCCGGCGCGTCCATCTTGCTGGTGTCACCGACCATCCGACCGGCCTATGGGTTGCGCAGCAGGCCCGAAATCTCCTCGGCGGCCTCGACGATCACGCGAGGGCGTGGAAGTTCCTGATCCGCGACCGGGACAGCAAGTTCACCAGAGCATTCGACGACATCTGGCGCTCGACCGGCAGTGAGATCATCTGCACGCCGATCCGGAGGCTGGCCACGGTGGTCATCGACCGGGCGGCGGCCAACAGGCGCAGCCGTTGGTTGATGACCGCGCCGAGCACGCCAAGCTCGTCGTCCAACTCCCCGCGTGCGATCGCCTCGGCCACGGCCTGGACCAGGTCGGGCGGGATGGCTACCGAGCGGGACGGTGGCGGGGTGGGGCGGTGAGGGTGGCGGGCCATGACCGGGCGAGTCTACCCACCCTTACGGTGGTGCCGGGCGTGGGCCCGGTGCTGGCGTCGGCAGCCAGGGGCGGCCCTCGAACAGCTGCCGGAGCACGACCAGCGGGTTCAACCCCTGCTTGCGGGCGGTCGACAGATAGCTGCGGAGCGCCAAGAACGCCCCTGCTCTGGCCTGGGTGCGCCAGCATCCGGAGATCTTTTGCTGCAGCTTGACCATCCGCAGGTCGCATTCGGCCTGGTTGTTCGACCATGCCGTCGACCACGCCTGATGCGAAGGGAGGCGCGGCACGTGCCCGGGTGACACACCCGTTCCATCCGCTCGCCGGTGATGAGTTCGACTTCGTGGACCGCCGTCGCAACTGGGACGGCGACTGGGTGTACTTCTACGATCGTGCGGGGGGCTGTGCTGGGTCCCATCTGACTGGACCGACGTGGTGGCGCCGCATCCGGCTGTGGCGCTGGCCGGGGCCCGGAGCGCGTTCCTGGTGGAGGATCTCCTGACGCTGGCGGCGTTGATCCGCGATCGCATGGGCGGGACGGCGGTGTAAGGAGGATTCTGCCTGTGGCGCGGAAACCCGGATTCGCACCCTGAGCTGGGACTTCGTACGATCCGCCAATGCTCGGCATCGTGTCCGAGGCCGACCTGGCCCTCAAGGAGGAGCAGGAGCACCCGCCCGCGCCGCCCCCGCCGCTGCTGCCCCACCCCGGGCTGCGGCGCGAGCAGCGCAAGGCGGCCGCTACTACCGCCGCGGACCTCATGACCACCCCAGCGATCACGATCCACCCGCACGCGCCGCTCAGTGTAGCCGCCCGGCTGCTGCACCGCCGCGGCGTGCGCCACCTGCCGGTGGTCGACGCCGGTGGCAGGCTGGTGGGCATCGTCACCCGCCGGGACCTGCTGGCTGTCTTCCTCCGTCCCGACGAGCAGCTGCGCCGGGAGGTGGCCCACCAGGTCCTCGGTGACACGCTGCGGCTGGCGGTGGAGGAGCTGCGTGTCACGGTGCGTGAGGGTGTGGTCGTGCTGGAAGGCCAGGTCGAGCAGCACAGCCAGGCCGAGCGGGCGGCGCGGCTGGTCGGCTCGCTGGACGGTGTGGTCGCGGTGGACTCGTGGCTGGCGTGGGAAGTCGACGACCTTCGCCCGCCGACGCCCTCCCACCACTGGGGACCCGATCCCGCCGCCCTCCGCAGATGAGCCGACCGGCCCCTAATCGCCCCGAGAGGTCCAGGTCCCGGCCGCAGAGTGGCCCGACCTTCAGCGCTTCAGCGGCTACTGGCTGCGGACGCGGGCCGGGCTGTTGAACTCGCGCAGCTCGCCAGTGATCATGAACCAGACCTGCTCGCCGATGTCGACCGCGTGGTCGCTGGCCCGCTCCAGCTGGCGCGCGACCTCGTCCATGTACACCGCCCAGCGGCGGCGCTCCGTGGGCGTCTGGATCGCCAGGACCCGCTCCAGCACGGCACGGTTGAGCTCGTCGACCCGGTCGTCGGTGAGCACCAGCCGCAGGCAGGCGTCGGCGTCACGCTGGGCGAACGCCCGCACGGCCTCGTCGGCCATGCCCAGCGCGATCGTGCCCATCTGCTCGAGGTCCCGCAGCACCACCGGGTCCCGCGGCAGCCCGGCGGCAAGTTTAGTCAACCTGGCCACGTTCACTGCCAGGTCGCCGATGCGCTCCAGATGCAGCGCGATGTGCATCGCGGCGGTGAGCAGGCGCGCGTCGCGAGCGACCGGCGCCTGCCGCGCGATCAGGCGCAGGACCTCGTGCTGGATGCCCGCGAACTGGTCGTCGAGGGCGTCGTCGCCGGCGATGACCACGTCGCACATGGTCAGGTCCTCGGCGGCGAAGGCTCGCAGTGCGCGCGCCAGCGCGCCGCAGGCGCGGGCGCCCATGTCGCTGACCTGGTCCACCAGCGCGTCCAACTCCTCCTGGAAGGCGCCGCGGGGCGCCACCACCACACCATGCCCATTGGTTGTGGCGTGGGAAGCAGCTCGTGTGGCCATCTCACGCCCTCCTCTCGTCACTGATCACCATCTCCGTGGTCCAGATGGAGCATGGCGGCGACGCGGCAGGGGCAACCAGAGGCGAAGGGCCTGCTCGAGCAGGGTCCTCGGCCGGATCGCGGCAAGGCGGTTAGGCCCGTAGGTGGGGTGGGGTCACTCGCAAGGCGGCCCCACCCTGACACCGGCGGGCCCCCTGGTCCCGGCATCGAAGCGGCCTCCGCCAGCAGCGGACGTGCGCGAAGGCCGCGGCAACGCGCGCCAAGCCGAGCACAGCTACGGCCAGGGCCGAACGTCACCAGTCGGGGTGACGTTCGGCCCTGGTTGGGAGCCGACCACAAGCCGAGGTTGGTAGGTCGTAAGGCACCGTTCCCCGGCGCAGAGGAAGCGCCTGCTCACGGCCGACCCCCGGCACAAGCTGCTGCGCTTTGTGGCCACGATGAGGGGCAAGGCCCCCAAGCGGGTGTGAGTTCGGTGCCCTGGCCAAGGGCGGAGAGGGCTGTTTAATGCGCGAGACGAGCGATCAGACACGAAACCCTGCCGGACGGCTGCACCGGTTCGATCGTTGGATGTACCGGAGCGGTCGCCCCAACCGCTTGGCACGACTGCTCAACCGCATCTCGGCCATCCAGTTCTCGGCCGGGATACTTGCGCCGAACCATTGGGTCACGCTGGAGGTGCGCGGGCGGCGCACGGGCCGCCGCATCTCGTTCCCGCTGGTCGTCGCGGACTACCAGGGCGAGCGCTACCTGGTGGCGATGCTCGGCCAGAACGTGAACTGGGTGCGTAACGTCCGCGCGGCCGAAGGACGGGCGGTGCTGCGCCATGGCCGCCGCGAGGCCGTGCGCCTGGAGGAGGTCGATCCCGGCGCGCGGGCGCCCATCCTGCGCCGCTACCTGGCCTTGGCGCCGGGAGCCCGTGCGCATATCCCGGTGGACCGGCGAGCCTCGCTGGAGGAGTTCGACCGGATCGCCGCGCAGATCCCCGTCTTCCGCATCACCCCCGATCGGTCAGACCCGCGCGACACCGCGGATAAACCGTGAGTCCTTTCAAGCGCCGTGGTCAGCGTCGCCAGCGACGTAGCCTACGACGTGGACGACACCAGCGACTGGGCGCTGCACTTCCCAAGCGCCGACCATGTGAAACGAGCATCTCAAGTCGCGCCCGGTCGACTGGGACACAGCCTTAGGGCTCGCCGCGCAATAACTCGGCCGGTCGAGTGCCGCTCACCTCGGTGTCCTGGCCCCGGAACCACCAAGTTGTTAGTCGGCAAGCCCTTACCGCCTGCGCCTGGGCTGGGAGCCGCTCATCTGCCGCGACCAACCCCATCAGTCACCGTGTGATAGAGCGGGGTTCGCGGTCTGGTCGTGCGGAGCCGGCCCTGCGTCCGAGCAAGGTGATCGCCGCCACGGTTCGTCGCCACGACGCCGTCAAGGCTACCCGCCTCGCGGCAGGAGCCGCCGGGTTGTCCAGCGCGACGGCCACCGGGAGCACCCGATAGGTGCCAGGCTCGATCAGGTCGGCGTGGACCGCACACCGACGGCCACCAGCGATTACCACGCCGCTGCACATCCACAAGAGCGATTACCCCGTCCTGCGTGGCCGCTGGACAGCACCGCGCCGACTGGTTGACAGGAAATTGCGAGCGCATGGTGGCCCGCTGCGTGCAGGCGTTCGGGTCGCTGGACATCCTGGTCAACAACGCCGGAATCTACCCGCACGCGCCCGTGCTGGCGATGTCCGCGCCGTTCCTCGACCGGGTCCTGCGGGTCAACCTGCGTGGCCTGGTGCTGGCCAGCAAGGCCGCCGGCCGGCAGCTGGCGGCCCAAGGCCACGGCGGGGCGATCGTCAACATCGCCTCGGTGGACGCGCTGCACCCCTCGATGGTCGGCCTGGCCGCCTACGACGCCAGCAAGGGCGGCGTGTGGATGTTCACCCGTAGCCTGGCGCTGGAGCTGGCGCCCCATTGGGACCTCTCCCGGCGGTGGCGGGCCGTTGGACTCTTCCGCGCTCGGGTCGCCTGCGGGACGATCAGGGTGCTGGATCGTCTCGTCGCAACGCAACTCGTCGCAAAGGAGCGACTTCCTATGTCTGCGCGTCCACTGCAGCTGCGCCGCGGGGTCTACGTGTGGATGCGCTGGCGGTCCAGCAAGGCGGCCAAGGAACCGACCGGCAACGGCAAGCTGCCACTGCCACTCGGCACCGCCGACCCGGGGCTCACCAAGCGATGACCACGCGCCGGGTGGGCCGGATAGCGGGCAAGCCCGCCCAGCGCCAACAACAGGAGCGATCATGCGGACCGTGGTGATCATGGGTGCCGGAGGGCGCGACTTCCACGACTTCAACACCGTCTTCCGCGACGACCCCAAAACCCGGGTCGTGGCCTTCACCGCGGCCCAGATCCCCGGAATCGCCGGCCGCACCTACCCGCCAACGCTGGCCGGACGCTCCTACCCGCACGGCATCCCCATCCTCGCCGAGGCCGAGCTGCCCGCCATCGTCGCCGAGCACGGCGTTGACGAGGTCGTGCTGGCCTACTCCGACCTGTCGCACGAGGACGTCATGCACAAGGCCTCGCTGGTGCTGGCGACCGGCGCGGACTTCCGGCTGCTCGGCCCCCACGCCACCATGCTGCAGGCCACCAAGCCGGTCGTGGCCGTGTGCGCCGTGCGCACCGGCGCGGGCAAGAGCCAGACCAGCCGGCGGGTCGGCCGGCTGCTGCTGGACGCGGGCCTGAAGGTGGCGCTGGTGCGCCACCCGATGCCCTACGGCGACCTGGAGCGCATGCGCGTGCAACGGTTCGCCACTCTGGCCGACATCGACGCCGCCGACCCCACCATTGAGGAGCGCGAGGAGTACGAGGAGCCGGTCCGCCAGGGCATGGTGATGTACGCCGGCGTGGACTACCACGCCATCCTGGACCGCGCCCAAGCCGAGGCGGACGTGGTCGTCTGGGACGGCGGCAACAACGACTTCCCATTCTTCGCGCCCGACCTGCACGTCACCGTCGCCGACCCGCTACGGCCCGGCCACGAGCTGCGCTACCACCCGGGCGAGACCAACCTGCGCATGGCCGACGTGGTGGTGATCAACAAGCTCGACACCGCCGACCCACAGGCAGTGGCCACGGTGACTGCCAACGTGGCCGCCGCCAACCCGACCGCGACCATCATCCGGGCTGCCTCCCCCGTCACCCTCCTGCCGGGCCCGCCGCTGGCCGGCAAGCGCGTGCTGGTGGTGGAGGACGGCCCGACCCTGACCCACGGCGGCATGCCCTACGGGGCTGGCATGGTCGCTGCCCGCCACGAGGGCGCGACCACCTTCGTGGACCCGCGGCCGTATGCGGTCGGCTCCATCGCCGACACCCTGGCGGCCTATCCCGGCACCGGGCTGGTGCTGCCCGCCATGGGCTACGGCCAGCGCCAGGTCGCGGAGCTGCAGGCCACCGTCGAGGCGGCCGACTGCGACGTGGTCGTGGCTGGCACCCCGATCGACCTGCGCCGCGTCGTCCACACCCGCCATCCGATCCGCCAAGCCCGCTACGAGCTCCGCGAGATCGGCAGCCCCACCCTGGCCGACGTCCTGGCCCCGCTCATCCAGCGCTGCAAGGCCCACGCCACGGCCATCCCGACCCAATAGCGGTCGCACAATTACCAGCCGCGGCGGTGGTCGGCGTGCCGCCGCCGTTGCCGCGTAGCACGAACAGCCGCTCGGACATCACATACAGATACAGATCCTCGGCAGCGCCGTTGCCAGACCCGGGCTGCGGACCTGCGGGCTTGCGGGAGGAGGTGACCGGCGATGCCAGGGTGGGCATCAGGCAGTGCTGCATCTGGTCGGTCCACGGCATGCTGTAGCAACGACAATGCTCAGGTGTCAGATCGCCAGGGCCAGCTCGTCGAACGCGAGCCCGGACCTGCCGATCCCGCCAAGTAGGAGCACAGCGAGCGTCCCGAACGATGCCGGCCCTCGCAACGGAGGGCTCCGGTACGCTGGCGACCGTGCGCGCATGCCGGATCGCAACGACCATCGTCCCGGTCTCTACATGTGCGACCTGCTGGTGCTCGCCGCCTGGCAGCCGGCACAGCCCCAACCGTCGTCGCCGTGATCTTCAAGAGCGATCGGCACCGACCGCGGGCCAAACCGGCCGCCCCAGAGCACGATGCCAACGCTGGAGGCCTGCGCGATCTCGTTGAGGGCAGAGGCGAGCCCGCGCGTCGGGTCGCGCATCGCGTGCAGCGCGCTACCGGCCTTCTCCACCATCGTGCGGACCAGCCGGTGCAGGGGTTGGGTATCGGAGGCGATGTCGGCGTCGAAGCCCAGCCCTTCGCGTACGCTGAGCACGGTCGTGCCGTGCAGGCCGATCGGGCCTGAGAGCAGCAAGGCGTCGCCGGGCCGCACACCGGCCGCGGGCACCGACGCGCCGGGCAGCCGTTGCCCGATCCCCGTGGTCGTCACGAACAGCCTGTCCGCCGCCCCTGGCCCACCACCTTGGTGTCGCCGGTGACGACCGGGACGCCCGCGCCCCGCGCCGCCCGCGCCACCCACGCGGTGACCCGGCGCAGGTCGTCCACGGGGAACCTCTCCTCCGCCCGCACGAACGCGGGACGCTCGGTCTCGGGCAGCGCGGCCAGCGGCGCGCGGAGCACGATGGTGGCCAGGTAGGTCCCCAGCGCCTCGGCCGAGTCGAACGGGGTCGGCTCTGGCTGCAGCCACGCGCGCGCGTCGACGAAGTCGGCGGCGGCAAGGCGCCGCTCGGTCTCGGCCGGCGTCGCAAAGTAGGTGCCGTCCCCGACGACGCCGAGCTGGGCCAGGGCCGCCCGCACCGAGGCGATGTTGCCGACCCCGCCGCACTGCGCGACAAGCCGGCCGCCGGGCCGCAGCACCTGGCCGAGGTTGCCGAACAGCGCGTCGTGGTCGCCGACCCAATGCAACGTCGCCGTCGACAGGACCGCGTCGACCCGCTCGATCGGGAGGGGCACGCCGAGGTCCGCGCAGAGGTTAGAAATCCGGTCGGCGTGGGCAGCCAGCCGCCGCCGCGCCTGGGCGAGCATGGCCTGGGAGTGGTCCAGCGCGACGACGCGCCCGCGCTGGCAACCGCCTCGGTCGGGGGTCGCCGTGGGCGCCCGCGGGCAGACCGTGTCCTCGGAGGCGTCCGATGTGGTCTTGAGCGTCGACCGGTTGGACCGGCTCGGCGTCGCCATCCGCATCGCACGGCGCGCGGCGGATCGCGCTCCAGAGCGTGGTCGCCGGCATGAGCCTGTCGCTGCTGGCGATGGTCGCCGCGATCGCTGGCCGACTGCCGCCGACCGCCGGGGCACTGCTGCAGGAGGCGATCGACGTGGCGGTGATCCTCAACGCCCTGCGCGCCCTGACCGGCGGGGCGACCGCCACGCCCCGGCTGGAGGGCACGGCCGCCGCACTCGTGCGCCGCTTCAGCCGCGAGCACCGGGTGCTGCGCCCTGGGCTGGACCGTATCCGCGCCGCCGCGGGAACCCTCGGCAGCCGCCCGGCGGCCGGCGCCATCGCAGAGGTCCGCGCCGTGCACCAGTGGCTGATCAGCGAGCTGCTGCCCCACGAGGAGGCCGAGAACCAGCAGCTGTACCCGGCGTTGCAGGCCGCCCTCGGAGGCGACGCGACCGGCACCATGAGTCGCGCGCACATCGAGATCCACCACCTCGTCGGCCGGCTCGGGCGGCTGCTGGCCGAGGTCGGGCATGCCGACCCCGACGCGGACGACGTCCGTGAGCTCCAGCAGGCCCTCTATGGCCTGTACGCCGTGCTGCGCCTGCACTTCGCCCAAGAGGAGGAGGGCTTCTTTAGCCTAGTCGAGGACCTGGACGCCGCTACGTCCGCGCAGCAACAAGGCCGTTCGTGCTGCGTGGTCAAGGTCCTCCTCACCCGCTTGTCGGGCGTGGAACCGACTCCCGGTCTGGTCCCGGTCTGGCGCAGCTACTCCGAGGAAGCACTTGGGCCGGCGGCGGCGCTGCTGTGAGCGCATGTGCCAGACGGCGCGCTGCAGGCGAGGCGTTGCGGATCGATCTCGTCCTCGTCGAAGGTTGATTGTCCATTGACGATCTCCTCCGGGAGCGACGACGTCCACATCTGGACCGGCTGCCAGGCGACGAGCACCAGCAGGTCGCGCATGGACAGCATGGCGACCACCTGGCCGCGCTGGCCGCGGTCGACCACAGGTAGGTGGCGGACCCCAAGCCCCAGCATCCGCCCGGCAGCAGCCTGGGCGTCCTCGTCTGAGGTGGCGCTGGGCGGCGCGACGCTCGCGTAGTAACCGACCGGGGTGGTGGCCATGTCGGCGTCGTCGGCGACCGCCCGGGCCAGGTCCCGCTCGGTCAGGATGCCAGCGAGCTGGCCGTCGTCCAGCACCGCCAGCGAGCCGATGCCGCGAAGGACCATGCGTCGTGCCGCGCTGGCCAGGCTCTGCCCAGCGTCAACGGTCACGACCGGAGCACGGCATAGATCCTTGACCTGCATTGTCATCCGCCTCCTCTGGCGTGGTCCTCCCAGCAGGCGGTGACCGTAGCGCGGCGGCAGACTGCCGCCCAGGGCCAACAGCCCAGAAAGATCGGGACGATCGTCGCTGCTGGCCGATGTGGAGCCGATCAGGACTGCAGCACATCCAAGGCCCGCCGCCGTGCCTGCCGCCGCCAGCAAAGCCGAACACTCCGTCAACGGCGACGGGCGAAGGTCCCCCTCTGGCCGGGACCTTTGGCCCTTCGCCACCACAGGGCTGCCGGCACCGCTTGGACGACGAGAAGCACGACCGGGGCCGGGACCGACCATCGACAGGTGCAGCGCGTCGACGTTGATGATCCTGCCGCGCCCGCCTTGGGCCACCGATCAGGCTGAACGGTCCTACTCACTCATTGCCAGCTCCTTCAGTTGCCTGTCATGGTGGCGGACGACCACGACCGGGCAGGGGCGGGGTGGACGCAGTGCTCGCTGACCGAGCCCAGCAGCATCCCCGTGAGCGCGCCGTGCCCGCGGCTGCCGACCACCAGCAGCTCGGCGTCTCCGGCGGCGCGCACCAACACCAGGCCCGCAGCTCCCTGCAGCACCTCGGAGCCCACCACCACGTCCCAGTCGGGTGACGACCTCCTCGATGGTCTGCTTGAGCATCCGGCGGGCGTCGCCCTCCAGGTCGACCTGGTCAAGCACCGCGGGGCCCAGGCGTAGCTGGGCGGGTAGTGCCATGCCATCCGCGCGTGCATGCTCGCGTCGACCGTCGCTCCGGGCCTCCGACCGGCCGACGTGATGAGCCCGTAGTGCCCGTCATCGCGGTGGTAGGCGACACTGCCCTGGCCGGTCCTGGCGTCCACGAAGAACACAAACGGCTCGCCGGTCAGCTCCAGCCGCCGTAGCCGTGGCGTGGGCAACCGTCCCTGCGGTGGCAGGCCCAAAGGCACTGGGCGCCGGCCGATCCGCGACGTATGCTCAAGCTGAGGGATTCGCGACTGTCAAGCCACCAGCTGGGTGCGCGCTGGGGCAGGTGCAGTCCCCGGCCGTGAACGCCGCCGGTGGCCACGGGAGGGCATCGATCGCGACGCAGTCGCTGCGTGCTCCATGCCGGTCGACGGCGTGCCGGGCCGGCGGAAGCGGCCGGTCTGCCCATATCCGTGCTGATGCGCGACCGTGACCTAGTTAGCGCTAATTGGGAATATAGACGAGACCTAGCCGATCGGGATTTGTGACCTGCTTCTGCGATCATGAGCATCGTGGGACTCCACCAGCAACGAAGCCTCCGGAGTCCAAAGGGGATGAGCAGCATGCGCCCCATCCGATCGATCGCCACCGCCCTGCTGGTCGCCAGCGTCGCCGTCGCCGGCTGCGCCAAGAGCCAACCCAACCAGACCGCAACCGGGACCAGCACGCCGCCGGCCGCCAGCGCACCGCCCGCGACCAAGGCCCCAGCCGCCGACAACCCGACCCCCGCCACCCCCGTCAAGACCAACGCCGCCGCCCCGCGCATCCTGTCGGTGACCACCTCGCCAGCGCTGCCCAACGAGAACGGGTGGCTGAAACTCTCCGGGGCCGGCACGGTCACCTTCCACGTCCAGGCCACCAACACCCAGCGGGTCCGGTTCTCCCTGGGCCCGACCGGCACCGGCGTCGGTGACCTGGCCAAGCTGCTGGGCGAGGACACCAACAGGCGCAACGGCTGGACCCTGGCATGGCACTACAGGGACGAGCCGCTGCTCGCCCACCTGTATGTCCGGGCCATCGGGTCCAGCGGTGCCGCCAGCGCCGAGACCGTCCTCAGCCTCTACCACCCCGAGTCCGTCGTGCTCGCCGATGGGCGCCACCCGGTCTACCTCAAGACCGTCGACGCCGGCCATCGGACGATCACCTTCGACCTGATCCAGCTGTACTGGGGTGACGAGGCGGCCAGGGAGGCGGCCAGGGACCACCAGGAGTCCCCGCCGCCCAACGACTACTACCTCCGCAACGTCAACCCCCGGCTGCGCACCCTGCCCGTGCGGGCCGATGCCACCATCACCGTCAACACCCTCGCCGCGGCGTGGACCGGCAGCGCCACCAGAAACGTCCCGGTGACCCTCAGCCAGCTGGCGTCCTTGCTTGGCAAGTACAGCCCACCGTTCTGGATCACCGTGCGGCACGACCGGGTCGCGAAGATCGCCGAGCAGTACCTCCCGTAAGGAGCTGGAGCCGTCGGGTGGGGCCGCCTTCCGGGTGACCCACCCAGACCGGGCTCGCCTGGTCCTGACTCCCCACGGGACGGCTCGTCACGCATCGGGATCCTCGCGTCGGCGTCCGAACGCGAAATAGGCCAGTGGGCCAACGAAGCTGACGAAGGTCGCGGCTGCCCACCACTTCTTGCCTCCCGGCACCGAGCCGCCAAGGCAAGCCGGCCCACCCCGCCGCCGTCCAGGGCGGCCTTGAGCTCCGCGTCGAGCACGTGATCGACAAGGCCTCGACCAGACCCACAGCGGCTAGCGATCCCACGAGCACTTCGATGGAGAGACCGACTTGCTCCGGATCAGCGTGGCCTCTGCGGCGTCGACGACCCGGCGCTCGAGCCTGGACCGCAGCCAGGCAGCAATGGCCGATCCCAGCGCGAGCCGCTTGGACCAGCCGAGCCGGCCGGGCAGGGATCGTTACAGGCCCGGCAGCCCGGCGTGCGCCACCGGCGCGGTCATGCGCTGCGCGGCGGCGGCTCCGGCGGCCTTGGCGCGCTCGAGGCGACATCGGCGGCCCTCCAGCAGCGCCACGGCCCTTCCGCCCCTCCGGCCCGCCGCTGCCTGACCCTGGCCTGGCTGCGGGCCGGAGAACACCACCCCTGTCAGACGACCTCAAGGGGCGGCAGCAGCTCCTCCGGCGGCGCTGGCGGCGTCTGGGTCAGGTGGTCGAGCGCGGCCCGCAGCACCAGGTCGGCGGCGTCGAGGTTCTCGCCGCAGAACTCGCAGCCGATCAGGGGGAAGAGGTCGTGGAGGTAGACGGCGTCGTTGCCGCAGCGTGGGCCCCGGGTTCCGCAGCTCGGGTCGCGCATAGTCCACGAATCTGGGCAGTGACCTGCGGAGATGGGCGATGGCACGCGCAGGCGGCGTGTATCTAGGCGCGAGCGTTCGCGCTGGTCAGGAGCCTGGGGCCGGCGGGG
>JBKPDO010000143.1:0-6531 GCA_046727955.1 bacterium | reverse complement strand
GGGAAACCGGCCAGCACCCGCAGGCCGCGCGGGTCAAGGCGCAGCAGGCGACAGGGCCCGTCTTCGCTGGTGCAGCGCACCGACCACAGGCTGCCGGCCCCAGCCCCAGCAACCCACTGCAGGTTGTCGGCCGGCAGGGTGGCTGCCACCTTGGTGGTGGCGTCGACCCGGACCACGCTGGCCCCGGTCCCGCCGGCGCCGGTCGCGACCCACACCGCGCCTGCGCCAACCGCCAGCAGGTTCGCGAAGCCGCCGGGCTGGCCGAGTCGGATCCTGGCCACCACGCTGGGGCGGCGCGGGTCGATACCGACCAGCACCCCGTCCACGACTGTCCACAGCATGCCCTCGCCGACCATCAGCTGCGACCAGCCAGTGAACTGCGGCGCCTGTGCGAGGCCCAGCCGGATGGTGGCCGTGACCGGCAGCGCGCGTGCTGTCGTGGTCACGGGGGCAGGTGCTGGCGTGGGCCGACGCGGCGCCATGAAACCCTGCCCCAGGCGACCGACGACCACCAGCAGTGCCAGCGCCGTGACGACCCCGAACACCAGCCCGCGCCTGCGTACCCAGGGGATCGCCCCGCCGGCCATCTCCCGTCCACCCTTGCCCAGGCAAACCGATCAGCTTGGTCATCCTACCCTGTCACAGCGGCGGGCGGATCGCCGAGGAACAACGCGTGGCGGCGCCTACTTTGGCCAACCGCAATGCTGATCTATCCGCTCTTCGGGCACTCTTCGCTTCTTGATAACTTCGGGGATATGCGCGATCTTTATAGCTTTATAGAGAGCGGATGGTGCGGACGGACGGGACGTTGAGGTCATGGGGGGGGGCTATTGGTACTGCCACTATCGTTCGCGCTCCTTGTCGCTATTGTTGTGCTGGCGTGGGTGCGGCCTGCGCAGAAGCTGGTCAGTGCATCCACGCCTGGTATCCGCGTCATCCATGTGCTGTTCGCCCTGCTGGTCGGGCTCCTGTTGCTCGGACTGCTGACGCACTCCGCACTCCTGCTGCTGATGGCGGTCGTGTCGGTGCTGGTGGTGGTCGCTAGCAGTTCGCTGGCTCGTCGTGTCACGGGCGACTCCTGGGACGAGTTCCGTGCGGCCCGCAGGCGGCGCCGGTGGACTGCCAAGCCTCCCCCGGAAGTCAGGCTTCCGACGATCGTTCGGTATCAGCTTCGTAACGTCGCCAGCGATCTGTGGGCTGAGTTCCGGCATACCCGCAGACACCGCGTCTGGACCGCTGGGGCTCCCTCAGATGTCAGGCTCGGCGCCATCCTCCGGCATCACGCGCTCAGCCAGCGAGGGCACGTCTACCTGGGAACCGACCATGGGAACTGGGTGATGGCCGATCCCGAGCACGCCGTCCTCGTGCTCGGTCCCCCACGGCAGGGAAAGACGACTGCGGTCGTGATCCCCACGACTCTGGCCGCCAGCGGACCGGTCGTATCGACCTCGACCAAGCTGGACGTGCTCCAGCACACAGCCGCCACCCGAGGCCAGGTCGGCACCTGCTGGCTCTTCGACCCGTCGGGATTGTTGGTCCCGCCGCCGGGAGCGCGGCGGCTGTGCTGGTCGCCGGTGCTCGGGTGCAAGGCCTGGGACGTCGCCGTCAAGCTCTCACACGACATCGTCACTACTGCCCGCCCGGCAGGAGGCATGAAAGACTCCGGGCACTGGGCAGAGCGGGCCGCCGCGCTGCTTTCGGGACTCATGCACGTCGCTGCCCTCGACGGCAAGGGGATGCGGCAGGTGCTGGCATGGACCTCCAGGCACGACCACGCCGAGGCCATGGAGATCCTCGAACGCCACGACGCGGTGCTCGCGGTCGACACGCTGGAGGGCATCGACCGCACCGGCGAGACCGAGCAGGCGGGGATCTTCTCGACCGCATCGAGCGCATTGGCTGTGTACCGGTCCGAGGCGGCGCTTGCGGTGACCGACGCTCCGAACTTCTCTCCGCAGGAGTTCGTGTCGAGTCGCGACACGGTTTACGTCACGGCGTCCAGCCAACACCAGAGGCTGGCGGCCCCGTTGGTGGTGGCGTTGCTCGCGGAGATCCAGGCCGCCACCTTCGCAGTGGCGGCCCGGCAGAGCTGGCACGGGAACGCACTGGCCCCACCGATGCTGTGGATGCTCGACGAGGTCGCCAACATCGCTCCCATCCCCGAGTTGCCAGCGATCGTCAGCGAGGGAGGTGGTCAGGGCCTATCGTGGTGGCGTGCCTGCAGGATCTGTCGCAAGCGCGTGAGCGATGGGGAAACCAGGCGGATGGGTTCTTGTCGCTGTTTGGCACCAAGCTGATCTTCCGCGGGCTCGGCGACCTGCAGACGCTCCGCTCTATCAGCGAGCTGGTCGGCGATCACGAGGTACCGGTGGTCACCGAAAGCGTGTCGACAACGCTAGGCAGGGGGAGCAGGAAAGTGGCATTCGTTGCCTGGCGGAACGAGTCGCACGCCCGAGAGCGGACGTACAGCAGACAGCGAGAGCCGCAATTGCCGCCCAGCGTAATCGCCCAGGGGAAGCCAGGCATGGTGCTCGTGCTGCGGACCGGGAAGCCTTGGAGCTGGGTGCGGTGCACCCCGTGGTTCAACAGCTCCCCATGGCGAGAGGTGGTCAGTGCAGACAGCGGTCTGCGCGGAGG
This sequence comes from bacterium, assembly GCA_046727955.1. Classification (GTDB taxonomy): domain Bacteria; phylum Actinomycetota; class CALGFH01; order CALGFH01; family CALGFH01; genus DASVXQ01. The sequence continues at coordinate 3,894 of JBKPDO010000143.1, read as the reverse complement.
GGATCGCCAGCGTCGCAAGGTAGTGATCTAGCGTGCGACAGCCATCTCAAGCCGAACGGCGGAAACTCGACCCCACGCTCTGGTGCGTGGCCGTCGGTGTGCCACTCGGACGCTGGGTCGACCCTCACGGCGACGCCCTTTCCGGTGTGCTCATCCGTCAGGGAGGCTCTTTCCTTGTCGCGAAGCCCAGCGAGCTGGAGCTCTTCGTCTCAGCGCTCTCCCCCAAGCTGGTCGCTGACCTGCTCGAGATCGCCCGGGACGCGGGTGCCGACGATCCCGCCGGCCTGCTCGAGGACATGGTCGAGCAAGGATTGCTCGTTGTTCTGGGCGACAGTCCCCGCGCGGACCGGGAGACGCTGCGGCACCTGCGGCTGCAGACTGCCGGGCTCGGCATGGGCAACAACCACGAGCATCCCGAGCTCTTCCTGATCGTGGCCCATCCCACTCATGGCCAGCCGCACGAGCTGCTGGAATGCGATGCTCTGCTCTACTCGGTCTGGGCAGCGTCGGACGGCCGAACGCTCGGAGAGGTTGCCGACACGCTGTCCGGCAGCTTCGGGACCGACGCGGATGCGGTGCTCGATCACGTGCTCGTGGCGCTTCCCACCTTGTTGATCGCTGGCGTTGCCTTCCTCGACGCCGCACCGGGCTGGGAGCCGTCGTGAGACGTAAGGAGCGCGAAGCGCGGCGCCGGCGGCGCAAGCGTCGGCTCGAGCTTGAGCTTGCTGGCTCTGTCCCACCGATCGGCCCAGCCCTTCGGCAGACCGGCTTGCCGACTGGGGTCGACTCGCCAGCCGCCAAGCGACGCAGCCCTGATTTCAATATTCAGGACTTCGTGCGGCAGCAGCAGTGGCAGCCTCAGCGGGCGAAGGAGCCAGAGCGACCCGACGAAGTTCTCCCGGAGCCGGCGGAGGCCTCGCAGCAGGCAGGCCAACGCTGGAGCTGGCTGGATCGCAAGAGGGAACAGCAATGGCTGGCATGGCGTGAGGGCCGGACGTACGAGGCCGAACCAACGCCTGAAGCCGAACCCACGACTCCCACGCAGACTCCCGAAGATGAACAACGCCGCCGCAGGCGCGAGCGCCCAACCTACGAAGCTGAACAGACGTCTGAGGCTGAACGCACGCCCGAGGCCGAGGCCACCTCTAAGGCCGAGGCCACCCCAGAGTCCGAATCGACGTCTGACGCCGAACCCACGACCCCCACGCGGACTCGTGAAGACGATCGACGCCGTCGCAAGCGCGAGCGCCCCGAGCGTGGACTGGAGCGGGACCTGTGACGCTCGCCGAGGGCAGCCTGCCAGAGCCTGAGCGGGAACTCCGCCGGGAGGCCCGAGCGGGCAAGTTGGTGGATCTAGAGATCCGCGACCCCGATCTTATCGACCCCGCACAGGGGGAAAACTGGAGCGCCGCCCGTACTGTGCGCGCCGAACTGCTCGTCGAGCTGCTCACCAAGGGGCATCAGCTTGGAGGGACGCCAGGTGCCCGAGCGGTCAAGCTACGTGGGGCGCGGGTCATCGGTAGCCTCGACCTGGAAGCAGCCACGCTGGTCTGTCCGCTGCTGCTTTGGGACTGTTGGCTGGAGCAGCCTGCCATCCTGCGCGAGGCACGCGCAGCCTCGTTGCGCCTGCGGGGCTGTCACCTACCCAGCCTTGCCGCTGACCGCCTCGAGACTCGCGGCAATCTCGAGCTCAGCCGGGGGTTTACCGCTTCCTCGGGAGTACGGCTGGACGGCGCCGACATCGGTGGGCAGCTGGACTGCTCCGGTGCGACGCTCCACAACCCGAATGACCGGGCGCTCAGCGGTGACCAACTCAAGACCGAGGGCGGAATCTCCTTCCGGGATGAGTTTGTTGCCCAGGGGGAGGTGCGGCTGGCGGGTTCACGTGTTCATGGGCAACTGGACTGCTCCGGTGCGACGCTCCACAACCCGAACGGCGAGGCGCTCATGGCCGACGGGCTAACCGTTGCCACGGATCTGCACTGCGCGGATGGCTTCACTGCCGAAGGGGAGGTGCGGCTGCCGGGTGCCCACATCGGCGGGCAACTCGATCCCGCCGGCGCCAGGCTCTGCAACCCGAACGGCGTGGCGCTCATGGCCGACCGGCTCAAGGTCGAGGCAAGCATGTTTTGCAGCGAGGGGTTCATCGCCGAAGGGGAGGTGCGGCTGCCCAGTGTCCAGATCGAGGGGCAACTCGGTCTCGCTGGCGCCACCATCACCGAGGTGGACCTCACTAACGCCCAAGTTGGAGTGCTCAGTGACGACCCTGGCACCTGGCGGGCACTGCGCCTCCACGGCTTTGTCTACGACTCCTTCCTCAAGGACGATCAGAAACGTGTCCGGGAGCGTCTGCGCTCGCTGGCGCGCGATCGCAGCCGCTACGAGCCGCAGCCATACGAGCAGCTCGCGGCGGTCTACCGTCGCACGGGACGTGATAAGTGGGCCCGGCAGGTCGCCATCGCCAAACAGAAGGATCACCGCCGAGCGCTTGGCCGGCTGGGCAAACTGTGGAACTGGCTACTGTTCCTGACGGTCGGTTATGGCTACTGGACCTGGCTCGCCGGCCTGTGGCTGCTGGCGCTGCTCCTGGTCGGCGGCACATGGGCGTTCCATCGGGCTGACATGGACCCTGCCAAGTACCCGCTCCCCCCCTTTAATCGGTGGATGTATACGCTGGACCTGCTGCTGCCGATCGTGAACCTCGGCCAGCGCGACGCCTGGCTACCCAAGGGTGTGGCGCTGTGGTGGTCATGGTTGCTGATTGGCGCCGGCTGGATGCTGACCACCGCGGTGGTGGCTGGCCTGACCAACCTCTTCAGACGTGATTAGCCTGGCGAGGAAGTCGTTTCGGTGGCACGACGCCGGGCTGCACCGGAGGGCAGGCACCGCTCCCTTTGCCAACCCCTCTACCGATCGGTCTACCACTCGGGAGTCCGATCACCTGATCGGTAGAGGACGAGTTCCATAAACATGCTGCTCACAGGCCCTTTCGGTGGCATCAACCCGTGGCCGACTCCTAGCCGGCTCTAGCGCGTAGGGTTCAGAAACCCGGCCGTCATGCCGCAGCGTCGTAGTACTCGTGCACCAAACCCCCGAGACGATCCCGCCGCCGAACGCGATCAGTGACCGCAAGAGCGGATGGCACGGATCCGGGGGCGATTCCCCTCGGCGGGCGAAGCGCAAGGCTTCGGTGCGGCCGTTGGTCGTTGTAGTGCCGCACGTACTCGCCGAGCACGCGCTCAAGATGGCGTCGACCCCAGATCAGCATCCAATCCAGACACTCCTCTCGTACCGTCCGCACCCACCGCTCGGCGAATGCATTCGCCTTCGGCGCCTCGATCGGCGTCGTGATGGTCTTGGTGCCGTCGGCGGCGAACACGTCGTCGAAGGCGCGGGTGAACTTGCTGTCCCGGTCGCGGATCAGGAACCGCGGCGTGGTCGCGCCCTCCGCTGGTTCCTGCTCCCGTTCCATCGAGAGCTCCCGTGCCCGCTGGACCACCCACGACCACTCGGGTGGTCGGTGACCCCGACCAGGCGAACCCGCCGCGTCCCAAGCTCGATGATGAACAGGACATACAGCGTCGTCAGGCGCACGATCTCAACGGTGAAGAAGTCGGTGGCCACGATGCCCGAGGCCTGCGCCCGCAGAAACGCTCGCCAGCTGACCGACGCCTGTCGGGGCGCGGGCCCAAGCCCGTTGCCCAGCAGCACCGTGCGGATGGTGGTCGTCGACACCAACACGCCGAGCTTGTTCAGTTCGCCCTGGATGCGCCGGTAGCCCCAGCGAGGATTCTCCCGGGCCAGCCGCAGGATCAGCGCCACCACCTGGTCTGCGAGCACCGGGCGGCCGCCTCGACGGAAAGGTTGGGTCCATTTGCGGGTGACCAGCCGGCG
>JBKPDO010000142.1:0-42224 GCA_046727955.1 bacterium | reverse complement strand
GCGACGTCACCGAGCTGTCGACCGACCAGGGGGTGCTGTATGTGTCGGCGCTCATCGACGGCTGCTCGCGGGCGTGCACGGGCTGGTCGATGCGCGATGATCGCAGCGCCGAGCTGGTCACCGGCGCGCTCGGCATGGCGGCACACCGTAACCGCCAGGCTGGTCTCGGCCGCCAACCGGGCCAGCTCGACCTTCCACAACCGTACCCGGTAGCCGTTGCTGCCGCCGGCGTCGGCGCAGACCAGCAGCCGATCCGCCGCCGGGTAGGCGACCTGGCCGACCTGCTCCCACCAGCTCCGCAAGGTCGCCACCGCGAAGCTGGCGGTGTCGTGGTCGCAGCCCACGCTCACCCAGCCGGCGTTGGCGCCCAGGTCGTAGACCCCATAGGGAATCGCCTTGCCAAGCTGGGGGTCGGGGAAGTCGTGCACGTTGACCTCGACTGGGGCGCCGACGGGCTGCCATTCGCGGCCCTTGTTGGCGAACCGGCCGACCAACTCCTTTTTCTTGGTGTCGACGCTGACCACCGGCAGGCCCTGGTCGAGGTAGCCGCGGGCGGTGTCGTTGATGTAGCCAAACTGGGCGTCCCGGTCGGGGTGCCGGGCGCCTTCCAGGGTCTTGCGGGTCGCCTGCAGGCTGTAGCCCTGCTCGCGCAACAGGCCCGCGACCAGCGTGTGGCTGGCCGGGTGGCCCTGGCCGGTCAACGTGTCGGCGAGGTTGCGGGTGGACTTGGTCGTCCAGCGCAGCGGCGACTGCGGGTCGCCCCGGCTGGTCGGCTCGACCAGCGCGTCCAACGCCTCGACCAGGCCCGGGTCGCGCTCGGCCAGGCGTTTGCGCCCGCCGCCGGGCCGCCGTACCCGCCCGGCGGCCGCCAGAGGAGTGTCCAGCCCCTTGAGGGCGGTGTGGATGGTCTGGCGCGAGACCCCGGCGGCGCGGGCCACCAGCGACACCCCACCCCGGCCCAGCGCTCGCGCCTCGGCGGCGAGCAGGAGCCTGCGTCGCCGCTCGTCAAGGTGTGGCAGCACCACCGCGTACTTCTGAGCAAGGGTTTCCTCGTCGGTCTGCATCAGGGCAGTCTAACCAGCGTCCGGCCTTGTCCTGGCCGTTCGCGCTGGTCGACGCGCGCATCACCCCGGACGGTGACGCCCCGGACCGGGTGGCGGACTTTGGGGATTGCGGTTGGACCCCGCTCGGCGCGTCGCGTACAGCCCAGCTTGGCCACGGCGTAGCATGATTGGTCCCGATGATCACTGACCCCGCAGAACGGTATGTCATCTCCAGCCTCGGTTGGGTCGATCACGGCAGCGTGTGGCGCTTTGATGCCCGGACCGGGACCACCGGTGCACTCCCCCTCAGCGATGCCCGCTACCTTGTGGTTCGCGAAGGCCTGGGTGAGCTGTTCACCGCTGCACACCACTTCAACGGGGATCGTCTGCTCATTACCGCCCAGTCATATGAGCGACCGGACATCGCAGTGGCCCAGGTCGATGTGCGCGGTTGGCGACCGGCAATGACGGGCGCTCCGGCCGCGTGGCACGGCCTTCAGCAAGCGCACGTCGGCTACCTGAGTGATTCGGCGACTGGCGCGGCGGGATACTTCGTGGTCGTCATCGGCCCGGAGCAGGCGAGGGTGGCCCGATTGGATTGGTTCGACGACCCGATGTATGACCATGGCTATCAAGGCGTTGTGGCGGTTGCGACGGTGCCAGAGACCAACGAGTTGCTCTTTGGCGTCCAGCGATCGTCTGACCTGGTGTTGTGTGCGCCGAACTCCGCAGCGGTCATTCGGCGCGTCCGATTGGCCGGCCACTCGGGCAACCCGGAGCCCTACGTGCGAAGGCATGCGCCGGAGGTCTGGGCGATGGACTATGACACCGTCGTTCGGGTTGATCGACGCCACTGGCAGGTAACCGGCGATCGCTTCGGGGGCGACATAGGCGAACAGCCGCGGATGTTTCTTGGCGGCCTGGGGTGGCCTCCCGACGAGCGACATGTGGTGGTGCCTCGACCAGGCTCCGGTGATGTGCTCGTTGTCGATCCTGTCAGCTTGAGCGTTCGCCAGCGGATCCAGCTCGGCCGCCAACCGCTCGAGGCAGTTGTCTTGCCCGCCGGCCAGGTGGTGGCTCGAGACTGGAAGACTGGGGATCTTCTGCTCGGAACCTGAGGCGGCTTGGTCCTCGCCCGAGGTCCTTCTCGGTCGCCACCGCCGCGTCCAATAGCAGACCGCCCCCATTGTCCAATTTATTTAATTACGAGCCCTAAGCCTGAATCCACCGCGGCTGTTGCCTGCCAGCGCCTGCCATGGCGCAGCTCGACCTGCCTGAGCAGCGAGAACAGTAGTGGAGGGTTGGTCGTGAAGGCAGGTTGGAGGCTCACCTGTTGAGTGCGCTTGTGGCGTGCTGGATCGCAGCCTTTCAGCAGCGTCGCACCATGCCTCATGTGGTCTGGCGGAAAGTTGCACCTACAAGCTGACGGACTGGTGGTCAGGCCGCTGGCGGGATGTTGCGATTCACGCGGAAGAGGTTGTCGGGGTCATACTCGGCCTTGACCCGTTGGAGGCGCTGGTAGTTGCTCCCGTAGGCGGCGGCGGTCCGGGAAGTGTCGTCCTCGGCGAGTTGGAAGTTGACGTAGTTGCCGCCGGTGGAGAAGGGTCGGATCCGCTCCCACGACTCCCGGGCCCAGGCCACATGCGGGTCGGAGGGGGCGCCGGGCGGCCAGGTGCCGGAGAACCCACCGATGTAGCGGGCGTCGCGGTTGCCGACCGCCCCGTCGTCGTCCTTGTGGTCGTTGAGGGCACCGGCGAGGTGGAACACCAGCGACTGGGACAGCGGCGAGGTGACCTGCAGCGCACTGCTGCGGAAGGTGTCCAGGAACTCGCTCGACAGGTGTGGAAGGAACTCGGTCTTCCAGTAGCGATGCAGCCCCTTGGGTTCCATGGCGTTGAGCATCGACTGCATGGCGGCGTAGGGCTTGGGGGTGACCAGGTCGACGATCGGGTCGCCGAGGGCGCGAACCGCCGTCAGGTCGGCTTCGGCGTTGGCGCTGCTGTGGCACAGGATCATCCCGGTGATGGGCCTGCTGTGCCATTCTCGGGGCAGGAACGGGGCTGGCGGTGCCAGGCGGACGGTCACGGCGGCGGTGAGCTCGCGCGGCGCCGACTCGGTGAGTTCGCGGTAGGCGGCCAGCACCTCCTCGGCCCGGTCGGCGCTCCATATGATGAGACCGCCGGTGATGGTGGGGCCGACCTGGTGCAGGCGGAAGCTGAACCGGGTGACGACGCCGAAGTTGCCGCCGCCGCCGCGCAGCACCCAGAACAGCTCGGCGTGCTGGTCGCGGTTGGCGGTGTGGACCTGGCCGTCGGCGGTGACGACCTCGACTTCCTGGAGGTTGTCGACCGTCCAGCCGAAGCGGCGCGTCAGGTAGCCCCAGCCGCCCCCCAGGGTCAGGCCGGCCACGCCGGTCTCGGACACAAAGCCGAGCACGGTCGCCAGCCCGTGCGCCAGGGTGGCCTGGTCGACGTCGCCGAGCAGACACCCCGGTCCGACATGGGCGAGCCTGGCGTCGGGGTCGACGGCGACCTGGCGCATGCGGGACAGGTCCAGCGTCAGGCCGCCCTGGGCGATGGCGGTGCCGGCGATGTTGTGGCCTCCGCCCTTGATGCTGAGCAGTAGCCCGTGATCGCGGGCGAACCCGACCGTGGTGGCGACGTCGTGGGCGGAGGCCGGCTGGAGGACGAGCGCGGGGGTCTTGGCCACCGTGCCGTTCCAGGTCAACACGGCGTTGTCCCAATCCTGGTCGCCGGGCGCAGCAGCCGACCCTGGACCCGTGAGTCCAGCTCGTGGAGCTGCTTGGAAAAGAGGCTGACGCGTCCGCCGTCGAGTCCGGCAATGTCGATGGTGTCGGTGGCCATGACGTGACCTCCCCCAAGCCGGCCGGTTGGCCCCGACCCCGGCTCACCGCTATACTCCAAACGCCAGTAAAGCTATGCTCGCGTTTGGCCAGCGAGCTGCCCGCACCCCTGCGATCGTCGCAAACCGGCCGGTGTGACTCCCCGATGATGCCGACAGTCCGGCACCAAGCCCCTTTTGACCGGCTCGCCGGCACCCCAACCCGCCAAGAATTCCGGCATCGGTGGATTCAGGCTAAGAGCAATGCCGGTCAGATAGGCGGGGAAGCACTGTCCTGACCTGGGCAAACGTCGTGTGTTTGCACGGCAGGGTCGCCGTAACTGACCGGCATTGAGGCTAAGAGCATGTTTCCGACCTTCGGGTGACTCGAGCTGCTCGGCCTCCTAATCGGCATGCGCAGCCGGCACGGCCCTGGCTATTGACCCTGCGAAGCCGAAGCCAGTGTACTAGGATACTAGTACAAGAGGACGTGAGGAGGTGTCGTGTTCGCGTTCCGGCTGGACGCGCGCTCAGGTGTCCCGACCTACCTGCAGCTCGTCAGCCAAGTCAAGCAGGCCATCCTGCTCGGCTACCTGCAGCCGGGCGACCAGCTGCCGACCGTCAGAGAGGTCGCGGCCGAGCTGACGATCAACCCCAACACCGTCGCCAAGGCGTACCGGGAGCTGGAGCGGGAGGGCCTGGCGGCTGCCCGCTCGGGACAGGGCACCTTCATCCAAACCACGACCGCCAGCGTCGACCCCGCGACCTACGCCCGGCTGCGCCACGCGCTGCGCCGCTGGGTCGACGCAGCCTACGCCGCCGGGCTAGACCACGAGCGGGTGGCCGCGGTGATGGCAAGCGTACTGGAGGAGCCCGCCAGCGGGGAGGGGGTCGCATGACCGCGGCGCTGCGTACCGAGCGGCTGGCCAAGCGCTACGCCAAGACCTGGGCGTTGCGGGACTGCACGCTGTCGCTGCCCCAGGGCCGTGTCGTGGCGCTGGTCGGCCCCAACGGCGCCGGCAAGACCACGCTGCTGCACCTGTCCGTGGGCCTGATCAGGCCGACGGAGGGGACGGTCGAGGTGTTCGGTGAGCCGGTCGACGGGACGGGAACCACCCTGCGGGCCCAAGTCGGGTTCGTCGCCCAGGAGCACCCGCTCTACCGTGGCTTCACCGTCGCCGACCTGCTGCACCTGGGACGCAGCCTCAACGCCTCCTGGGATCAGGCCCTGGCCGAACGGCGCCTGGAGGGGCTGGGCATTCCGCTGGCCCGCCGCGCCGGCAGGCTGTCCGGGGGCCAGCAGGTCCAGGTCGCGCTGACGCTGGCGCTGGCGAAGCGGCCGCGGCTGCTGGTCTTGGACGAGCCCGTGGCCAACCTGGATCCGCTGGCCCGCCGCGACTTTCTGCGCGCGCTCATGGACGCGGTCGCCGCCGAGGGCCTGACCGTGCTGCTGTCGTCGCACGTCATCGCCGAGCTGGAGCGCGTCTGCGATTACCTGCTCCTGCTGCGCGACGGCCGCGTGCGGTTGGCGGCCGACATCCACGACCTGCTCGCCGGCCACCGGCTGCTGGTCGGCCCGCGCTGCCCCGACAACCAGCTTGCCGCCATCCCAGGGCTGCTGCGTGCGACCAGCGGGGCGCGGCATACCAACCTGCTGGTCAGAACCAACGGCGGGATGGAGCTCCACCCGCGCTGGCAGGCCCATGACGTCTCCCTGGAGGAGCTCGTCCTGGCCTATCTCGAACAGCCCGAACCCGCTGCCGCACAGGAGGCCGACAGCTAGATGCTGTGGCTGACCTGGCGGCAGCACCGGGCGGAGGTCCTCGGCGGGCTGGTGCTGCTTGCGGCGCTGGCTGCGGTGCTGCTGGTCACTGGGCTGCCGATGCACGCCGCCTACACCGGTCAGGGCGTGGCCGCCTGTGTAGCTGGCGGCGGCCGGGCGGCGGGCTGTGACACGCTCTTGGAGCAGTTCACCAGGCGCTATGTCGGGCTGGGTGACCTGGTCACCTTGCTGGCCATGCTGCCCGCCCTGGCCGGGGTGTTCATCGGCGCCCCGCTGCTCGGCCGGGAACTGGAGCACGGCACCTGGCGCCTGGCCTGGGCGCAAGGCGTCACCCGCACCCGCTGGCTGGCCGTCAAGCTCGCCCTGCTGACCGCCGCGGTGACCGTGCTCGCGGTCGGGTTCACCGCCCTGCTCACCTGGTGGCGCGGGCCCCTGGACGGCATCCAGGGACGCTTCGACGGCGCCGCCTACAACTTCGAGGGCGTGGTGCCCACCGCCTGGGCGGTGTTCGCCTTCGCGCTGGGAACCCTCGCCGGCACCCTGGCGCGCCGAACGATCCCCGCCATGGCGCTGACCTTCTTCGGCTACTGGATCGTGTGGCTCCCGCTGGCACTGGTGGGGCGCCCCCGGTTTCTCGCCCCGCTGGCGCGCACCTTCGACCCGGCCGCGGACGCGGCGAACACGACCGCTGGGCGGGGTGCGCTGGGCGCGGGCCGGGACTGGATCCTCGACAGCGGCCTGGTCGACCGCGCGGGTCACCGGCTCACCCTGGCACAAGAAAGCGCCGTACTGCGGGCGGCCCGCGAAGCCGACGACACGCTCGCCTACCTCCACCAGCACGGCATCCGCAGCCTTGAGGTGTACCAGCCCGGAGACCGATTCTGGACCTTCCAGCTGATCGAGGCGGGGCTGCTGGTCGCCCTCGCGGCGGTCCTGCTCGGCATCGCGGTCTGGCTGGTCCACCGGCGGACCGGATAGCAGGTGGTTCATCCCTCCGGCTGGTTCAGTGCTTTGCGGCAGATCAGCGTGCGGGCAAGGTGGAGAAACCCGAGCAGGATGCCGGCGCACCGCTCGTAGCGGACCTGGAGGCGCCGATAGCCCACCAGCCACACCAGCGACCGCTCCACCACATAGCGGTGGCGCCCCAGCCGAGTCGAGGACTCGACGCCGCGTCGGGCGATCCGGGGCGTGATCCCGCAGCGGCGCAGCACTCGGCGGCAGCACGGGTAGTCGTAGTAGGGTCGGGCCGGGGCGCGGTGCCGTGCTCTCGCAACGGTCCGTTTCTCCGGCCCGCACCTCCGAGTGAAGTAGGCCGCCGGCGAGGTGCCCGTGGAGCGGGTCCTTTTCCGCCGGCCCCTTCCCGAACCGTGCTGGTCGGTTTCCCGACACACGGCTCTCCAGTGTGGCTGTGACAGCCTGAGTTGGGATCTGGCCCACATTTCGTGATGGAAACGGCCCCGTGGCTCGATGTGGGGTGGTGAGGATGCCGGGCATGTGACAACCAGGGTCTCGATTCCCTCCTACCGCACCTGACCGGCGTCCAGATCGAACGCGTCGACCAGGCTCCTGATCACGTCCGGGTCATTGCGCGCACCCGGGCAGCTACGGCGTCATGCCCAAGCTGCGGGCTCCCCTCGAACAAGGTGCACAGCCACTACCGGCGGCGGCTGGCCGACGTGGCGTCGAGCGGGCGCCGGATGGTGATCGTGCTGTCGGTGCGGCGGCTGTTTTGTGCCGACCAGGCGTGCCATCGCCGGACGTTCGCCGAGCAGGTCCCGGGCCTGACGGTCCGCTACGGGCGGCGCACCCCGCTGCTGCGCTGCCTACTGGGGCAGGTCGCGGTGGCGCTGGCTGGCCGTGCTGGCGCCCGGCTCGCCGGGCAGCTGCCGGCCAGGGCCAGCCGGTCGACCATGCTGCGGCTGCTGCTGGCGCTGCCCGATCCCCCGGCGGCCACGCCGCGGGTGCTGGGCGTCGATGACTTCGCGCTGCGCCGCGGGCAGGTCTATGGCACCGTGCGACTGCGAGCGCAGCAAGCCGGTGGAGCTGCTGGCGGGCCGGGAGGCGCAGCCGTTGGCGGACTGGCTACGGGCGCACCCGGGTGTGGAGGTGATCTGCCGGGACCGCTCCGGCGCCTACGCCGAGGGCGCCCGGCTTGGGGCGCCGAACGCGGTGCAGGTCGCCGACCGGTTCCACCTGTGGCAGAACCTGGGCAAGGCGGTGGAGCGCGTGGTGGCCCGCCACCGTGACTGTCTACGTCCTCTGGCGCCGGAACCTGTTGCGCCGGCACCCGTTGAGCCGCCAGCGCCGCCACCGGCATCGGCGCCGCTGGACCAGGTGCAACCGGTCGGGCAGTTCGCCGAGCGTGCCCGCCGCCACCACCAGGTGGTGCATGAGCTGGTGGCCCAGGGCCACGGCATTCGCTCGATCGCACGGCAGCTTGGGTGGGGACGCCACACCGTGCAGCGGTATGCCCGCGCTGCCAGTTGGCAGGAGCTGGTCGACGGCAAGTGGCAGGGCACCCGGACCAGCATGCTGGACCCGTTCAAGCCGCAGCTGCGGCAGCGCTTCCAGCAGGGCGGCACCAACGCCGCCGAGCTGTACCGCCAGATCAGCGCGCGTGGCTTTGCCGGCAGCTATGGGCTGGTCCGCGACTTCCTGGAGCAGTACCGAGCCTCGCCCGGTCCGATCGCTCCGGCGCCGCCGACGGTGCGGCAGGTGACCGGCGGCTGACCCGCCATCCCGACCGGCTGGCCGCCGACGAGCACCTGCAACTGCAGGCGATCCTGGAGGGGTACCCGCAGCTTGGGGCTGCTGCTGGCCACATCCGCGCCTTCGGCGAGATGCTGACTGGGCTGCACGGCCAGGAGCTACCCGGGTGGATCAGCGCCGTCCGCGCCGATGACCTGCCGGGGCTGGGCTCGTTTGCCGCTGGCCTGGAGGCCGACCTTGACGCGGTGACCCGCGGGTTGACCACCCGGTGGAGCTCCGGGGTGGTCGAGGGCCGGGTGAACCACATCAAAATGGTCAAACGGCAGATGTTCGGCCGAGCCGGCCTGCCGCTGTTACGCAAACGGGTCCTCCTCACAGCGGCACGAAGATGATGCTGTGTCGTGGGGCCGTTTCCATCACGAAATGTGGGCCAGATCCCAGATCCCACTTCAGGTTGACACGGCCACCAGTGGTCAATGCCGGATGGATGCGCGTGCCCGACCGGTATGGGTGCGCTCGTGGCAAGAGCGGCAGACCACAAGGGTCTTGCGGTGCCGTTTGGCCATGAGGTGCACCCATGCTGGCCTGTCGGGCCGACCGGGGCGGTTGAGGTCGGCGAGCTTGCGAACGTGGTGGACTTCCAGGCCAGACTGAGCTTCCCCCGGTTTCCCGGGGGCCGCGTTACGTGGTTTCGGCGGCCATGGCAGCGTTCAGGTTGCGATAGTAGTCGGCCTCGAACTCGTCAGGGCTGCGCCAGTCGAGGCCCCGCTGGATGCGGTGTGGGTTGTACCAGCCGTCGATGTAGCGGAACAGGTCGAGTTCAGCCTGCTGGCGGGTGCGCCAGCTGGTGCGGTAGACCAGCTCGACCTTGAGCACGGAGAAGAAGTTCTCGGCGAGCGCGTTATCGAACGAGTCCCCGACGCTGCCCATGGAGGGCTGGACCCCAGCGTCGATCAGGCGTTGGGTGAAGCGGATCGCGGTGTACTGGGCGGATTCAACTGGTCGTCGCAACACCTCGACGGTGAGGAGTTGCGATGCGGGAACGCAGACGGCGGCGGTCGGATTTGGCGGGTCGGCCTGCGATGCAGCCACCTGGTCGGCCGCCGGTGGCGCGGCGTGAGGATCGGCAATGCTTCTGGGAGCGATCGCCCGCGGGCTGTCGAGCGAGGACGCCGCTGTGTCGTGCGGCGTGTCGCCGGTGGTGGCCCGGAATTCCCGAAGCTACGGCCAGCCGCAAGGTAGCGACGCTGGCTGAGTGGGTCGGCGTAGTACTCGCCGCAAACCAACGCTTACGAGCCAGCCGGACAGGTGATGATGTCTTGCGTCTGACTTCGTGTCCGACTTCTCGGTTCTGATTAGGCCGCATCCGGTAGGGTCGTCCGGCCCCGAGCAGGAGGGTGGAGATGACCCAGCAGGATCGTGGACGCGACCGTCTTGGGCGCCGCGCCAAGCGGTTCTTGAGCCCGAGCCAGAAGTACCAGCTGTGGCTGCAGTTGGTGACCGGCGAGCTGCGCCAGGCCGAGGCGGCCGAGCGGTTTGGCGTGGACCGCTCGACGGTGATGCGGATCCGCCAGGTGGCCAAGCAGGGCGCGTTGGCGGCGTTGGCGGCGTCCAAGCCGGGGGTGCGCCAGGTCCGCGAGGACGCCGAGCTGGCCGCGGCCCGGGCGGAGATCGCGCGGCTGGGCGAGACGGTCAAAGAGCAGGCGATCGAGCTGGTGCTGCTGCGGGGAAAATCGCGTTGGGGTTGATCGGCGGCGTCCCCGCGCGTGGAAGCCGCCACCAAGGTTGCGCTGCCGGCGCTGGTCGACCAGGCCGTGGCCGAGGGGTGCACCGTGCGGGCTGCCTGCCGGGTGCTGCAGGTCTCCGAGCGGCGGGTCAACCGTTGGCAGGCCCGGCGGGTGGCCGGGACGCTGGCCGACCGGCCCGCCGGCGGCGGCGCGGTCCACGGCCTGCTGGACGAGGAGGTCGAGGCGATCCTGGAGTTGACCAAGGAGTGGGGCGAGACCGACCGCTCCCACCGCAAGCTCGCCCACCGCGGCGCCTACACCGGCCGGGTGTGGGTCTCGCCGGCGAGCGTGTTCAGGGTGCTGGCCGCCCATGACCTGGTGCTGCCCAAGCCGGCGGGCCGGGCGCCGGTGCAGCGCACGCCCTGGCCGGACTGGATCACCTATCGGCCCAACCAGGTGTGGGGCTGGGACGTGACCCACTTCGGCCGCTGCCGGGCCGCCCCGTGTGCGTTCGCGATCATCGACCTGGCCGGGCCGTAGGTGGCTGGCCACCCTGCGCAGCGCCGAGGAGACCTCCACCCAGGTCCAGGTGGTGTTCTGTGACGCGCTGGAGCGCGAGGGGCTGGCTGAGCTGGTGTCCGCCCGCCAGGACGGCCGGGTCGACCTGGCGGTCGATGACCCGACCCGGCCGCTGCTGCTGGCGGTGTCCGACAACGGCCCCCGGATGACCTCGGGGTCGACCAGGGAGTTCCTGGCGTTGTGCTCGATCGTCCAGCACTTCGGCCGCCCCACACCCCGACCGACCAGGCCCCGATCGAGAGCTTCTTCGGGCACGTCAAAGGCGAGTGGCCCCCACCTGGAACAGATCCGCGACCCCGACGAGCTCCGCGCTGAACTGGAGGTGGTCCGCGCCCACTACAACACCGTCCGGCTGCACGCCGGGATCGGCTACGTCACCCCCGACGACGAGCACAGCGGCCGCGGCGCCCAGATCCGCAAGGCCCGCCGCCAAGGCCTCAAGTGGGCTCGCCGTCGGCACATCGCCTACCATCGCAAGCACGGCAAGGAGACCCGGCCGTGACGACCCCCGATGCGGTCTGATCAACCGGCCATCGTCGGTCATTGAGTCAGAAGCACCTCAATGACCTTGGGTCAGCGGCGCCGGTCGGGGTCCAGCTCGGCGAGAACTGCCGCGACGGCGTCGTCGCTGACCTTGACGTAGCGCTGGAGGGTGGCCAGGCGCTTGTGGCCGCTGATCTTCATCAGCACCGGGCCGCTCACGCCGGCGTCGCCCAGGTGGGTCAGGCGGGAGTGGCGGAGCTGGTGGAGGTGCTTGCCGCCGGTGTGGCGTTTGAAGAGCTGCTCGGCCATCTCGTAGCTCAGCCGGGCGCGGCCGCTGACCGGGTCCAGGTCGCCAGCGGCCGGCGCGCGACCAGGGGCGGGACGGCGGTGGGTGAGGAACACTGGACCGACCTCCCGGCCCTTGAGGAGCTTGGCCAGTAGGCGGGCGGCGCCGGTCTGGAAGTGCAGCGAGCGGGCATGGCCGCCCTTGGTGCGCGCGGTCGCGCGCCGGTTGGGCAGGTCGAGGTCACCGACGTCCAGCCTGAGGACCTCCTCGGCCCTGGCGGCGGTCTCATACAGCAGCCGCCAGAAGGCCCGCTCGCGCAGGGGGATCTCGGCGCGGCTCCACAGCCGCTCCAGCTCGGCCAGGGGGATCACGAGGGTGTCGTCGTCGGGCACTGGGCGGCGGTCGACGCGCAGGGTGAGGTCGCCGACGGGCCAGCCGTGCCGGCGGCACCACGACAGGAAGCTGCGGACGGTGGCTACGTTGCGATTCCAGGTCGCCGGCTTCCGTGATCCCCACAGCGCGGTCACCGCCTCGGCCAGCGCGTCGTCGTCCAGGGCCGCCAGGGGCCGGTCGGCGCCGAGCTGCTCGGCCAGGCGGTCAAGGGTGCGGGTGTAGGCGCGCGCGGTGGTGGTGGCGCGCGGCTCGGCGAGGAAGGCGTCCACGGCAGCGCCGAGGGTGCGCTCGGCGCCGGCGAGCGCGGTGACCTTCTCGCCCATCCGCTCTGCTCCTCCCGTCGATGTCACAGAGAATCCGTCGCTGCCGAGCCTACTGCGTCCGGTGTCGGTGCTGCTCACCGTGGTCTACTCGGAGTTTGACACCCGCTATACCACAGAGAATAATCTGTTCTCTCTGATAGCCCTCAAGGTTCTGGAGATGCGGGATGGCCCGGATCGTCGACATCCCCGCAGCACCGCCGTCGCACGCCGGTGATTGAGTTCAACGTCGTCGATCCGTTCGTTCGCACGGGCTACCGGTTCAACGGCCATGCCGCCGTGCTCCGCGCACGCACGACGCGACGCCAGGAGCCACTCGACGCACACCTGCCAGACCCGATCGTCGGCCGCGCAGACGGCCGCGCAGTCGGCATCGACCCTGAGCACGAGGCGCTGCTCGCCGACTTCGTCGGCCTCGCGCTGCTCGTCGTGCTCGAGACGCTGACGCCGGCAGAGCGGCTCGCCTACGTCCTCCACGACATGTTCTCAGTTCCCTTCGACGAGATCGGCGCCATCCTCGACCGCACGCCCGACGCGGCGCGCCAACTCGCCAGCCGCGGACGCCGCCGCATCCGCAGGGCGGACACGACCCCCGACGCCGACGCCGACGCGGCCGCACCGCACGAAGTCGTTGTAGCCTTCCTCGCCGCCGCACGCGACGGCAACTTCGACGCCCTCGTCGCCGTGCTCGATCCCGACATCGTGCTCCGCGAAGACACCGGCAGCGCGACCATCGTCGAGGTTCGCGGCGCCGAGAACCTCGCCCGCAAAGCGACGGCCTTCTCGCAGCTCGGCCTCGGCGCGCGGCCCGCGCGTGTCAACGGCGCGGCCGGCTGGCTCTCCCTGTTGGACGGAGACGTCTACGCGGTCGCCGCCCTCACGCTGCAGAACGGGCGGATCACGACCATGGACATCCTCCTGGACCCCGCCCGCCTCGCCCGCCTCGACCTCACCGTCTTCGACTCCCGACCTTGACGGGACTCGAATCGACCAAATTGCCCGAGCCGAGTGTGGAGCCCTTATCGACCCGATCGACTACCGGGGTTTCGCAGCGGGTAGGCACACCGTCTGCTTGGTCTGCTCTGAGCAGCCCGAACGTGGCGCAGCAGGAGGCTGGTTGTGTGCCCACGTACATGCGTTCTGCCTGGCCAGCGTCGTATGTGACCAGCGCGAGAAACTCCTGTGCTTGCCAGGCTCCGCCGGGTCGCCGCCGGCGGCGACCGTCCCGCCGATCTCGGCGAGCTGGAGCTCACCACCACGCCACCAGGGCCGATCGACCTCGCCAGCGCCCACCGGCGGCGCTATGCCGACCTGGGTGTGCACCGCCTGGTGATCCCGCCGGCCGCCTCGGACGGCTCGGACACGGAGCAGCTCATCGCGTCGGTCGGCGAGACCCTGGTCGGGCGCGTCTGACCGCTCCGCCGCGCTGGCGGTGCCGCCCACGCGACACCACCGCGCCGCTCCCGTGTCGGCCGCGTCCTGCCCACCCGCTGCCCCAGCCCATGCCGGAAACAGGCCGCCCCCCGCCGTTCACGCGTCGTTCACGCGTCGCGCAGGCGCAGCAGCAGCCCGCCGGCAAGCAGCGCCGCCGCCGCCCAGGCCGCCAGCACGCCGAGGCCTGCCCAGGGGCTGATGGGCAGGCTGCGGAGGTTGGTGGTGGCCTGGATGGTAAGCCCGGCGGGCATCGGCGCGAGCTGCTGGAGGTGCCGCTGCCAGTGCGGATTGGTGACCGCCTGGGCGAGGATCGGGGAGAGGTAGAGCAGGCCGAGGACGATCCCGATGGCGACCGCGGCGTCCCGTATGGCGGTGGCGGCGCCAAGGCTGAGCAAGGCGATCAGGGCGAGGTAGAGGACGGAGCCGGCGGCGGCGCGCAGGACCGGCCCGTCGGCCAGGGACAGCAGCGGGTAGCCGTGCGCCGTAGTGAAGCCGTGGCCGGGCAGGATGAGCCGGCCCACGAGCAGGCAGCCAAGCACGGCGATGGCCCCAGCCGCCAGCACCACGCCGCTGACGACGGCTGCCTTGGCGGCCAGGACGGTGGGCCGGCGCGGCATCGCCGTAAAGGTGGTGCGGATCATGCCGGTGCTGTACTCGTTGCTGATCACCAGCACGGCCAGGATGGCGACCAGCGCCTGGCCGAGCTGGATCCCGGAGAGGCTGAGCTTGGCGAGGTCGGGATCCTGGTCGGGTCCGACAAGTGGGTAGTGCTCGGCGCCGAGCACCAAGGCACTCAGGGCCAGGGTCAGTGCCATCGCGGCGACCAGCAGCCAGCCGGGGCCCGGGACGGTACGCAGCTTGGTCCACTCCGCGTGCAGGGCCTGCCTCATGCGTCCCTCCGGCGCAGCAGGAAGACGGCCAGGCCCAGGACGAGCGCGGCCCAGGCGCACAGCACGGCGAAGCCGGCCCACGGCGCCAGCGGGTAGTAGCCAAATACCGGCGTGTAGTCGCTGCTGACCTGCGGGTACTGCGGAATGCTCTGCTGGATGGCGAAGGCGGCGGCCGGGGTGAGCCGCAGCAGCCACTGCGACGGGCCGGTCGGCATGACGTAGCCGGTGGCGAGGATGTAGGGCAGGACGATCGCCACGATGCCGGCGGTGACCGCCGCGGCGCTGCGCCGCAGCACAGCGCCCACGGCCAGGGCCAGGACGGCGGCGACGGCGAGCAGCGCCGCGGTGCCAACGATCAGGCGCAGCTCGGTGAGCGAGGGCACCGGCAGCAGGAGGTTGCCGTTGGCGCGCAGGATCCGCGCGTCGATCGGGAGCGCGACGGCGGCGGCCACTAGCCCAGCCACGAAGGCGACCGAGCCGATCACGATGGCCTTTGCCGCCAGCACCCGGCCACGCCGCGGGCTGGCGGCCAGGGTGGTGCGGATCAGGCCCCGCCGGTACTCGGCGGTGATGAACATCGCGCCCACGACGATCACCGCGATCAACCCGGCGAACGCGCCGACGAGGGCGCGCTCGATCGGCTGCCCGGGGCCGACGGATCCGACCACCTCCGGCGCGATGTCGCCGGACCCGCTCACGGTGAAGGTGCCACCGGCCTGCTTGAACCCGTCCAGCGATGGGTCGCCAGCGCCGCCGGCTCCGACAGCTTCGCCGCGCCACCCGCCGCCGGGCAAGCTGCCCTGCAGGCTGACCTGATCGAAGGCAGTGGTCGCCTGGGTGGGGCCGCCGGTCCCGGTGCTCCCGCCGAAATGCTGGGACAGCTGGGAGTATCCGGGGGAGGCGACAAACAGCCCGGCCTGCACCGTGGCTGGCAGCCCGGCCAGATGAGCGGTGCCGACGGTGGTCCAGTGGGTGCCGTCGGCCGACTCTTCGCCGGTGAGGGTGTCACCGGAACGGGTCAGCCGCAGCCAGCGCGGCGATGCCGTGGAGACGCCGCCGGCGAGGCCGGCCTTGTCGTGGGTGTAGTTGTATTGCATCCGCACGCCGTGGGCACCGGTGACCATGATCGCCGCGTAAGCCGATCCCTGGCTGGTGTTCTCCTTGACGATGATCCCGGCCTTGGTCCACGGCTGGAGGCCGGGGCGCCCGCCCGCCAGCGGGCCCTGGCCCTGACCGGCCGGGGTCTTCAATGACGGGATCACGCCGGTCAGGGAGGTCATCCGCACGGTGATGCTGCCGTTTCCCGCCAGCGGCTGATGCACGAAGTAGAAGCTGTCGTTCACCGCCTCGCCGTCCGGCCCCACTACGACGGTGGGCTTGGACGAACAGGCCCGACCGGCCGGACCGATGCAAGCGGAATTGGAGTGACTGGCGGATGCGCTGAACAGCCCAAGCCCCAGGGTCACCAGTGCCGCGACGGCCATGCCGACCACCCAGCCGCGCACCGTCCTGAACTTGGTCCATTCGGCACGCAGGAGCTGCGCGAAGCCGTCGCGACCCACCTGCTGGCTGGAGCGGTATGGCGTGATGGTGCTGGTGGTCATCGCGCCGCCTCCCCGTCCTTGGCCGCGTCGGTGGCCGTGGCGGCGCGGAATTCGACTGCGTCCCTGGTCAGCTCCATGTAGGCCTCCTCCAGCGTCGCGCGGTGCGCCGACACCTCGGAGAACGGCACCGCGTGCTCGCCGAGCAGCGCCACGACGCGACGCGCCGCCAAGCCGGACACCGTCAGCGTGTCACGGTCGGTGGCCGCCACCGTGGCGCCCGCGCGCGCCAGCACCGTCATCGCCTCCGATCGCGCGGTGGTCCGCAGGGTGACCCGGTCTCCGGACGCGGCCGCGATCAGGTCCGCCACGCTGGTGTCGGCGACGAGGCGGCCGCGGCCGATCACCACCAGATGGCTGGCGCTGTCCTGAAGTTCGCTCATCAGATGGCTGGACACCAGCACCGCGCGCCCCTCGGCGGCCAGCGACCGCAGGAAGCCACGCATCCACACGATGCCCTCCGGATCCATGCCGTTGAACGGCTCATCGAACAGGAGCACCGGCGGGTCGCCCAGCATCGCCGCGGCGATCCCCAGCCGCTGCCGCATGCCCAGCGAGTAGCCGCCCGCCTTGCGCCGGACCGCCGACTGCAGGCCGGCCTGCTCGATCACCTGGTCGACCCGCTTCGCGGTCAGACCCTGGGAGTGGGCCAGCCACAGCAGGTGATTGCGGCCGCTCCGGCTCGGCTGCAGCGCACCGGCGTCCAGCAGCGCTCCGACGTGGTGCAACGGGTGCCGCAGGCTCCGGTATGGCCGTCCGCCGATCAGCGCGTGGCCCTCGTCGGGGGCGTCCAGGCCGAGGATCACCCGCATGGTGGTGGACTTTCCCGCGCCGTTGGGGCCGACGAAGCCGGTGACGGTCCCCGGCATGACGGTAAAGGACAGCCCGTCCAGGGCCAGTGTCTGCCCGAATCGCTTGCGCAGGCCGGTAACGTCAATAGTCGCTTCCATGGTCGCCTCCATAGTCGCTTCCATGCCAGGAACGCTACGGGTGCAGGGCGGTGCGGTCGTCACGCCGGGGAGCCATCTTCGCCGTCGCTGGCAGGAGGGACATCCGCCGCCACCCATCCCTCGCACGAGGGACAGCGGTATCCCTGGCGACGGGGACGCCAGCGCGCCGACCAGCGGCGACAATGATCGGGGTGAGCCGAGTGGGTGACTGGCGCGGCGGATGGACCGACAAGGGACGGCGGATCGCCGCCGCCCCGCACGCGCCTGCCATCACCGGGGCGCTCCTGGGGCTGTTCGCAGTCTTCGAGACGATCGCTCGCTTCACGGGTCGCAGCACGAACGCCCGATTCACCGGCGCCGCTGCGAACTCGCCGCTGGTGACCTCCGGCGTGCGCGCACCGCTAACGAGTTCTGGCGCGAGCGCGCGATTCCTCTTGGTGCTGTGCCTGCTCGCCCTGGCCACCACGCTGCCACTGGCGCTCCTGCGTCCGAGCGCGGCCGCCATCGTCGTCTCCGCGGCGAACGTGCTGTCGCTCGCGGTCTTCGACACGCTGACGGTCGCGGGCCTTTGCGCGCAGCTGATCGTCCTGTACCGGCTCGGCCAGCACGGCGCCCAGCGGAACGGCACCCAGCTCCTGGCGACGGGCCTTGCCGTGCCGTTCCTGGTCCTGGCGCTGGCTCGTGGGAGTCCCACGGGGTCTGAGGCAAGCGTTCTCACCGTGCTGCTGGCCGCGCTGGCCCCGGCGACCGCCTGGGTCGGGATCGCACGGCAGGCGCGCAGCGAAGCGTTGGCGCACAGCGCCGCGCGGCAGGCCGACGCCGGCACCCTGCTCGAGCACACGGCCCGTGGCGAACGGGCGCGCATCGCCCGCGAACTGCATGATGTCGTCGCCCACCACATCTCCATGGTCGCCGTGCAGGCGGAGACGGCCCGGCTGACCACGCCCGGGATGCCCGCCGCCGGGGCGCAGCGGCTGTCCGCCATCGGCGACACTGCCCGCGCCGCATTGACCGAGATGCGGCGGCTGCTCGGCGTGCTGCGCGAGGACGCCCAGGCAGACGCCCCCGAGCTGCGGCCCCAGCCTGATCTCAAGCAGCTCAACGACCTGCTCGACGAGGCACGGGACGCGTCCGGGGCTGGGACCCGCCTCATCCTCCGCGGCGTGCCGGTCCCGCTCGACCCGGGCGTCGAGCTTGCCGCCTACCGCATCATCCAGGAAGCGCTCACCAACGCTCGCCGCCACGCGCCAGGCGCCGCCGTCGACGTGGAACTCCACTACACCGACGACGCCCTGCGGTTGCACATCCGCGACAACGGACCCGGTCCACCCCCCACGCTCCCGGAGGCACCAGCCGGCGGCCATGGGGTGTCCGGCATGCGAGAACGCGCCGCGGCTGTCGGCGGCAAGCTGCGCACCGGCCCAGCGGCCGGCGGCGGCTTCCTCATTGAAGCCACCCTGCCCGCCACGGCCGAGGTGCGCGGATGACCGACCGGATGACCGCGGCACCGGCGGTGCGGATCGTCGTCGCCGACGACCACCAGGTCGTCCGCACCGGCTTCGCCGCCTTGCTCGACACCCAGCCAGACTTCACGGTCGTCGGCACGGCTTCCGACGGCGCCGAGGCGGTGCGGAGCTGCCGGGAGCTTCGCCCCGACGTCGTCCTCATGGACGTCCGCATGCCCGGCATGGACGGCATCGAAGCGACCAGACAGCTGACCGCCTCCGGCGCGGACACGCCTCGCATCCTCATCCTGACCACCTTCGACCTGGACGAGTATGTCTACGACGCGCTGCGCGCCGGCGCCAGCGGCTTCCTACTCAAAGACGTCACCGCCGAGCGCCTCTTCGACGCCGTCCGCGTCATCGCCGCCGGCGACGCCCTGCTCGCCCCAGCCATCACCCGCCGCCTCATCAGTGAGTTCGCCCTGCTGCGCGCCAAGCCGGAAGCCGCCTCCACGCCCGCCCTCGCCACCCTCACCCCACGCGAGACCCAGGTGCTGCGCCTGGTCGCCGAAGGCCTCTCCAATCCCGAGATCGCCGCCCGCCTGATCGTCACCGAGGAAACCGTGAAGACCCACGTCAGCCGCGTCCTGACCAAGCTCGGCCTGCGCGACCGGACCCAAGCGGTCGTCACCGCCTACGAATCGGGCCTGGTCGTGCCCCGCTCCCGCGAGCCGAGATAGGTCGGGGCCACGGCTCAGACTTTGCCGACCGACCCCGGCATTGAGCGGCGGCATGGTCCCCGTGCGAATAGTCACGTCCGGCGTATGCCTCTCCTAATGCGTGAAACTGCCATTCAGAAGTTTTCACGCGCTAGGCACATACGACGCTGGCCAGGCAGAACGCATGTACGTGGGCACACAACCAGCCTCCTGCTGCGCCACGTTCGGGCTGCTCAGAGCAGACCAAGCAGACGGTGTGCCTACCCGCTGCGAAACCCCGGGACTACTGCACCGCCTGCCAGGCCCGTCAGGCACCATGCCACGAGCCGCACCGCCGGCTCCGCAAACGCGCCGACGCCGCGTTCTGCAACGAGTACTGTCGCGCCTGGCAGCACCGCACCCTATCCGACCTGTAGACGATGGCCGGGCGTCATGCCCTCGCCGGGACCAGGGGAACGTGTAGGTCCAGGTGCCGGTCCATGTCGAGATCGAATTTGCCGTACAGGTTGACGTGGGTCCAAAACAGCGGGCTCAAGGCGCGCCGGTCCGCAGGAGTGAGCCGCTCGGCCCAGGCGGGGTCCTCCAGAATGTTTTGGAGCAGCAGGGTATTGATATGGACCAGGGCGCTTTGCAGCAGATGCAGCGCCAGCATCGACACCTCGGCGTGCTCTTTGTCCGGGCCGGTCAGTTCGCTGTCCTTGCCGTAGAACAACTCGGTGTTGGCCGAGTTCCAGTTTCTCCACGACCTGCAGGCCCTTGTGGACCTCGCGGCGCAGCGCCGGGCTGGTGCCGTACTCGCAGATGAAGATCGTACGCAGCACCCGACCGAGCTCTTCGATCGCCTGGTAGGTGGGATGCTTGGGGCCGTTGCCCTGGTGAAGCGGCGCAGGACCTGCTCGGCCTCGGCGGTGCCCAGCCGCAGCGCGGTCGCGTACTTTACGATCTGGTCGTACTGACGTTCGATCAGCGGCCAGTCGATCGGCCGGTTGGACAGCACCGGCGCCAGGCGGGGCCAGGCGTCCATCGAGCCGCCTTCCGGACGGTACAGCCGGGCGGACCCGATGTTCTTCAGCCTCGGTAGCAGCCGGAACCCCAACAGGTGCACAAACGTGAACCCGACCAGGCTGGCGCCATGGGTGTCGGTGTGGCGGGAGTTTACTTCCGAGAACGCGACTTCTCGGAAGTCGAGGCATCATCGGGTCGTCGGGCTGGTCGACAGTAGGAGTCCCGGCAAGAGTCCCGCCAGCATCAGCCGACCCCGTTCAGGTCGAGGTCCAGTTCGGTCGGCACGCCCGCCTCGGGCGGGGGCAGATCCAGCACCCAGTCGCCGAAGCGGCGGACCTTACCTTGCAGGTAGGGGCTGATCGTGGCCAGGTCGTCGGGGTCGACGCTCCAGCCCTCGGCGACGAGCTGGTTGACCGCCGCGGTGATGTCCACGGTGAGGTGGTAGATCACCAGGTTGGCCAGCAGCGCGTTGAACTTGACGAGCTTCTCCTGGTGGTCGGGGTCGTTGGCGGCCAGCACCCCATCGTTGCCGAACTGCAGCCACTTGGCGAAGCCGTTGAAGGCCTCCATCCGGTTGGTGACCACCGCGATCGAGTCTCTGAGCTTGGGCTCGGACAGGAAGCGCAGCAGCACGATCGTGCGGACCACGCGGCCCAGCTCGCGGAAGGCCCGGTACAGGCGGTTGCGGCGGGAGTGGTTGCCGAGCCGGCGCAGCAGCGTCACCGAGCTGATCCGGCCCTCCCGGACGCTCAGCACGGTGCGCAGCAGGTCCGGCCAGTGCTGCTCGATCAGCCCCCAGTCGATCACCGCGTCCGGGGCAAACAGCGCGTCGATGTGCCGGTAGCGGGACCGGGCAGCTGGGCGGTAGAAGACCAGGTCCTGCCAGTTGCGGATCCGCGGGAGCAGGTCGAAGCCCAGCATCCTGGCCAGCCCGAAGACCGGCAGCGACTGGCCTTGGGTGTCCGCATGGATCTCGGAGGGTTGGACGTCGCTGGCGTTCTGCAGCAGCCCGTCGATGATGTAGACCGCCTCCCACACCCCACAGGGGATGAACCTGCTGAACAGCGCGATGTAGGAGTCGGCGATGTGCCGGAACGCGATCCCGCCGTAGCCCCCGTAGCGGATCGAGGTCTCGGCCAGCAGGTTGTCGGCCCAGGTGTCGATCTGGCTGCCGTCCACCGCGACCCGGCTACCGTCGCCCCACACCCGTGGCAGGTCGAGCTGGGCGAAGGCGTTGATGACGTCGGTGGAGGCGGCCTGGAGCTTGGCGGCGGTGGTGTGCTTGTTGGCCAGCGACAGCTCGTGGGGGCTGACGCGGCCGCGCATGTGCCGGGCGAGCTGCGCGGGGCCGAGGTTGGCGCCGTAGCAGAACACCAGCAGCACGTACCGGCCCAGCGCGTCGCGGAGCTTGGGGTCGGCACCGGACGCGGGCCCCGAAGTGGCGGTGCCAGCCCAGCCAGTAGGCGGTGCGGGCCACGATGTCCAGCAGGCCCCGCTCGGGGATCCGCTCGCTGACCGCCGCCTCCAGCGCCAGCGCCGAGCTGCGGCGGTCTTTGCCCTGGCGGCGCTTGAGCGCCGCCCTCGTCGATGGCCAGGTCGACGTTGTCAGGGTAGCCGGCGTCGACCCGGTCGGCGACGACGGCCAGTTCGCCGCGGAGTTGGGCGACGAACGCGCCATGGTCGGCGGGGATGCCGGCCTCGGCGCAGTAGTCAGCCACCAGCGGCTGACACTCGCGCCAGCTCATGAGCTGGTCGTAGAGGTTGGCGTAAGCGTCGGAGCCGACCACGGCGACGTCGCCGGAGCGAAGCTCGGCGGCCAGGGCGCTGAAGACGCACACCTCAAGGTGGCGGCGGTGCAGCCGGCCGGGCTTGCGGCGGCTGCGCAGGACCTGCTGCCACTGCTCTGAGGCAAACGACAGGTCCAGCGGCATCCCGTCGGCCTGGTGGTCGGAGACGAGTTCGCCGATGCGATGGCGGTTGGCCTTGAGGAACGCCACGGCGTCCAGCACGGTGCGGTCGGCGCTGGTTGGCTGCAGCTCCAGCGCGTCCAGCAGCGCAAACAGCACCGGCCGGTGGCTGCGGTAGAACCGCTCCATCAGCGGCGCGTGGTTGTTGCCGTGGTGGGCGGACACGGTCTCGTGGTCGGCGGCCAGGCGGCGGATGCCGCCGGCGTCGTGCAGGGTGGCCAGCACCAGCCGCCCGGTGCGCTCGCACACCGCCGGGATGGGGTCGGCAGCGACGTCGACCGGCCCGGCCGTCGCGTCGTTGTCGACGTCGACGAGGCCTTCGTCGGCGCTGGGGCTCAACCCTTCGCGGACCGCGCCCAGCACGTCGCCGAACACTCCCAGCAGCCGCTCGGTGTCGGCGCGGTGCTGCTCGCGGGGCCGGACGAGGTGCTCCTTGGCCTTCTTGGTGATGGCGGCCATGCGCTTGCAGAACATGGTCGCGACCTCGTCGCGGGCACGGATCTGCGCCTGGTGCAGCAGACACGCCACCAGCACCAGCCGCCACGCGCGTGCTCGCCCCCGCCCATCGAGCCAGGCCAGGTGGGCCAGGTGCTGCTTGACTTGGTGAGGGTGGCGGCCCTGGCGGGCTGCTTGAGCCGGTCGTAGCCGCTGCGGTGGGTGGCCGGGTCGACCTCCAGCAGCCGCTCCAGCCCCGCCCGGTCGGCGGGGGTGAGCCGCGCGCCGATGGTGGCAAACAGCGCGGTGTTGACCTCGGCGCGGACGCGGGCGGCCAGCGCGTCCAGGGTGGTGTAGCCGGGCAGCTCGTAGCGGCCGCGGACCAGCTCCTCGAGCGCGACGTTGATCAGGTCGGCCGGGTTGTCCTTGGCCTGGGCGGCCTCGCGGATCACCTCCTCGGCCAGCTTGCGGGCCTGCTCGGGCGCGTGCACCACCCCCAGCCGGTCGCGCACGAGGGCCTTGTGGTGGCGCAGCGTCCGGTCGGCGTCGTAGTCCAGCGCCACCTCGCCGGGCAGCTCCAGGCAGTCCCGGACGTTCTCGGTGACCGCGGCGGGGACGTCGGCGAGCTTGGGGAAGTAGCCGAGCCGCTGGAAGCACTTGAGCAGCACCACCAGGCCCAGCAGGTGGCCGGGCGCCCGGGTCGCCTCGCGCGCCCACGCCACCTCGTCGGCGCTCGGCGTGAACGCCTCGCGCAGCTTCTTCGCAGCGATGATGCGCTTGAACCGCGGGTAGGCGGTCCGTTCGATCGAGGCCACCAGGCGCCCTCCGACCTGGTCTCGCCATCCGGGAGTAACCGGGCGATACCGTACGCCGCTGGTGGCCTGCTCGCCCTACCGTCTATTGCCCGTTCGCCGTACTCCGGCCGCCCCCGCACATTGACCATCTGGTCACGCGGCCTCGGCCTGGAGTACTTCGGCCACGGGCCGGCGTGCGACGATGCGGGCTGGGATGGCGGTGAGCGCGGCGACGGCCAGCAGCATCCCGGCGACCATCACAGCAAGCCAGAGGGCAGACGGAATCGTCGTCGGGCCCGGGCCATTCTTGGGGGCGTCGTAGATGCCGATCCCGCCCGGGATGCCAAGCAGCGCCCCGGTCAGAGCCGGGAGCAGCTGCGCCACGGACAGGCCGGTGGTGATCTGCGCTGGCGTGGCTCCGAGGGCACGGGCGAGAGCGGCCGAGTGCCGCGCGTCGAGCGCCGTCGCCCAGGCGATGAAGACGGCGTTGACGGCGGCCAGGACGACGAGCATGACCGAGATGATGGCGGTTACCTCGCCCAGCTTGGGACCGAGGGACCGGCTCCCTGTAGTCGCCGTAGTCGCATGCAGGATCAGCACGGCCACGAGACCGCTCGCGGTGACGGCGACGCTGAACACGCTCAGCAGCAGTCGCCGCGGCCGGCGAACCGCAAGCCGGACGCCGAGGAGGAGCGGCGCCGGCAAGTGCGCCGAGAGCCTGATCACCGCTGCCCGGCGCCGTGGCGCCCGGGCCGAGTCCTCGAGCGCTGCGACCGTGCTCTGACGCGCGGCACGAACCGCCGGCACGAACGTCGCCACGATCGCCACCGCGAGCGCCAGCGCGACCACCAGGCCGACCGTGGAGGCGGTGAGCGACGGGGCGCTCGGGGCACCGAGGAGGCCTGCCCCCGGACCGTCGAGCAACGGCGCCGCCAGCCATCCGACAACCAGCCCCACTCCGGCGGCGCACAGGCCGACGAGCACGTGCTCGAAGAGCAGCACGACGGCAACGAGCCGCGGCGTGGCCCCGACCGCCTTCAGCAGGCCCACCCGGCGGGTTTGCTCGGCCATGCGGCCACCGACGAGCACCGCCACGCTTGCGAGCGCCAGGAGGGCGAGCAGCCAGCTTCCCGTGATGAGGACCAGCTGCACGTTGGCGAGCACCTGCGCGTCCCCGTCGCGGATGCTCTGCCAGGAATACAGAAACGGCGCCGTCGGTGCGGCGTTGGCGTTGTAGCGGTCGGCGAACGCGCTTGCCTCGGCAGGATCGTTGAGCTTGAGGTTCAGGAAGTAGGCGAGGGGTGTGGAGGTCGCCGCGCGCGCGATGTGTGAGGCGTCGGTGTCGGTGGCCCAGACGAGGCCGGGGTTGGAGGAGCTGATGCTGTTCGCCAGGAAGCAGCCGGGGTGGGAGCAGGTGTCCGGATAGGCGGGGAGAGCGGCGGTGACCGCCGTCCCTGTAACCTCGAACGAGGTCCCGCCCAGGCGCAGCCGGTCACCGACGTGCAGGCCGAGCGCGTTCGCGAACGCTGCCTCGACGACCACCCCGCCGGGCCGGACCCAGGTGCCCTGCAGCAGCTTCGGCCGATCGACGGACGAGGGCGCAGCGCTCCGCCCTTCCACCTCGGCGCTACCCGTGGTGTGCCCCGCCCGGAGCAGCGTCCACGTCACGGGGAACGGCCCGCTGTGCGCGGCCACGCCCGGGGCGTGCTCGAGGGGCACCAGCCCGCCCATATCGGCCGACCCGGGGCCACTCGGGCCGCCCGAACCGCCTGGGCGGGCCGACGTTGCCGGCCCAGGCGCACTCGAGCCGTCCGGGAAGACCACCGCGACGAGGTCCGGTCCGTTCGTCGCCGCCCGGGTCCTGGCGTACGGGTTGTTCGTCGTGCCCCGGAGCGCGAGCCCGAGCGTCAACGTCGTTGCCCCCGCCGCGATCGCGAGCAGCAGCAGGATCGCCTGGGCTGGCCGGCGACGGATGTCCCTCACCGCGAGGCGGCAGACGAGCAGGACCTTGCCCATCGGTCAGCCTCCCAGCCCGGCCAGGTCGGCGAGGTTGCCCCTGGTACCGCCCGTGAGCCTGGTCTCGTCGATGAAGGCCCCGTCGCGCATCGAGAGCATCCGGTCGGCGGTGGCCGCGATCCGGGAGTCGTGGGTGACGATGACCAGGGTCTGCCCGGCCACGTGCAGGCTCTCGAAGAGGCGGAGCAGCGCCAAGGTCGCCGCACTGTCGAGGTTGCCGGTCGGCTCGTCGGCCAGGACCACTGCGGGCTGGTTGGCGAGCGCCCGGGCGATGGCGACCCGCTGGCGCTGGCCCCCGGACAGCGCGGCGGGCAGGAAGCCGGCGCGGTCGGCCAGCCCGACCCGTTCCAGCAGGTCCGCGGCCAGCCGCCGGGCCGCACGCGGCGAGCGCCCGGCCAGCAGCGCGGGCAGCTCGACGTTCTCCACCGCGGTCAGCTCATCCATCAGGTGAAAGGCCTGGAACACGAACCCCACCGCAGTGCGCCGCAGCCGGGCCAGCCCTCGTTCGGTGAGCCGGTCGGCGCGCTGCCCGGCCAGCCAGATCTCCCCGGCCGTGGGCCGGTCCAGCCCGCCAAGCAGGTGCAGCAGCGTCGACTTCCCGCACCCGCTCGGGCCCATCACCGCCAGCGTCTCGCCCGGCGCGACGTCCAGGTCCACCCCGTCGACCGCGCGGACCAGGCCCGCGTCCCGGCCGTACTCCTTGCGCAGCCCGCGGGCGCGCAGCACCCGGGTGCCGTCTGTGTCGTTCATGGTCGGTCCTTCCGGCCGGTCCAGTTCCGCTCGCACGCCTCCAGCCAGCGCAGGTCCGCCTGCAGCCGGAGCACGATGCCCTCCAGCAGCAGCGCCGCGTCCGAGCGGTCCGGCTCGGCCATCGCCGCGCGCTGGGCATCCCGCAGCCGGCGCAGCAGTGCCCGGCGCTGCGCGTCGATGATCGCCAGCGGGTCGGCGAGCCTGGCCGCCGCGGCCGCGATCAGCTTGAGATGAAACTCCGCCAGCCCCGGGCCGGGCCAGCTCACGTCCGCGATCCAGGCGGTGACCCGCTGCTGGCCGGCCGCGGTCAGCGCGTGCACCTTGCGGTCCGGCCGGTCCGGGAGGCCAGCCGCCTGCTCGCAGGTCACCAGGCCCGCCTTCTCCAGCCGCGACAGGGTGACGTAGATCTGCCCGGCGTTCATCGCGTCCCCGACCGGGCCGAGCGCCTGCTGCAGCCGCGCGCGGAGCTGGTAGCCGTGCGACGGCTCCTTGGCCAGCATCGCCAGCACCACCTCCTGCTGCACGGCTCCCTCCCCTCTAACGGCTAGCTATATGAATAGCGGTTATCCTATGGGCTGTCAAGCGCGCACCCGGAGGCGGATGCTTTGAGACGAGTTAGGGGTCCCCGCGCAGCAATGTTTCCTCGATGCCTACGTCCTCGTGCCCGCGATCCCTCCGGATGCAACCAAGGCGACGTCTGGTCCGGCTGCATCGTGTGCTCGATGACGGCGAGCAGCTCGACGGAGAGCGCGTCGAGGTCGAGCTGCTCGCGCAGGCGGGCGGCGAATGCCTCCACGGTGCGGGCGGCGTCGTAGCGGCGGCGGAAGCGCCGGTCGACCACGTCTGCCCCCGCAGCGCTGCGACCCGTCAGGGGGTCCAGCACACGGAGAACCGCCGCACTGCCCCAGCGCAGCTGAGAACTCGGGGGCGGCCACCGCCGCCGCCAGTAGCGGCTCCGCCAGCAGCTAGGACGGCTGGCCGCCGAACGCCGCCCGGTGATCGGCGGCGAACTGCGCAAAGGTCCGCGGGCGCCGGCCGGTCAGCCTGGCCACCTCGTCGGTGACCGTCGCCGCGTGGCCGGCCGCGAACAGTGTGTGGGTCTCGATCAGGCCGTCGACCAGCCAGCCGGGCAGACCGGCGCCGGCCAGCGCCTGACGAAAGGCGTCGGGGCCGAGATCGACATAGCGGACCTGGCGCGCGGTGGCCGCCGACAGCCGCTCGGCCACCTCCGCCGCCGACAGGGCCTCCGGTCCGGTCAGCGTGTAGCTGGTGCCCTGGTGCCCAGGGCTGATCAGCACCTGGGCGGCCACCGCGGCGACGTCGCGGGTGTCGATGTAGCCGACCCGGCCCTGGCCGGTCATGCCGTACAGGATGCCCTGTTCGGCCACCGGCTGTGCCGACATGAGGAAGTTCTGCATGAGGTTGCTGGGCCGCAGCAGGGTGTACGCCAGGCCCGATTG
The DNA here is from genome assembly GCA_046727955.1 of bacterium. Taxonomy (GTDB): domain Bacteria; phylum Actinomycetota; class CALGFH01; order CALGFH01; family CALGFH01; genus DASVXQ01. The sequence continues at coordinate 14,594 of JBKPDO010000142.1, read as the reverse complement.
GGCCAGGTACTGCTCGATCTGGCCGTGCCGGCGGCTGAACACCACCGCGGCGTCCGGGTCGGCCCACGGCACCGACTGCTTGACCACGTGCGCGACCCCGGCCCGCTTGGCCGCATCAATCAGCCTCCCATAGCTTGCGGATGATCTGCTCTGGGTGCCGCGTCGTCGCTTCATCGAGTCCTCCTGCCCCTGCTGGGCGATCAGGACTCTCATACCCAGGCGGACCAATCTCAGGGGTCAGATCAGCAGGTAGAGCGCGGATGGGGCGTCAGAGATGCAAGGATGCAGCGGTCAGGCAGCTCGTCCCTGCCCGAGGTCAAGATGGAGTCCCAGCACGGCACGTGATACAAGAGCAGCCGCAACCTTCGGACATTATGAACTACTAGGCCGGTTGCACCTCTTGGAGACAAGGAGGCCGACGGAGAGCTATGAGCACGCACATTGTAAGCGGCCGCTTCGTCGTCCTTCCTGGGCAGGCTCGGCAAGGTGGGTCGTCGGTTGTCTACAAAGCAATCGACCTGCAGAGTAGCGACCAGGCAACAGTCGCGCTCAAGGTGCTTTCAGCTGATGGCTTCTCACCGCCTGAGGTAAGTCTGTTCTTCGAGCGCGAGAAGCAGGCGCTCATGGCACTTCAGCATCCCAACATCGTACAGCTCATTGATGCGGGTCAGGACGAACAGACTGGCGACTACTACCTCGGCCTCGAGTGGGTTGACACGACGCTCACGGAGTGGCTTGGCCCCGAACCGCCTGGGTTCGACGACTTCGTCGAAGCGGTTGCTCTTCCCCTTGCTAATGCGTTGGCTTTCGCCCATCAGCGGTCGGTAGTACATCGCGATATCAAGCCGAGCAATGTCCTCGTCTCGACAGGTGACATTCCCAAGCTCGCGGACTTCGGGATTAGCAAGATCAAGAACGCACTCACCGGTGGGCCTATGACAGCCGCCGCGTTTGGGTCGCGCCCGTACGCGGCCCCTGAGATCGAGGGCACTGCAAGTTACGCGCGGGATGTGTACGGGTTCGGAGTTCTGATGCTGGCCTGCTTGTCTAACGTGAGCCTTGACGACTACAACGATATCCAAGTCGCGCTCGACAGCCTCGACGTGTCACCTGAGCTTCACTCACTGATTGAGCGCTGCGTCGACTTCGATCCAGCGGGCCGCCCTCAGAATGGTTCCCTCCTGAGCCTTGAGCTCGAGAGCCTGCAGCAGCGCCGGCATGCCAAGCATGTGGTTCAGCAGGTCGTCTATTTGGCCCTCACGAAATCAGCAATCACGATCGTCGGCGAGGCCACCGGGGCAGCCGGGACAGAGGAGGTGGAAGCTCTCCTCGAGGCTGACCTCAACGATGTGCCCACCTTCCGGCCGCAGACACCGGCCGGAAGCTCCCCCGATGGTCTTCAAGGGCGGCACTTCTTCCTCGCCGGCTCACAGTGGAGCCTTCAGGTCACGGCTGACGATAAACCCGAGGGTGCTTCAATTAAGCGGACCGCAAGCCCAATTCCTAACAGCCGCTTTAATGTCATCCATGCCTTACAGCTAGAGCCAGGGGATGCCGACAAGTGGCGCGAACTAAACTTCGCCCCCACCGGCTTCAGGTTCACGTTTGCCGCTCCGTTCAATCACCACAAGGCCGGCGAAGCACTGCGCGCACTCGTCACCGAAGCCGACGAGGATGAGCTTGCCCGCCAAAGACAACGCGAACAGCGCGAAGAGAACCGACTTTTCGACCAGTGGTATCAGGAGCTCAATGCTCGGGAGGGAATTGAGAGCGGCAAGGAGGCGCCATTGCACTACACCTCCGTCGAGCACCGTCGCCGCCGCGCGACCTTTACCATTCCGCAAATAGATGAGAGTCCGACAATCGACGAGTACCGCCGGGTTGTCGATGGGGGTCGGCGGCTTCGCGTCCGGGGCATGGTGGACGATGTTTCTGCCAATAAGGTCACCCTCTATCTGGACGAAGAGTATCGATCGATCCCACCAAGTGGTGTCCTGGTCCGGGATACGGCTGCCGCACGATCCTCTATCAGTCGCGAACGCGACGCACTTACCGCTGTCCGCATGCAGGGACCGCTGCTAGTTCGCCCGGAGCTTCCTAGGCTCCTTATCCATCCCGACGTGGCGGCCTTGCCACAAAGCGTTGCCGTTGGGGAGGATCAATGGCTTCACGAGAATCTGGATGTCGACAAGAAGGATGCCGTGCAGCGCGCGCTTGGCGCGGAGGACTTCTTCGTCGTTCAGGGACCTCCTGGCACGGGCAAAACCACTCTCATCACAGAGCTGATCGCTCAGGAGCTTCGTAGGAACCCTCAGGCTCGAATCCTACTTACCAGCCAGACCAATGTGGCCCTCGACCATGCGCTTGCCCGATTGAGCGCGAGCAACGTCACAGACCAGCTGGTTCGACTTGCTGGAGCCGCAAGCTCCACTAAGGTGGCCGATCAGGTCTCATCGCTGCTGCTTGAGAGCCGGATGGGAGCATGGAGCAACGATGTTCGACGTAGGTCCACTCAGTACATCGAACAGAAGGCCGAGGAACTCGGTCTCGAGTTACGTTCGGTCCGAGCTGCCCTTCTGCTCAGAGCCCTCTCAGAGATGCGCCGAGAGGAGGTTGAGCTAAAGGCAAGGGCGGCCGCGCTCACCCAGCAAATCGCCGAGGCTAACGACTCGCCTTCCGACCCCAGCGAGATTCCGAGCACCTCTCAGGCCGAGGAGGTCGCCGACGAACGAGACGAGGTGGTCGCCCAGCTATCCAAGCTCGCTCGAGACACTGATACGGCGGTTAAGGCTATTGTCGAATTGAGCCCAGACCTCGGCGATGTCCTTGAGGACGGTACCGCTGAAGATGCTCTCCTGTGGGCCGACGTGCTGCTACCCGAGGGAGACCCCGCCGCTGTTCAGATGCGTGAGCTGGTCGCCCTTCAAGGTCGATGGCTTGAGCGTTTAGGCCACAGTGATGAGTTCCAGGCGCCGCTCCTTGCTGCCACCAGTGTCGTGGCCGGTACATGCGTGGGAGTAGCAGGATTCCATGCGCTCGACACGGTCGACTTCGACCTTTGCATTCTAGATGAGGCGTCGAAGGCCACGGCAACGGAAGCCCTCGTACCGTTAGTACGAGCAAGACGGTGGGTTCTTGTGGGGGATCGCAAGCAACTTCCGCCGTTCCAGGAAGAGGCGCTGAAAGAGCGATCAGTCCAGCAAGAGTATGACCTGGACCCGGTTGAGCTTCGCACGACGCTCTTTGATCGGCTGTCCCTTGGCTTGCCAAACGCATGTTCCGCGATGTTGCGAACCCAACACAGAATGGTCGCGGCTATCGGTGAACTCATCAGTGACTGCTTCTACAGCGGCGCGCTCATCAATGAGGGTCCGTCACCGGAGAGGCTTGGACTGGCCTTACCCGCTCCGGTCGTCTGGCTTACGACATCTCGGTTGCGCGACCGTTTCGAACGTCCCGCGGGTGCCGATGGAAAGAGCTATCTCAACACTACCGAAGCGAGGCAGGTCGTTCGATATCTTGGCCCGCTTGGACCTCGCCAGTCGCTCAAGGAACGAACAGAAAGACCCGCTAGAGGTACTTGTTCTTTCCCCTTACCGCCCTCAGGTTGCGGAGATCCACAGCCAGGTTAGCGCTGCGGCGCGCGACTGGGTGAATCTCGCCGTCGAGGTGAACAGCGTAGACGCGGCACAGGGTCGAGAGGCTGATGTTGTGGTGTTTTCGGTTACCCGTAGCAATCCTTTGGGTAGGTTCGGATTCCTGAATCAGGAGGCGCGAGCGAACGTCGCACTTTCGCGTGGACGCCTCGGGCTTGCCATCATTGGCGACAGTGTCTTCTGCTCCTTGAAGGAAGGACCGCTCCTCAAGGTCCTCTACCATATCAAGTCTCATCCTCAGTCATGTTCGCTCGTGGAGCTTGAGCCATGACGGACCAGAATCTTGAGGTAGCCCGCCGGTATGCTTTGGCGCGACCTGGCATGACACTCTTGGATTGTGAGCCCGTCGGCCTTCCCTACTATTGGCTGACGCTGGACTGTCTTATTCTGGAGCGCAAGGATAAGCCCGTTCTGGAGGAGTTCGTCCTTGAGGCTGTACATGCTGGCCTCGATACGGTCGAGGACGTCTCCGCTTTCTTGGGCGTCGACCGGGTCATGATCGAGACCGCCGCCGCTACTCTGTATCAAGCCGACTCGCTAGATTATCTTGCGATACCGGGGCAAATTGGCCGGCGCCTTTCGCTCACTCCGGTCGGTAGGGAACTTCGAGAATCTCTTAAGATGGTCACGCCAAAGCGGACGGACATCTACATTGCATTCGACCGGCTACTGTGGCGGCCCACCGACGTAAGAAAGCCCGATCTTCTTCGGCCGAAGGATGCAAAGATGAGTGCGAAGCTCCGCCTCATCAATCCACGGCAAGCGAAGAAGCCTGGAACAGATCAGCTTCGCACCGAGGACGTCGAGAAGGTCATTCGGCGAGTGGTTACTAAGGATCGGCTCGAGGCCGACCTCTTGCGCATCATCAGGGTGACTCGGGCAGAGGCCCGCTACCTTGTCGGTGATCTCCTAGTTTTCCAACCAGATGACGGTCAAGATCTTCAGATGATGATGGCGATCGACGGCCGGCTCGCCCCGACTCATGAAGATGTCTTGAACCAACTAGGAGGGCTTAAGTTCATCGGCATTTCCCCTACCGCCGCAAAGGCAGAGCTGGACGACACATCGCAGCTTCCTCCAGAGTTGATCGCGGAGCGCGTACCGCTCGCAGAAGTCAGGAGAGCCCAGGCGCGCATCGCGAACGCTACGAGGCACATGGAGCGGGTCACAGCAAGGCACGCGGAATTCGAAGAGATCACTGGTGTGCCCTCTCCTGAAGAAGCTAAGGCTGAGCTTAGAGCCGCGCAGCAGCAGCTCGACTCGATTGAGGTTCGCGAGGTTGAGACATACGAAATGAGATCGCTTCTAGAGAGGGCGATCAGGGAGTCCCGTCAACGGCTCCTCATTGTCTCTCCCTGGATTCGGGCTGAGGTCGTGGACTCGGCCTTCCTTAATGGCCTCTCTCGTCTCCTCCGAACTGGCACCGAGGTTCATATTGGCTTTGGGATCAGCAGCGAGATGCCTAGGGATGAGCGGGATAGGAAGGCGATCGAGTCGCTTCGTAAACTTGCTGGTGGCCATAAGAACATGACTGTCGGTCAGCTTGGCAACACCCATGCCAAGATCCTTGTTGCCGACGACACTATCGTCACTGGAAGCTTCAACTGGCTCTCATTCAAAGCTGACCGCAAGCGGACGTACCGCCAGGAGCTCGGTACGCTTGTCCGAAAGAGTAGTTATGTGGAGCCGTTGTACCTTGAGCGCAGGCGTGAGATCGAAGCAGCCGCCGGCCGCGATCGATAGGTGGTCCAATCCGACCTTGCGATCAATCTGGTGTTGGGCAACCGCTCCTCGCACGTGTCCCAGACACGGGCGTGGCTTGCTGAGCATCCAGGCACGCCTCCTCGTGAACCAGGTGGGCTGTTCTTCTCGATCTCGGCTCGGCGACCGCTCAAACGCGGCGAGTTCGCCTCCCGCCAGGAGTGTCGATGGCCGTTGAGATCTCCCCGGAGACGGTCATCGAAGCTTCCTCGGCTACGACCCCGACGACTACCGAAGCCCGCGACCGCCGAGGAAGCCACCTGAGAGAGAGGCTTCATGACCGGCTTGTGAGGGTCAGTCAGAAGCCCGAGGAGACTCCAGTCCGAGGAGGCCACGAGCGGCCTGGGGCAGTAGATCGGCTCGGCGGGTCGACACCCCCATATCTTGACCAGCACCGGCACTGTCTCGCTCGCGAGAAAGGCTCTTCGACAGAATTCTGACAACGTTGCGACAGCGCGAGGAAGCCGTGCTCGGTGCGACACCAACCATTGGCATACCCACGGCTGAGCACGACGCTGGCGCTCTGAGCAGCGACGATGGCAGATGACCTTGTTGTCGTGATGCCGCTGGACCATGCTGTCGAGACGCCTCATCACTGTCGCCAGCTCCTGGAGAGGGCCTCTGACAGGATCGTGACAGCGATCTGACAATGGTGCGGTGGTCTGCCCTGACCGTCGGCCGACGAGCGGGTCGCGGGACACGATCGATTCGGTAGGCTGATCCGTGGGCATGCGCAGGTCGCATGAGTGAGGGTGTCCGTGATGCCCTGTGCGTCCTGACCTTGACGGGGACCAGACCATAGGCAAGGTGTTCACGCTTGCCAGGAGGTCTGGTCCCCGTTGTCATACTGCCCGCGTTCGTCGCTGCTGGATGGTTGTGTTTGGAAACCCCATCCCTCCCGGAGGCTTCGGTCGTCTTCAACGCCCTGGTAGATGTGCGGTGAGCTCGGCGTTGTCCCTCGGCGGTGGCGGCGGACGGCTTCACAGGTGGCGCACATCGTTTCCACATCTGCGGGCGGCATACTCCAGGCATGCGTGTGCTGGTGGTCGAGGATGAGGCCCGGCTGGCCCTGCTGCTCAAGCGTGGCCTTGAGGAGGAGGGCTACGCCGTGGACGTCACCGGCGACGGGGCCGAGGCGCTGTGGCTGGCGACCGAGGCCGACTATGACGCGATCGTGCTGGACGTGATGCTGCCGAGCCTGGACGGCGTTGCGGTGACCAGGCGGCTGCGAGCGGCCAGGCGCTGGGTGCCGGTGCTGCTGCTCACCGCCCGCGACGCCATCGACGACCGGGTCGCGGGCCTGGACGCCGGCGCCGACGACTACCTGGTCAAGCCGTTCAGTTTCGCGGAGCTGGCCGCCAGGGTGCGGGCGCTGGTCCGCCGCGGGCGGATCGAGCGGCCCACCGTGCTCAAGGTCGGCGACCTGCGGCTGGACCCGGCGCGGCGGCAGGCCTGGCGCGGTGAGGTCGAGCTGGACCTGTCCCCCAAGGAGTTTGCGTTGCTGGAGCTGTTCCTGGCCCACCCCGGGCAGGTGCTGACCCGCACCCGGATCCTTGAGCACGTGTGGGACTTCGCCTACGACCCGGCCTCCAACGTGGTCGACCAGTACGTCGGCTACCTGCGCCGCAAGGTGGACCGGCCGTTTGGCCGGGCCGACCTGGAGACGGTCCGTGGGGTCGGCTATCGGCTGCACGAGCCGGAAGGGTCCTAGGCGATGCCGATCCGGCTGCGCCTGGCGCTGGTGGTGGCCGCCGCGACGATCCTGCTGGCGGCGGTGGGTGGGCTGCTCGCCGCCTGGGGGCTGCGCACCAGCTTGCTGCGCTCGGTCGACCAGGAGCTTGCCAACCGGGCCGCCCTCGTCGTGCAGGTCCTGCATGATGAGGACGAGGTCGAGCTTGACGAGCTCCGCGAGCGGCTTGCCGCGACGCGGGAGTCATTCAGCCAGGTGCTGGACCCCTGGGGCAGGCCGCTGGCGGCCGCGCCGGGCCTTGCCGGCCAGCGGCTGGTCCCCGGGTCGGTGCTGGCGCGGCTGACCACCCGTCCGGTCGGCTTCCAGCAACGGGTCGGCGCCGAGCAGGTCCGCCTGCTGGCCGTGCCGGTCCCCCGCCCCGACGGCCGCTACGTGGTGGTGGTCGGCAGCTCGCTGTCCACCGCGCAGGCCGCCCTGGACCGGGTCCGGGCCGGCCTGCTGCTTGCCGGTGTCGTGGTGGTGGTGTTCGGCAGCCTCGGGGCCTGGCTGTTGGCCGGGGCGGCGTTGCGGCCGGTGGAGCGGCTGCGGGCGGCGGTCGCCGCGGTCCCGCCCAACCAGCCAGGCCGAGCCCTGCAGGTGCCGGGCACCCGGGATGAGCTGGCCGCGCTGGCACAGACCATGAACGGGCTGCTTGGCCGGATCAGCCGGACGCTGGAGCGGGAACGCCGCCTGATCGCCGATGCCAGCCATGAGCTGCGCACCCCGCTGACGGTGCTGCGGACCGAGCTGGAGCTGGCCGACCGTCCCGGCCGCGACCGCCAGGCGCTGGCCGAGTCGGTCCACCATGCTGCCACGGAGGCGAGCCGGATCGCCCGCCTGGCCGAGGACCTGCTGTTTTTGGCCCGCATCGACCAGGGCGGCCCGGTCGTGCGCCCAACCCGCCAGCTCCTGGCCCCGCTGCTGGATGGGGCAATCGCCGCCGCCAGCGGTCGCGCCGCCGCCCGCGGGGTCCGGCTCGAGCTGCAGGTCGACCGGGCGCTCGACGTGCCCGTCGACGCGGACCGGCTGCGCCAGGCGGTGGACAACCTGCTCGACAACGCCCTGCGGGTCGCCCCGGCAGGCAGCGCGATCCAGGTGCGGGCCGAGCGGCACGACCGCATGGTGCTGCTGGCGGTCAGCGACGCCGGGCCCGGCTTCCCAGCCGAGTTCTTGCCGCACGCCTTCGAGCGCTTCCACCGGGCCGACACCGCCCGCACTCGCCAGCACGGCGGTGCGGGCCTGGGCTTGGCGATCGTCGAGGCGATCGCCCGTGGCCACGGCGGCCATGCCGAGGCCGCCAACCGTGCTGAGGGGGGCGCGGTGGTGCGGCTGCTCCTGCCGGCAGGCTGACCAGCCCGAGCCTCCGGCAGCGCCCAGGCTGCGCGGCACATGTGAGGACCCACATCGAACCCACATCGGGCCTACACCCAGCGATGGGTAGCGTCGTGGCGTCGGCCTGCAACCCGGCCGACAGGACCGGCCGGACCACCGCGCCCCCGTGGTGGTGGTCCGGTCGGCAGGACCGAGACACACGGAGGTCAACACGATGCAGCCAAGCGGCCTCCCGGCGGTTCTGTCCGTAACCGTGGCGAACACCCCGTGCATCGGCGCTCGACCCCGCGCTTGGACATTCTTCACGCAACCGTTCCGACGCCCTTGTTGGTCTCTCGAGGCGCTCGGGCCGACTCCAGCCTCGCACCCGACCGATCTGGTTGGACACAACCAAGGAGGCACAGGCCATGCAGATCTCTTGGAAGAAGGCGTTGATCGGCACGGCAGTGGTAGGCGCCATGCTCCTGGCCGGCACCACCGCGGCGGCGTGGGCTGCCAGAGGTGACGACCGCTCCACGACACCCGTGGTCTCCTCCGCGCCGCCGGTGGCGGCCTCCACCGACGACCGGCACGCGCCGGGGCTGCGCCAGGAGCCCACGGCCTCCAGCCACGACGACTGCGACGACCACGGCCGCGACGACAGCAGGCGCCACGACGACAGCGACCACCACGGCCGCGACGACTGACGAGCGTGGCCTCAAGGCCAACGCCGGGCCCGAACCGGCGTCCACCCGCAGGCCGTGCCGAGCACGGCCACCTGATCACCGGCACCAGAAGGAGAAGCTCCTCGACCCAGCCGTGCGCCAGCTCCAGACGCCGAACGGCAGATGGGCGCTTGGTCGTGGATGCTCGGGCTTCACGCCAGCCGACCGAGCGCGATTGGGCCTGGCAGTCGGCCAGCGGCAGAGCAGCTCGATGAGCAGCTCCAGCAACAAAGGGAGTGTGCATGAACACAGACCACCTCAACGCGGTGCTGGACCAGTTCACTTCCGAGCAGCGGAAGGCTGCGGTCGACGAGCTCGGGCGGTTGCTCGACGCCGCGGTGCAGCCCAACGGGATGGAACTGCTCGCCGCCTTCCTCAACGACCTGGGCGACGACGGCGGGCGAGCGAGTTGCCGCCCTGACGACCAACCCTACAGAGCTTTGCGCTATTGAGCGTGTCTGTAATGCCCCGTGCGTCCTGACCTTGACGGGGACCAGACCATCGGCAAGGTGTTCACGCCTGCCACGGAGGTCTGGTCCCCTTGTCATACTGCCCGCGTTCATCGCTGCCCGCACCGGTGCTGGCCTGGCTGGCCGCGCGCCTGGCCCACCTGCTGCCACCCCGACCACCCGGGCAGGGCGGCACACCGCCACTGTCGCTGGAGGTCCGCCTGGACGCCGTCGCGGCGGTGCTGCTGGACGGGCTGTCGTACCGGCGCGCCGGCCGGGCGGTGGGGATCTCCAAGACCGAGGTGGGCGACAGCCTGGACCTGCTGCTTGCCGAGCTGGCCGCCATCGGGTACTGCCAGCCCGACGGGACCTTCATCACCACCCTTGAGGAGCTGCGCCAGTGGCTTGGGGAGATGGCCGAGGTCGGCGAGGCGGTGTGCCTGGACGGGCTCGCGACCCGGGTACAACGACCCAGGTCATGGGCCAACCAGAAGGTTGTGTACGACCCCAAGCGGCACACCCACACCGCCCAGGGCCTGGCGGTGTCCACCATCTGGGGCGACCTGCTGTGGGTGGACGGCGGTTGGCCGGGCAGCTGCCACGAGCACGAGCTCATCCAGCTGGCAGGGCTGGAGGGGGTGCTGGACGGCGTCGAGGTCGTAAGCCTGCTGGACCGGGGGTTTCGGGGCATGGCCAAGCAACGCGAGCACTGGCATACGCCGGTCGGGGACCGCCGTACCATCGACCGCCTCAGCGACGAGCAGCGGGCGTTCAACCGCGTGCAGGCAGGACTGCGCGCGCTGGTGGAGCAGTCGATCGCCCATCTGGCAGGCGCCTGGGCGCTGCGCCGCTGGCGGGGCCTGCTGTACCGGGTCCGGGACGTCTACCGCGCCGCCGGCGCGCTGGTCTGCCTTGGCCGCTGGCTGCACCGGGTCCCCACATGAACGAGCATCGCCCTTGAGGAGGAGCGGAACACAACACCGGTTCTGCGGTCACATCTGTTGACGGTGCGGGCGGGGAGCGGTCAGCGTGTGCGGCATGAACGCAGATGGGGTGGCGTCCCTGCGAGCCGACCTTGAGCGGTGCTGCGCTGAGCTGGTCGACCTGCGGGGCTGGCTGACAGCACCATCCGCAACGACACCAACCACCTGGAGCTGATCCGGGCCTGGTTCGGTGGCCGCTGTGGGAGCTGCCGCCGGCCGACGCCGACGCCTATTTCGGCAAGGTACTGCGCGACGCCACGCCGTCACGCGCACCGGGCGGGCGGCGGCGCTGACGGTGTTCTTCCAGTTGCTGGAGCTGCGCGACAAGGTCACCTGCCGGTGTCCCCTCGAGGGAAGGGTTGGGAGTCTGTGCGCCTGCCTCCGGTCGTCGGTGGAGCAAGCAGCTGGTCGATGAGGATGTCCTTCAGCCATTGTTCGTACCGCTCGGGGGGCCAGCCCCGGTCACCGACAAGCGTCCGGTAGACCTCGGGGGACGTGAGTGCGTCGATGATGTCGTCAGCGTCGCGCTCGCGCAGCTTCGGCCGTAGAGCGCCGGCGCGGGCGAGGGAACGGGCGATCTGCGCATGGCCCTGTTGCCGTTGTCGCGTCAGCTCGGCGAGCAACGCCGCGGCGTCGGGATCGGAGCCCGCCGCGCTGACGAGGATCCGGTGAAGCGGCTCGGCCCTCGACAGGATGCCGCGGACGATGCCAGCCAAACCCGACAGCTGGTGCTTGGGATCTTGGTCGGCAAGAAGCGCACGGACGTGGGGCCGGTCCGGCAACGCGACTGCCTCGTCGTCACCGGCTATGGAGACGTCGGACAGTGCCTTGAGGATCCCGAGCTTGGACGAGAACAGCCGGTACACCGTCGCGGGCGGAACCTCCGACAGGTCGCTGATGGCCTCGATCGTCGTTGCGGCGTAGCCGCGCTCGAGGAAAAGGGCCCGCGCGGCCTGGATAACCGCGGCGCGAGTCAGGCGGGTCCGTGCCTGGCCGCCCTTGCCGTCGTCGGAGCGGCGGCGCTGGACGTCGGTAGCCATGCTTGTGACACTACCACTATCGAACTGAGAGTGCTACTCTCGATTTGAGAGTGCTATGTGATCCGGCGATCCGTGCCGCAGGAGGCGTCGCAGCCGTGGAGTCACTCTTCCGGAGGCAGTGATGCGTAAGCCAGCAGCAGCGGCCGTCAGCGTGACGTGGGGCGTGGCACTGGGGGGGACCTTCGGCTGCCTGCTTCCCTATCTGCTGGGCGACTGGCACGTTCACCGGCCCCTGCCCGACTGGGGGGTCGCGCAGGCGGCGGGAGGATTGCTCATCTGCGCGGGCCTGGTCCCGATCGTGCAGTCGTTTGCCGAGTTCACCAAGGCCGACGGGACTCCCGTGCCGGTGGCGTCGCCGCCACGGCTGGTGGTGAGCGGGTCCTACCGCTACGTGCGCAACCCCATCTACGTCGGCTTTGTGGCCATCCTGACAGGCCAGGCGCTCCTGTTCGGCTCGCCAGGCCTCCTGGCATACACCGCCGTGGCCTGGTGCACCGGCGCAGCCGCCGTCCGTTTCTACGAGGAGCCCACCCTGGCCCGCAGGTTCGGGGCCGAGTACCAGGAGTACCGGCGCGCCGTGCGTGCCTGGGTTCCCCGGCTGCATCCATGGACGCCCGGCGAGCCGGCCGGCCCGGCCGAACACGATCAGGCCGAAGGCCGCTCACCGACCGCCGCATCGACCGTCAGCGAGGGGAGGAGCCACATGGCCCGCATTCAGGGAGTCTCGTCCACCCAAGCCGGGCTGTATGTGAAGATCGCCTACCACGTCACCCGGCGCAGCATCGCCAAGCTCACCGGGCGAGAGACCCAGCGGATGATCCAGCCGCTCCAGCTGTACGCCCACGTGCCCGTGCTCCTCAAGGGCTACGCCAAGCTCGAACAGGCAACCGCCAAGCTGCACCGTCTCGACAAGCGGCTCCACGCCCTCGCCGAGCTGAAGGCGGCCACCCTCACCCACTGCGCATACTGCATCGACATGGGCTCGGCCATCTCCCGCCAGTGGGGTCTGACCGACCAGGAGATCCTGGCCCTCCCCGACCATCGGACCAGCCCGCTGTTCTCGGAGCTGGACAAGCTCGTCCTCGACTACGCCGTGGGCATGAGCCGCACCCCCGTCGATGTGCCCGGCGACCTGTTCGACAGGCTTCGCCAGCATCTCGACGACGGCCAGATCGTCGAACTGACCCACCACATCGCGTTGGAGAACCTGCGCGGCCGCTTCAACCTGGCACTCGGCATCGGCGCGGCGGGCTTCAGCGACGGCATGGTGTGCGCGGTACCGGCCACCACGACAACCCAACAGGGAGGGACCCGGTGAGCGAACCCATCACGCTGATCAACGCGTTCACGGTGCCACCGGAGCAATCCGAACGATTTCTCTACCGGTGGAAGGACAACGCCCGCAGCATGACCGGGCAACCCGGGCTGCTCCGAGCCCGGCTCTACCGCTGCCTGGACGACGACGCCGAACTGCGCTTCATCAACGTGGCCGAATGGCAGCACCGCGACGCCCTGCAAGCCGCGACCGCCACCGCGGCGTTCCGCGCCTCGACCCAGCGGATGCTCCACGACCCCGGCCTGCACCTCATCCCGCGGCCGGCGGTGGACCGGGTCGCACTCGACCTCCACCCCGGCGACACGCTGTAACCCCGCACACCAACCCGACAACAGGAGGACACCGGCATGGACACCTCGACCGAACCCCCGGCCATCGCCAGCCGTTCCGGATCCACGCGCTGGCGATCGGCCGGCTACTGGCTGGCCACCGTCCTGGTCGTGGCCGAACTGGGACTCGGCGGCACCTGGGACATCGCCCGCATCCCATCCGTCCTCGGCCCGGTGACCCACCTGGGCTACCCGTCCTACTTCCTGGTGCTGCTGGGGACCTGGAAGCTGCTGGGCGCGGCCGCCCTGCTGGTTCCGCGTCGCGCGCTGCTCAAGGAATGGGCCTACGCGGGCGCGTTCTTCACCTACACCGGGGCGATCGTCTCCCATCTGACCACCGGCTACGCCCTCGGCGAGGTGCCGGTGCTGGCCGTGCTGACCGCACTGACCGTACTGTCGTGGGCACTACGACCCCCCAGCCGCCGCACGTGTGCGTGCCCCTCCAGCGAGCTCCTGCTCGGTCACCGGTCCCCCCTTCGTCCCGAGGACCCGATCTGTACATGAACTCCGTCAGTCAGAAACGAGAGCGGGATGGATGGCCCGGAGATCGAGGACGGGCCGGGAGGTGAGTTCGTTGGGGGAGAGGTCTCAGAACGAGGAGGATCACGGAGGTCCCGATCTTCGGTCTCTTGAGGTCTTCATTGGCCGGTGGATCAACAAGGGGCACACGATCAAGCACGCAGGCCGTGTGCGGGAGGAGATCGTCACGAGCAACGTCTAAGAGTGGGCCGAGGGTCATACCAGTGACCGAGGAAGCCGGTTCGATGTGACGCGGCAACGTGCCGAGGGAGTGTACAGATGCGATCGAATGCCTATTCGTCGAAGGTTGACTTTCGGCAGCGACTTGCCACCCCGGTCTTTCGCTGGATCGGCCCGCTCGTACGCCTTCTCCTGCGCCGCGGCCTGGGCGAACCGAACGTCCTGCTGACCGTCCGTGGACGCCGGAGCGGGAAGCCGCGCACGACGCCGGTCGCGATGTTCGAGCTCGGCGATCGACGCTTCGTGGAGGCAGCGTTCGGTGAGGTCGACTGGGTCCGCAACTTACGCGCTTCGGGCGAGGCGGTCATCCGACGCGGGCGATGGTCGCAGGCCGTCCGGGCCGTCGAGCTGCCACCCGAGACCGCGGGCAAGCTCCTGCACGACGCGCTTGCGGGATTCCGCCGTCGACGCCTGCTTCGCTCCCTGCTGGGGCCGTCGGTAAGGCCTCCCGCGGCCATCCTGTACCGCTACCGGCTGCGGATCGATGACGGACTTGAGGACTACGTGACCCATGCG
>JBKPDO010000141.1:0-2028 GCA_046727955.1 bacterium | reverse complement strand
AGCGGCCGCGGCGCCGGGTCGGACCGAGCCGCGCCCGCCGTCCAGGAAGGCGCGGCGAACCGACCAGCAGGAAGCTCCGCAGCCTCAGCCATACGCGTGATCCCGACCTGGCGGCACGAAGGTGAACTCCGAGGGAACAGTACAAGGATCGCCGGTGACGCCCACCGTCGCAAGCTGGGACCCGAGCCGTGGTCGGAGCGGCGGATGGCCAATCTCGACTAGCATCGTGGTCGGCTTCGACCCCGCAGGGTGATGGCAGGACGGCGCACGTGGACCGACGTGGCACCGACTGGATGTGGGAGCTCGCTGTCCACTACGAGCGCATGCGCCGCGCGTATCCCGACGACGAGCTCTGTATCGTGTTCGACATCGACGGGACCATCCTGGACGTGCGGTACCTGGTGGCACATGCCCTGGTGGCCTACGACCGGGCGCACGACACTGAGTACTTCCGGGGACTCCGCGCCGAGGACGTCACGGTCCACGAGGACCGCATCGACGAGTTCCTGGCGGACCTGGCCCTGCCCGCTCCTGTCCGCGCCGACGTCCTGGCCTGGTACGCCGAGCACCTGTGGAGCCCAGAGGCGATCCTCGCCGCCAACCGGCCCTACCAGGGGGTCCTGGGCGTGATCCGGTGGTTCCAGCTGCAGCCGGCGACCTGCGTGGCGCTCAACACCGGGCGGCCCGAGGAGATCCGCGACCTCACGCTCCAGTCCCTGAACGCCCTCGGGAAGGCCTACCGGGTGACGTTCCGCTCGGACCTGCTGTGCATGAACCCCTACGGCTGGGGGCGCCGCGTCGCCGACTCCAAGGTTGCCAACATCCGATCGCTCCAGGAGCGGGGGCTGCGGGTGGTGGCGGTGGTGGACAACGAGCCGGCCGCCATCCAGGTCATGGCCAATGCCGATCAGACCCACGAGATCCTGTTCCTGCACGCCGACACCATTTTTGAGTCCCAGCGGGTGGTGACGCCGCGCACGGTCCGGGGCACCACCTACGACCTCGCTGAGCTGGTCTCCGAGGAGGAGCTGCGTCGTCGGGTGCAGTTCGTGTGGCACGGCGTGAACGACGAGGCCAATCTCCGCCAGTTCCTGGCATCCGGCGTGCACTGGGCGGAGTGCGACGTCCGCCGGGATCCCCTGGACCGGCTGGTGCTGCGGCATGACACCTTCGAGGAGACCCCCTGGCATCGCGCCGAGCACCCGTTCCGGCTGGACGCCTGCCTACGGGCGCTCCGCGAGCAGGACCGCTCGGTCAAGCTCGACCTGAAAGAGGGCGGCGAGGTGATCGAGCGGGTGCTTGGCGTCGTCGCCACCATGGGCTTCGCCGACGGCTCCCTGTGGTTCAACGGGTCCATCGAGGTCCTCCGCGAGCCTGGGATCCGTCGCCTGGCCGAGGCATACCCGCAAGCGACCATCTCGGTCCCCGTCGACTTCCTCGGTCCTTTGCTCCTCGCGGCGCCCGCCCTGGCGGGAGAGGTCTTGGACACGCTGCGGTCCTGGGGGGTGAGCCGCTGGTCGCTGGATTGGCGGACGCCGCGCATCAGGGAGCTGATCGATCGCCTCGAGGAGCGGGGATGTGAGGTCAACATCTACGGCGTCCCCGACCTCGAGGCGTTCCTGGAGGCTTCGCTGCTCCTGCCGAGGTCAGTGACGGCAGACTTCAACTTCCCCGACTGGCACTACTTCGGGCGAGGGGCGGGACAGCATCGCGCCTACTACCGCTACGACCTTGCGGACAGGGCTCCATTGGACAGGTGAGGTTCGACCATCCACCGGCTCAATGCTTCCTGGGGAGTTCAGGCTGCACGGCTGAGTTCCTCCCCGATACCCCTCTGTGGCAACCTTCGGTGAGGCACTCGCCCTGTCGTAATCAATGACCAGCAAGGGCGGGCAAGGAGACGTTCCCGTTGACCACTGCCCTTCAAGGGGCCAGGCCTGGCGTGCATGCTGATCCCATGGCCAGCATCCCCGACCCAGAAGTGCCCGAGCGCGCCAAGCGGCGGCGCTTCACCGCCGGCTACAAGCT
>JBKPDO010000140.1:0-17678 GCA_046727955.1 bacterium | reverse complement strand
GGGGAAGAGCCGATCCCGGACTGGTCCGCCGGGGCGGCGTGCGGACGGCCAGCCGGGGCGGGGGGTGTGCCCTCGTGGTGGCCGTGCTGGGGGACCGCCGCCCCGGCGGGGTGGCCCGAGGCGCAGGACGCTTCCCCGGCCGCAGCGGCTCGGGCCTCCGCCTCGGGGTTCTCAGCCTGGCCATGCCCGGCCAGGAAGCGCTCGCGGATCTCCTCGGTGACCTGCACGAGGTCGGGCGCGCCCGGGTGCTCCATCGCGCGCTTGGCGAGCATCCGAGCCAGCCGCTCGATCGAGCCGAACTGCTGCTCCGCCGTGACGCGAGGCTCCGGGTCGGTCCAGTAGCACTCGGCGCCCTGCCGCGCCCGCTCGCGCGCCCGCTCGGGGGTGAGGTCGACGAAGATCCACTCCCCCACCGCGGGCACGTAGGCGGGATCACAGAGGTCCAAGCGCCGGTCGACGTGGGTGGCCGGCTTGCCGGACGGCAGGCTGATCACGAACGGAGTCACACCGTCGCGGCTGTTCCACCGAGAGTTCCTGCGAGCCGTCGTCGGCGCGGTAGCGCATGTGGCAGAAGGCCTCCCCATGCTGGTAGATGCTCCGGGCCATCGCGCAGCGGCCTCGGGCGCGGACAGGTCCTCCTGCTCGGCGGCCGCGCGGTCCGGGAACGACCGCTCGACCTGCTCGAGGACGCCGGCGATGAACCCGGCGACGCGGTTGTGCCGGTGGCCAGCTTGATCTTCAACTCGTCGATGACCGGCCGCGCCGGTGGACGATGGCTCCCGGTGGCCTGCTCGCTTGGCGACTGCTCCCCCATCTGCCCTCCTCGCTTGGGACACGGAGACCCTATTCCAACGCATACCAATTGTCAATGGTTAGGATTCGTTGACATGCCGGCCAGCGCCGAGGCTCTCCATGACGCGGCCCATCAGCAGTCGCATGACCGGCGGGGTGACGGCGTTGCCGAGCTGGGCGACCTTCTCGCGCTTGTTGCCGAGCACCACGTAGCCCTGGCGGAACGCCATCGCGGCCTGGATCTCGTCGGGCTGCAGCATCCGGAAGCCGCAGTCCTCCACCCGGTCGGCGAGGTCGACCAGCGCCTCGCGGTCGTGGGTGGTGACGGTGCGCAGCGGCTCGGAGGGGCGCCGCGGGTTGCCGGTGCGGTTGTAGGGCACCAGCAGCGCGTAGTGGTCCTTGGTGGTGATCGCGCCAGCGGGCCACTCGACGCCGCGGACCCACCCGTTCTTGTGCTCCTCGGTCCCGTTGCCGTAGTTGGCGACCAGGAACCCGGGCGGCACGGCGAGGTAGTGGTGGTTGCCCTTGGCGGTCACGCACCCCAGCGGCTCGTCCACGGCCCGGCCGGTGGCGTTGCGGCGCGCCTCGACCACGATCGGCAGGACCGCCAGGCCGAGCTCGGCGCGGGTGGTCTGGGTGCGCAGCGGCTCGCCCACCGGGCGGGCCCGCAGGCCGTCGCGGGCCTCGGTCGGCACCAGCAGCGCCCACGCCTCCCGGGCGGTCTGGGTCGGCGCCGGGTCGCTGACGGGCCGGGAGTCGGCCCAGCTGCCGCCGGCGGTGACGAGCAGCGCGAGCGCCTTGTCGGCGGTCAGGGTGGCCAGCGGCTCGGCCACCGTGCGCACGCGGCGGCCGGTGCCGCCCTCGTCGGCGACGTGGCCGTTGACGGGAACCACCAGGGCGTCCGACAGCGTGCCGGTCTGCACCGGGAACGGCTCGCCGACGGGGCGGACCCGGCAGGTGGAGCCCTCCCGCTGGAAGGTGTGTCCGGCGACCCGGACCAGCATCGGCGCCGGCTGGGCGGCGTAGCGACGCAGCCCGGCCTGGATGCGGGCGAGGGTGTTGGCGGCCAGCGGCCTTGGCCGGTCGGCGATCCTGGGGGCGTCCAGGGTCCAGTCAATCGCGGTGGCGGCCGGGTAGACCAGCGGCCAGGTAATCTCGGTGCACCCGGGGCAGCGGTACCAGTACTGCTGGGCGTAGCGGCCCCACGGGCGGCGCGGGTTCTTCCAGCTCTGCACGCCAGCGACGACGCTCTGGCAGGTCGGGCACCAGGCGGGCGCGTCGACGCGGAGCCGCGGCCGCGGCGCGCCCTTGCGCCAGATCACCGTGTAGAGCCGGTCGCGAGACTGCGGTGTTGGCCAGGCCACCATCGAGTTGAGGTAGACCGTCTCGGCGTGGTAGCCGGGCCGGACCGAGCGGACCGCGTGCAGCTACGGCTCAAACAGCTCCCAGTCGCGCACGTTGACGACGTTCTCGACGATGACGGCCTGGTAGCGGTGGGCCTCCATGAAGCGGACCACGTCCCACATCGTCGCCCGGCTGCGCTCGGCGGCCGGGTCGGGCACCTCGAGCAGCGAGCGGCGGGCGAGCTTGCGGGACACGCCGTTGGCATAGGAGTGACTGGTGCATTCGGGAGAGGCGATCAGCAGGTCGGTGGTCGGGTAGTAGCGCGGGTCGCAGACCGACACGTCGGTGCAGTCGTGCTCGGCGTGCGGGAAGTTGGTCGCGTGGGTGTCGATCGCGCGGCGCCAGTGGTTGAGGCCGAGCGCGAGCTGGGTGCCGGCGTCCTCGGCGCCCTGCGAGCTGCCGCCGGCGCCGCAAAACAGGTCCGTCACGGTCAGGGTCATCGCTTCTCCTACAGGTTGGCGAACATGGCCTGCCTGGCGTGCCAGGCGAGGCGCACGGTCACGTCGGCGGGTCCCATGCGGTTCTTGGCAAGGATCGCCTCCCGGCTGGGCGAGTCCGCGGACGGTCGGTGCAGGAACAGCACCTGGTCGGCGTCCTGCTCCAGCTGGCCGCTGTCTCTCAGGTCGGCGAGCCCGGGCCGGCGCCCGACCGCGCCGCGGTTGAGCTGCGCGCACGCCAGCACCGGCACGTCGCAGCGCAGCGCCATCGTCTTCAGCAGCGCGGAGACCTCGCCGACCTCCTCGTTGCGGGTCCTCGGCCGGCCCGGGGTCGGCGGGACCTTCTGCACGTAGTCCACGACGACCAGGCCCAAGGGCTTGCGGGCGTGCAGCGAGCGGACCTCGTGGAGCAGCCGCGCGGCGTCGGGCTGGTGGTCGTAGACGGTGAGGCCCAGGGCGTTGTGCATCGCCCTGGACCTCTCCATGGTGTCGGCGTCCAGGAACGCCGCGCCGCCGTCGAGGGACTGGCCGGAGACCGCCGCGAAGGTGTGCTTGCCGGTGTCGGCCGGCGTCATCTCGTAGGTGACGTACAGGACGTGGACGCGGTCGCTGTTGTGCTGGGCGACCTGGATCGCCAGCGACGACTTGCCGGTGGAGGTGAGCGCGGCGAGCAGGATCAGGTTGCCGGGCGACAGCCCGTCGCAGATCTCGTCGAGCTTGGCGATCCCCCACTGGGCGACGCGGCCGGCGGCCCTGGCGCGCTGGCGCTCCCGGATCGCCTCGAGCAGGTCGGCGGGGCGCAGGCCGATCCGCTCACCGTCGCGCACCAGCTCGTCCAGGAGCGCCTGGACCTCGGCGAGCGCCCGGTCGGGTTGGACGCCGTCCTCGTAGCCGAGCTGGGTGACCCTGGTGCCGAAGTCGATGATGCGGCGCAGCCGTGCGGTCTGCTTCACGATCCCGCCGTAGTAGGCGACGCTGCTGGCGGTCGGCACGGCGGCGACGAGGGTGTGCACGAACGGCGCCCCGCCGACCTCGGCCAGCTGGCCCTTCAAGCGCAGCGCCTCGACGACGCTGGTGGCGTCCACGGGGGCGCCGTCGCGGGCGAGTTGCGCCATGGCGGCGTAGACGGTGCGGTGCGCCGGCCGGTAGAAGTCGTCGGCGCGCAGGTTGCCGAGCACCCACTGGACGGCGTGCTCGGCCCACAGCGCGGCGCCGAGCGTCGACTCCTCCGCCTCGAGGTTGTGGGGCGGCACCCGCTCGGCCTGCTGCCGCCTGCTGCCGTTGCCGCGCTGGCCGTTGGTGGCCTGTGCGCTCATGTGGTTCCTCCTTGGGTCGGGTCGGTGGCGCGGAGCGCCCGCACGCGGGCGAGCTCGCGCTCGTTGTGCTCGCGGTCGAGGCGCAGCTGCTCGTCGGGGTCGGACGACACGGTGGGCGCCGCTGCCGGGACGCCCTGGGTGCTGGCCTTCTTGCAGACCGCCTCGACGTACTTCCAGAAGTCGATGCCCTCCACGGCGCGGGTCACGGCCTCGTCCACGCCGTACAGGGCCAGGCGCCGCCAGCGGCTCACCTTCTGCCCGGCCATGGACCAGTCGCGGCGCTCGAGGTCGCGCACGTCGACGCCGCGCATCTCAGCCAGGTACCACGCGAGGAACTGCTGCGCGGCCGCATTGCCGCCAGGCTCGGCGATCAGCGCGTCCCACTCGGCTGCGGCGGCGTCCGGGAACGACCATGCGTGCCCGTTGCTGGCGGCCAGCCGCTCCCGCACGCCGAGCACCGCCCGGATTGCGCGCTCATCCCGTAGTGGTATGTCTTGTCCGGATTGCGACGCTCCCGGGGGCGGGGGGGTTGGGGGGAGGGGGAACGACCATGGTTCTCCGGTGAGCTGTCGGAGAGATCCTGGCCCGAAGCGGATGGAGGGTCCTCCGGCTTCTGGGCCGGCGCGGTAGCGCCGGGAGAACTGGGGGTTTCCTCTGGGGGTTCATTACTGGGGGTTATGAGGTCAGATTGACCTCTGGCTGTGGTCAGATTGACCTCTGGCTCTTGGACAAACTGTCCTCCGGTACCAGAGGTCAGATCGTCCTCCGGCCGGAGGTCAGATTGACCTCTGGGTCCACCGGACAGATTGACCTCTGGTTGGCTCTCGGCCAGAGCCTTGAGGCGCTCGGCAAGGCCAGGCTTTCCCTCCAGGGTCTCGACGACGACGCGGTACTCGTTCTGCTTCCAGTGCCCACGTCCGTCGCGCTCTCGGCGGACTTCAAGCTCGCCGAGCTTCACCAGCGCCAAGACCTGGCGGCGCAGCGTCCGAACATCCATGCCGCACTCGACCGCCAAGCGCGGCTCCCCCGCGATGCAGCCGGAGCCGTCCCCGCCATCGTGCGCATGGTCGGCGATCATCAGCAGCAGGTTCTTCGCGTTGCCCCTGGCGTCTGAGTGATCGCGAACGAGGTTCCACAGTGCGATCCCCATCAGGCACCGCCCTGTCGGATCAGCCAGCGCCGGAACTCATCCTCGGTCTTCTTGCCCTTTTGGCGGTTGCATGGTCCGCATGCGGGGGCGACGTTGGCTCTCGTATGACCTCCGCCGCGAGAGAGCGGGATTCTGTGTTCCTGCTCCAAGGGCACCTGAGCGGCGCCGCAATATGCGCATCGGAAGCCATGGTCCAGCAGGATTTCGGCCCAATCGGTGGCAGAGAATTCACCGGTGTCGGCACGGCTTCGGGAGGCCTCGATGATGGCCGCTCGCTCCGCCTGTAGTCGCTCAAGGCGGACATCCAGGCCGGGCTTGGCCTGGAGCACCTCCACGCGCACCCGGTACCGGTTGACAGCCTGGCGGCCACGGCTGCGACGGCCGCGCTCCACCTCGAGCTCGTCCAGGTTCTCCGCCTCGGCGATGGCACGCTGGACGGTCCGCACGCTGAGCCCGGCCTCGACCGCCAGGCGCTCCTCGCCCAGGCGGGCACCGGATCCATCCTCGGCGCCGGCGTGGTCAGCGATCAGCAGCAGCACGGTCTTCGCCGGTCCGGTCGTGTCGGAGTGCTGCTTCACGAGGTCGAAGACCTTGTGGGCCATCAGGTGCCGCCCGGTCGGCAGGTGATCGTCACCGCGGGCCCGCCTTCTCGGCGGCGGCCTTCGCCGCGGCGGTGTTGATCAGGTCGGACACGTCGCCGGCGGTGAGGCCGGCGAGCCTGGCCTTGGGGACCTTGATGCGCCACTTCTTGAGCGCGGCGAGTTGCCTCGCGCTCGGCGGCTTGGTCCGCCAGGAGGCGTCGGCGCTGGCGGGCGCGCCGCCACGGAACCGCCGGGCGATGTCCTCCCCGAACCCTTGGGCGTACTCGAGCGACAGCCCCTCGGCGAGCACCTTCGGCTCCCGGCCGCGGCGGCGGCCCTCGACCCGCCAGGTGTCGCCCGCGCCGACCAGGTGCACCGCGGCGCCGTTGTCGCACGGCAGGACGTACTCGCCCGCGACCTGCAGCCACCGCATCTTGGACCGGAACATCGGCACCGTGACGGTGATGCCGGGCAGGCGGAGCTTCTCCTCTCCCCCACCGTCGCCGCCGGCGCGCTCCTCCTCGTCGCGGGCCTGGCGGGCGGCGAGCGCCTCGGTGACCGTCTTGCCCTCAAGCTCGGCCGGGTCGAGGCCGGCGAGCTCGGCGACGGTGGCGAGGTCGTGGCGTTCGGTGACGCCGGCGAGGTCGAGGACGAGGCAGTCGTCCTTGCCGGGATGCAGCCGCGTGCCACGGCCGACCATCTGCGTGAAGAGCACGCGGCTGCGGGTCGGCCGGGCGATCAGCACGCAGGCGATCGACGGCTCGTCGAAGCCTTCGGTCAGGACGCCACACTGCCCCATCACGGCGACCTTGCCGTTGCGGCGGGTGACGATCGTGCCGTTGGGATTCGTCACGCACCAGACGGTCTCCGCCTGCCAGCCCTCCTCAAACTGGGCTGGATTGCCGCCGCTTGTCGGGACCGTATGGTTGTTGGTTCGCACCGTGCGGCGGTCCCGGATTCGCAGGTAGCCCATCGTGCTGTCGGGATACCTGCCGCCGCTGGTGTTGGGGTGCCAAGCCTGGTTGGCCGCGAAGCCGCGTTGCACGGCCCATGCCTGAACGCGGTCAAGGAGCACGGGGTCGTGGGAGCAGAAAGCGACCGCTGATCTTGGGCGGGTATTACCAGCGTCTTTGAGTCCATCGCCGAGCCATAGCCCATAGAGCAGCCGCTGGAACTGTTCGCGGGTGCAGTCGAGCAGCGCCGGGGCGAGCGACTTGTCCAGCCAGGGGGCGAGCCTGCCCCAGCCGCGTCTAGCGAGTTGGCCGCCGATCGTGCCCTTGGGGATGCGGTAGCGCCGATGGGTGTTGCCCGCACCCAAGCCATTCTTGACCCGGTGCTCGCTCACCTTCCAGTCGAAGTTGCAGGCGGTGAGGGATGCGTTCGATCTCCGCGCATACCGGGCTTGTGGCGGCCTGGCTGATCTCGATGCTAGCCCGCTCGCGGTTGAGCGACCCGTCGGTGGCGAACAGGCCGAGGAACTCCAGCTCGGCATCGGCGAGCGCCACGCCGGCGAACCGATACTCGGCAGCCAGCGGCAGCTCGTAGGCACCAACTCGGCTGGGCAGGGTGCCGGCCTCCACGACGCTCCAAGCGTCTGCGCCGGCCGCGCGCACGATCATCCGGTGACCCTCGGTCACGCGCATGTCGAGGGTCTGGTTCGTGATGCAGACCATCCGCTCGCCCGGCTCACGCTGGCGCTTGACGATGTGGGTAATCGGTTGCCACTCAAGGCGGCCAGTGTCGAGTGCCAGCGTGGCCGTCCAGCCCGGCCGGGTGACTGCGTCGCCTTCGGTGATCCGCTCGGCGCCGACCCAGCCCTGCTCGGTGAGGATCTCCGTCTCGGCATCGAGGCAGTTGACGACGACCCGGGTCTCGCCGGTGGCGAGCCGGGCGAGGATGGCGCGGCGCTGGTCCCGCGGGGTGGTTCCGTCCAGCGCCTCCGCGCGGATGCCGCGCTCCACCAGCGCCTCGGCGAGGGCGTAGGCGGTCTCGACCGTGGGGGTGAACGCGAGGCCCTTGCGGTCCGGGGCGTGCTTGACGTAGGCGCCGGCGACCTGGCCGATCGCGCCGGAGCGCAGCAGCTCCTCGGCGATCTCGGCGTCCTGCAGGTCGCCGTGGCGGACCTTGAGCCTGGCGAGGTCGGCGTCGGTGCCGACCATCTGGCCGCGCAGGTCGCACAGGTAGCCGGCGGCGATCATCTCGAGGATGCCGCGCTGGTAGACGATCTCCTCCCACACGGCGCCGAGCTGGCGGGAATCGGCCCGCTCCGGCGTGGCGGTGAACCCCACGCACAGCGGCCCGCCGTCGTCGAACACGCCGAGGTGCTTGAGCGCGGCGACGTAGGTCTTGGCGGCGGCGTGGTGGGCCTCATCGACGATGACCGTGGTGAAGTCCCGGTCGAGCCGCGCGAGCCGTGACGGGCGCGCCAGCGTCTGGACGGAGGCCACGACCACGTCCGCGGCGGTCTGGTCCTGCTCGGCCTTGACGATGCCGACCTCCAGCGTCGGGGCGACCTGACGGAGCTTGCCGGCGGCCTGCTGGATCAGCTCGTCGCGGTGCGCGATCACCAGCGCGCGACCGGGGCGGCGGTCGATCAGATGCGCGAAGCAGACGGTCTTGCCGGTGTTGTGGGTGATGGTGAAGTCGTCGAGTAGGTAGCGGCCATCGCCGCTGAGGGTGAAGCCGTAGTAGGGCTCTACCGTCCCGGTCGGGATGACCTGGAAGCCGGTCCGGAGCACGTCCTTCTTCGGGACCCGCGCTGGTGCCTGCTTGCGAGGGATACGGCATGGGATGACCGAGCAGTCGCCTGAGATCGACACGCGGTAGTGGCCGCTTGGCCGCTTGGTCGTGTAGGCGGCGAGGCCGAGGCTGCGCGCGACGAACACCACGTCGTTGGCCAGCCGCTCGGACTTCGAGGCGAACTCGTACCCGCCGTCGCGGTAGCTGCCGTCGCTGTCGAGCAGGCCGGCGAGCACGGCAAGGCGCGTCTCACGGCTGCCAAGCCGGTAGGCGTCAGGGAGAAACCGGTCTCCGCAGGCGATCGGTCTCAGGCCCAGGCGGCGCAGGATGCCGACGATCGGATTGGCGTTGCGGGCCACGCGGCCGTGGATGTGCCGCTGGATGCCCTCGTCGCGGATCTTGAGCCCGAACGAGTGGGCAGCCTGCGTGATGGCGTCGATCACCTCGGGGTCGATGGTGGTGACCGACAGCCGATAGGGCGTGGCCAGCGTGCTGTCCCCGAGCACGATGCCGAGGAAGTACGGGTCCAGCGGCGGGGCCTCGCGCTCCGGGAAGTCCACCGGGACGCGGAACAGCTTGTGCCGGTGCTTCCGATTCTTGCTCCATTGCCACCAATCGGGCAGCGCCACGTCGCGGATGGTGCCGCCCCGCTGGGAGGGGTAGCGGCCGTGGCCGGTCTCCTGG
The DNA here is from genome assembly GCA_046727955.1 of bacterium. Lineage (GTDB taxonomy): Bacteria > Actinomycetota > CALGFH01 > CALGFH01 > CALGFH01 > DASVXQ01. The sequence goes on along the minus strand of JBKPDO010000140.1, from coordinate 8,575 downwards.
GTCTCGACCAGCGTCACGATGTGCTCGTCGTTGACGACCCAGGGCGTGCCCTTCACCGGGCGGATCTCCGTCATCGCGCCAGTCCCGCGAGCGAGCGCGAGGACCATGCGCGGGCGGCTGTCCGGGCCCATGAGGCGGTCGCCGACCTGCACGTCCTCGACGGCCTTGATCGTGCCGTCGTGCAGGAGGAGGCCCTGGCCCGCTCGGTGGCAGCCGGTTGGCAAGGCGACGAGCGGCCGGTTGACACCGCGAGCCTCGGCCGCGCCGACCGCGGCCAGGGCCTCCTCCTGGTATGGCCTGAGCGGCAGCGCGGGCGCATGCCTAGCGGTGTGCTCGCGGCCGCGTGGCCGTCGAGGGAAAGCTGCACGGTGGTGCTCAACTGGCGTCTCCGGTGGCGTGAGTTCTCCGGGCGATCAAGCTAGCTCCAACACATACTAATTGTCAATAGTTAGATTCGGTTGGCACGCCAGACGATCGCGGGGTTGCCGCCGGTGGTCTCCCGCCGCTCCCCGGAGTCGGCGATCAGGCCGTCGTCGGCGAGCTCCAGCCGTCGCGGCCGGACGCTGTTCTCCACCAGGCCGAGCTCGACCGCGATCTCCTGGTCGGTCAGCCCGGCCTGGCGCGCGCCTCGGATCACCTCGAGCACCTTGGCGCGCTGGGTGCCGGATCTCGGCAGCGTCGTCGCGGCCGCGGCGGTCTGGGTATCGCGTGGGACGGCGGGTAGGAACACGTGCGGGTCGAGCGCGTGGCGGCGCGCCGCCGGCTCGGCCAGGTCGGCCAGGTCGAACAGGGTCGGGTCGTCGGCCATCAGCGCTCCCGGTGGTTGACGTGGTTGACGTGGAGGGCGAGCCGCGCCCGGCCCTCATCGGGGAACAAGTCGGGTCGCGGCCGGATCCACACGATGTACAGCTCGCGGTCCGGCGCCGTGGCCGGCGCGCCGGCTGGGAGGCAGATGGGGTCCTGCTGGCCGAAGTACAGCAGGTTGGTCTTGATGATGCTGCGGGCTGGCGGGGCGGTTGCGTCCCTGCGGGTGACGGTCACCGGCCACCGCCCGGCGTGGTCGTGATGGTCGTCATGGTGGTGAACACGGGGGGCGTGTCGTCGTCCTCGGCCCGGTCGCCGGTGGCGAGGACGACGAGGCTGATGGCGGCGGTCAGCTCCTCGACGAGGGTCTGCCGCTCGGCGGCCAGGTGCGTGACCGTCTCGTGGAGCCGGCGCGTTGCGGCGCACTGCTGGGCGTAGGCGTCCTGGTCGATCACTGAGCCTCGCCCGCCTTCAGTGCCTGATCATGTGCGGCCAGGGCGGAGAGCAGGCGCGTCTTGACCCGGTCGATCGCCTCGGCGCTGAAGCTGCCCTCACCGAGCAGTTCAGGCACGGACCGCGCCACCTCGGCGACTGTCTCGGCGGTGCGCAGCCGCTCCCTCAGCGCCCGGGCGGTGGCGGGCGGTTCGGCCTCAAGCTGGACGCCGATGTCGTGGCGCAGCTGACCCAGGTCGTAATCAAGGCCCGGCTGCTCGGGATCGGCCAGGATTTTGTCTGGCAGGTAGCCCAGGGCGCGGCTGAGCAGGTCCCAGCACCGCACCTCGACGAGGTATGCGGCGGCGCGATCGTCCTCGGCCTCCGCTAGGTCGGTACGGAGCCGGTTGGCCTCCTGCCGTGCCTGGGAGGCCGCGTCGAGGGCGTGGCGGGCGGCCGCCTCCCGGGTCGTCACCTCCCGGCTGAGGCGCTCGACCTCTCCGAGCAGGGCGAACAGGTGGGAGAGCGCCTCGTCAAAGACGGGCCAGTCCTCTCGGGTCACATGACGATGCTCGGTGATAGCTGTCGCGGTGACCGCGGCGAGCCGGATCGCCTGGAGGTCGAGCGCCGACCCGTCCCGCTGCGGCTTGGGTGGCAGCGGGTCCAGGCCCCCGGTGGCGTCGGGCGGCGCCGTCTCGGCGATGCGGCTCTGCGGGGCCTCGGCCTCCTCGGCCGTGCTCATGCCGCCTCGCCGCCCTTCGCGTGCCCCTGGCGGTAGCGCTCGTCGGTGCGGGCGATCGCGGCCTTGTACACGTCCAGCTCGGAGCCGCTGAAGCCACCCTCGGCAATGACCTTTTGGAACAGCGCCTGCCACCCGGCCGGCTGGCCCTTGACGATCGCTTGCGCCATGCGCACGGAGCGGATCGTCTCCACCGGGACGGGCGGGATGGTGGACCCCGAGGAAGGGGCGGGGGAAGTCGCCCCCTCCTCGGCGCTCGGTTCGGCGGCTCGGTGGCACTGCCGTTGTCCGAGCGGGGGGTCTGCTGCTGCTCGATCGGCGGGTCGTAGGGGGTGACCAGGTACTTGAAGTCCTCGAACCCGTTGTCCCGCTCCCCGCGGTAGACCGCCGCGAACAGCAGGCCCGGGGCGGGGTGCATGCCGTCGAGGTCCTCGGCGGCGGTGTGCCAGCCGTGGAACATGACCAGACGCTGGTCGCTGGAGCGGCGCACGTACAGCGCGAGGTAGGGCTCGCCGCGCTTCTTGGAGCCGTCGGGCCGCGGGAGGGTCATGGTCGCCTCGATCCGGCCGACCAGCGTCATCCCCGGCCGCCAGGTGCTCTTGTCCTTCGGCGGCCAGTGCTCGAGCTTCGGCGGCCAGTCGGTGACCGACAGCAGCCTGACGGCCTGGTCGGGCCTCATCGGGCCAGCGCCCGCTTCGCAGGCCGGTAGGTGGCCAGGCTGGCGACGACGAACCGGTAGGTGCCCTCGGCGTCGGCCGCGGCGAGCACGCGCCAGCAGGCGCCGGTCTGGAGGCAGCGTCGGCAGTCGTGGGTGGCGGCTTCACCGCCACCCCCCGCGGGGTGGGCGGCGAGCTGGCCGGCGACAGCGTAGACGGGCCGCTCGTCGGTGGAGACGGCGTCATCGCGGGCGACGAGCTTGGCGCGGGGCAGGAGGTGGGCGCGCGGGTCGGTGGCGCGGAACCGCTCGACCTCCTCGACGCCGATCACGGTGGGCATGTACCCTTCTCCTTGGTTGGACGTGAGGGCCCCTTCGTCGTGGCGGGCGGGGGTCCTCGTTCGTTGTCAGGCTGGGGCGGGCTGGCCGGCGAGGTGGCGGTCGAGGTCGGCGCGGGGGATCTTCTTGGCGCGGCCGAGCTGGAAGACGCGGACGGTCCCGTCGAAGGGGTGCTCGCGCTCGCGGATCATCCGGTAGACGGTCCAGTCGGAGACCCCGAGCAGGGCGGCGGCCTCCTGGACGGTGTAGACCCCCGGCCGGAGGCTCGCGGCGGTGGCGCTCACGAGGCGACCCCGGCGGGCTCGCGCGGGCGCAGCAGCTCGTCCGGGTCGACCTCGCGGCCGAGCGCCCTGGACAGCGCGTCGGCCAGCCGCAGGACGGTGGCGAGCCGGGGGCGGTGGTCGTCGGGGACGCGGCCGACCTCCCACGCGCTCAGGGTGGCGATGCCCATGTCCGCGGCGGTTGCCAGCGCCTGGAGGGTGTGGTGCGCCTCCAGGCGCAGGCGCAGGCGCTTGATCGCGGCGCGGTCGATGGCCCTGTCTGCGTACCGCTCCATCGGTTCCTCCTGGGCGGGGCCCTGGGTGGCCGTGTGCCGTCATCCTAGCTCCAACGAACACTAACTGTCAATGGTTGGAATCGCCTGCGAACTTGCGTGTTTGCCCGGTCCGGCTCGTCTGGCATACTTCGAGGTGGTGTTACCGCCCCATAACCGCGCTCCGATCGATCTGCGATATACTCACGCTGCTAATCATTGACAATTGCTATCAGTTAGACGATCGGGAAGCGAGGACCGGTCGCATGGCCAAGCAACCCGCCAGCCCCTCCTCGGGGAGCGGCGACCCACAGGGTGACCCACAGCAAGCACAGCAGGACCCACAGCAGGACGAGCAGCTCTGGACGCGCTGGCGAGACTTCGGCCGGGAGCTGTTCGCGCTGCGCTCCGGGCGAGGCCTGGCCGTGCGGCAGCTCGCCGACAAGGCGGGGGTCTCCCCGCAGACGATCGTCGACCTGGAGCGTGGTTGGCGGCAGCTCGCGGACGGCGTCCGGGTCCTGCCGAACCCGCGCGACGACGTGCTCGGCCGGATCGCCGGTGGCCTCGCCGTCAAGCCCGAGCGGCTGTTCGCCAGGGTCGGCCGGCACGCCGAACGACCACAGACCCGCAAGGGCTGGCGCGGCTACGCCCGCGGCCAGGCCGGCAGCAGCGCCGACGAGCTGGAGCAGCGGCTCGCGCGCACCGAGCGGCGGCTGGAGCGGGTGGCGGAGAAGCTTGGCGTCGACCTGGACGAGCTGGAGGCCGACGAAAAGGCCGATGAGGCTCCCGAGGAGCCGCCGAGGCGCCATCGCAGACCTGCTGGCTAACCTCGATTCTCGGTGCGGGAATTGAGTTGAGGTACCGGTCGACCGGGAGTTGATGATCAGGCCCGCACCCGCCCTTGCCTGCGGGTTCGTCCGCCGACCGGCGAGGAGCCTTCCGCCCGGCGATCGCGGTGGCAGACGACCGCCTTGCGCTGCCGCACGACATCGGTCGAACCCTATCGGGTGCTCCAGCCGCGCCGGGGTTGCGGGAACCACGGCCGGCCGCCCTCGACGACAAGCCCACCCACGAGACGCACATCGTGATCCGCGTGCGCCGCCACGTCCTCGAGCGCCCGCGCATCGCACAGCAGCGGCGCGCCCGCCCCGATCACCAAGTCTCGCCGCAGCTGCGCCGGGACCTCCACGCGCGTGCCCTGGTGCCATGCCGCCAGCCCGTGCCGAGGCCAGCCCGGTCCCGGGCCTCCCAGCTGCGCGCGAGCGCGGCTGCCTGGGGGCACTCCAGCGCCCGGGTTGCCGTGCGCGGCGCCTGGGCCGTCCTGGCGCTCCGGCGCCCGCCGCTGCGCCCCCCGGCTCCGGCTGGTCACGGCGGACCCCCAGGGCTGCTGCGGCGATCCTTGGGGACCTCGAACGTGCGCCGCGTGCGCCACCGCGTCGGGTCGCGGCGTAGCGAGGCCTCGGTCTCCCCAGCCAGGTCGGCGGCGTAGTCCGCGGCGCTGCGCCGATCCTGCCCGGGGCGGCCGAGCGCGCCGAGCAACGCCCGCTCGGCCTCGCCGGCCGGCGTCGGGTGCGTGGTGCGGTGGCTGGTCATGGGACGCCTCACCCCGGTCGTGGTTCGGCCTCGGCGGCAACGGTACGCGTCCTCGTCGCCCAGCAGGGCCACCTCCCCAGCGCATGGGCGACACGGCGGGGTGCCGCTCCAGGAGCGCCGCTCCCAGCGGCGGTGGCGTTCCAGCTCCCTGCCCGGTGCCGTTGCCCCGAAGGTCATGGCATGGCCTTGCTGCGGCGCTCCCCTGGACCCCCTGGACGCCTGGAGACCTCGGTCGTGCGCTTGTGGTGCCACCGCTTGGGGTCCGTGGCGAGCGACTGCGCAGCCTCGGCCGCCAGCGCACGCGCGTCCTGCGCAGCGGTCTCGGTGCGCTGGTCCCGACTCGACCCTGCGGGCCTGGTGGCTCGCGGGCTCGCCTGGCCGTCGCGGGGCGTGCATCGTCTGGTGGCCATGGTGTCCTCCTCGTGGCGCAGGGCGGCTGGGCGGCCGGCAGGCGGAGCAGCGCTGCCACGTCCCGCCCCAGCCGTCCGGCAGCCCACTGGTGAGGTGGGCGCTTGAAAGTGTCATCAACCAAGTCAACCGAGCTGCGACCGGCCAGCCGGTGTGCAGCTGGGCAGACGCATGCGGGCCGGTCACGCCAGCTTGCGGTCAGCGACGTGGTGGCGGCCGTAGCCCGCTGATGGCCGCCGGGCCAGTGGGCAACCCGCCGACGGCGGGGCGCCGATGCACTGGCGAAGGGTGACCAGCGTCCCTGGGCGGGCCTTGGCGAGGCGCAACTCGTCGACCAGCTGACCGATCAGCCACAGCCCCCGCCCGCGAAGGCCCGTCATGGGAGCCGTGGGTGGGGCGGCGGGGCGGCCCCGGTCGCGGATGGTCACCTCGATCCAGCCGCCACCGACCCTGACGGTCACCGTGACCGGCTGCGTGTCGCCGGACCCGTACAGGATGGCGTTGGTGGCGGCCTCGCTGACGGCCAGGACCACCTCGTCGACCACCTCGCTCGGGATGGCAGCTGGCACCTTTGCCAAGCCGCTTCGGACGGCACGCCGCAGCTCGGCAAGGCGGCTCGGTGAGGCGGCAAGCGAGAGCTCCATGTCCTGCCCCCTGCCTGCGTTGCGGCTACTGCCGCGGCGCCTGCCCGTGGGCGGACACTCTGGCGTGGCCGCGGCTGACCCGATCGCGCGCCCCCCCTTCCGGGCAGCGGGGCTGGCGGGCAGGGTCTGGGTCCGCGTGGCAACCGAAGCGACGACGGCCAGCGCGTCGTCGGCGACGGTCCGCTGCCCGGAAGTCCGGGTGCAGGCCACGCGCCCCTACGCGTGCGCGTCGACCGGCGGCTGGCTGGCCCGCTCCCCGGCCCGCTCCTCTGCCTGTGCCTGGCTGGACGCCTCGCGCAGCTCCGCCAGCCGGCCGAGGCGCTCCCGCTCCTGGCGGAGGGTTGCGTTCTCACGCTCGAGCTCGGCGACCCTGCCCTGCAGGGCGCGTCGTGCCGCCCGCAGCTGGCGACGCTTGGCGCGCCGGGCGCCCGACGAGCGCCAGGCAAGCCCCAGCAGCAGCGCGCCCAGCAGGCCGAGCCCGGCGGCGACCAGCAGTAGTTCGCCCTGGGTGAAGCCGGTAACGGTGTAGTTGAAGATGGAGACGGAGCTGGCGCTGGTGTTGGCGAGGACGGCGTCGCCGACCAGCACGGCGCCGACCACCGCGAGCACCAGGAACAATGCGGCCATGATGCCTCCAGCGGCGTTGGAGTGGCCCTGTGGTAGAGCCGCTCGCGTTCCTGCTCGCGTGAGCCTTCCCAAGCAGCCTTGCCTTCCCGCGCAAGCTGGCGCCCAAACCGGGGCAAGCGGCCGGGACCGTCCACACCCGGGTGGATCGGCCATGTTCGGCCGGCGCGCGTGGTGGCTGCTGGCGCGGGCGTGCCGCGCCGATCGTCGGCTGGGTTGCACGGCAGGCGGGCTGGCCACGACCGTCGTCCGAGCAAGCCCGCCCCTAGCAGGAGCATCGGAGTCGTGCCGCTGTGCGCGGCAGCTTCGACGGGCGGCCAGGTCGGCGTCGACCCACAGCCGGTGACGAGCCGACGCCCAGGCCGACCGGCGTTGATCCCCGATCGTCACCTCCGAGCGCACCGCCACACCGGCCCGCTGGACCGGTCACGACCGTCCTGCGGGGGGCCGCGCCCGGGGTCAGCAAGCTGCGTGGTCACCCGCTCCTGCTCGTGTGCAGGGCCGCTGCGCTGCGCTGTTTCGGGCTGGTGTGCCGGTCAACCCGCCCAGATCAGGACCGAACCTCAGTCGCGGCTCGCCGAGCCGACCTGGGAACAAACCACGATTGCGGTAGCTCTCAGCGGTCATGGGGTAATGAGGCAACGACAGGGGCCTCGATCCGAGACCGTCTCGCGGGAGGAGACCAAGGTGCCGGAAGGCGAACCGTGTCCCTACTGCGCGTACCTCGCCACCAATCCCGAGGAGCTCCGCCAGCACCTGCTCCACCTGCACCCGGAGGTCGAGCCGGAGCCGGATTGGTGGGGTCCCGACGCCGTGCAGCCGCCGCTGCTCTTGTGATCAGCACCTGGCCCGCCGACCGGCAGATCCCGTCATCGGGTCCTTCGCCGTGGCTCCAAGCGTGGCCGGGAACGAGCATGCCCACCGATGCCCAAATCCTGGGATCGTCCGGCGGCACAGCCTCAGCGCATGGGCCTGTGAGCTGGACGTTTCCGGTGGGGCAGGGACGGGATCGAACCGCCGACCTTGCGGCTTTCAGCCGCAGCCGCCGAGCGGTGTCCACGCTGCCGGAACGCGCCCCAAGATCCAGGCTGAGAGTCGCATCGGGAAGCGCCGCCGTACAAGTGACCCCGCTACTTTGTGCAACGGCCTGACGAGACCCAGAACAGGCTGCCCGGCCGGTCCAGGTCGGTAACCAGGTAGCCGGCGATCGGCGGGCGCAAGGCGCGAGCACCCATCGGCTTTGCAATGGTGCGCCGCGATTAGCTTCGATTCACGGCAGCCCGCCTGGGAGGTAGCGTTCGGGCGGCGAAGGACCTGAGACTCCCCGTGACCAGGGATGTCGTCGTCCGTGACGTCCGCCGCCTCAACTGGTCTGCGTGAACGGAGCCGGGCCAGCCCGACAGCGGCTTCGGTGCCACGGTCTCCCGGCTGAGTCCCTCCTCGTTGTACCGGAAGGTTCCCGCAACTCCGCGCGGCTGGAGCACCCGATAGGGTTCGACCGAGGTCGTGAGGCAGAGCAAGGCGGTCGTCTGCCACCGCGATCGTCGGGCGGAAGGCTCCTCGCCGGTCGGCGGACGAACCCGCAGGCAGGGCGGGTGCGGGCCTGATCATCAAGTCCCGGTCAACCGGTACCTCAACTCAATTCCCGCACCGAGAATCGAGGCTAGCGATCCTTGGTCGCTGGCTTCTGGACGTTTGAGTCAAGTTCTCATGCGGCGCTGCCGAGCCGGGCGTGGGTGGTGTAGTCGTCGACGTAGCGGTCGAGCGCTGCCAGGGCGGCTCGAAGCTCGGGTGGAGCTTGGGGT
>JBKPDO010000139.1:0-34767 GCA_046727955.1 bacterium | reverse complement strand
TCGACGATTGAGGTCGTAGGACCCGACATCCAAACGAACGGAGGTCGATGTGGCAACTATCGAAAGCGCAACCGAGATCCGCCCCTTCCACGTCGACGTACCGGAAGAGGACCTGGTCGAGCTGCGCCGGCGCATCGCGGCGACGCGCTGGCCCGAGAAGTCAAGGGCGTCTTGGTTCCGGCTGCCGTGAGCGTCTTCCCTCGAGAGCTGTATCAGGCCCCGCGGAGCTGGACCGAGCAGGCCTACCCCAACCTCATCTACTTCAACGAAGTCGGCGAGGGCACCACTTCGCGGCCTGGCAGGAGCCGAACCTCTTCACGACGGAGGTGCGAGCCGCATTCCGGTCACTGCGTTGATCGGCGCCCCCACCAACGACGGAGGGCGAGCCGGCCCCGCCGAGCTCTCCGAGCAGGAGAAGGCGGCCTGCGAGCAAGAGCAAGCCTTCTTCACCATGGGTCGCGGCTACTTCATCGAGCAGGCGACGCGCCCGCAGACGATCGGTCACAGCCTGGCCGATTCCCCCGTCGGCCTGGCTGCCTGGATGATCGATCACGACGCGCGCAGTCACGAGCTGATCGCGAGCGTCTTCGCAGGTCGCCCCGCGGGCCTCACACGAGACGACATCCTCGACAACACCACCCTCTACTGGCTCACCGACACCGGGGCCTCCGCCGCGCGTCTGTACTGGGAGAACGCGCACATCGTCTACAAGGAGGAGGTCTCGCTTCCCGCGGCCTTTACGGTCTTCCCCGACGAGACCTTCCGTGCGCCCCGGAGCTGGGCCTCCCGTCTTGCAGGACACCAGACATCCGCAAGCTATGCGAGGTCCCAGGTGCTGTTCGGGCGGTGCCACCTCGCCGTCAGCAGCACCGCCCCACGCTTCACGACGAAGAACGTCATAGCTACCGAGCGGTGCCGCTACTGGGACCGGGCACGGGGTCGGTGAGGGGGCCGAGCCGGGCGCCCAGGCGCGACTCGAGCGCGGTGGCGTCGAGGGGGCCGTCGAACAGGCGCCCCTGGCCGAGCTGGCAACCGAACGCGCGCAGCAGGCGGAACTGCTCGGCCGAGCTGATGCCCTCCGCGATGGTCCGCAGCCCGAGCGAGTGACCGAGCAGCACGATCCCGCGCATCAGCCCGGCGGCGCGCGGCGGCGCGCCCTCCCCCGCCGACCCTGGTTCGAGCAGGTCGACGTAGGACATGTCGACCTTCAGCGCGTCGAGTGGGAAGCGCGCCAGGTACTCCAGGGAGGCGTGGCCGGTGCCGAAATCGTCGACCGCGAGCCCGACGCCCAGGTCCTTGACCCGCTCGAGGGTCGCGCCCACCACCTCGTACTCGAGCAGCACGGTCTCGGTGAGCTCCAGCAGCAGCGCCCGAGGGTCGAGGCCGCACGACTCGAGGGCGGCCCGTACCTGGGTCACGAAACCGGGATGACGGAGCTGCCGGCCGGAGACGTTGACCGCGATACCAAACGTCGCCGTGGCCCGGTCGCGCTCGCGCCAGGTCTGGGCTCGCCGGCACGCCTCCGCCAGCGTCCAGGCGCCGATCGGCACGATCTGGCCGGACTCCTCCGCTGCCGGGATGAACTCGGCAGGCGGCAGCAGCCCGCGGGTCGGGTGCAGCCAGCGGAGCAGCGCCTCCGCGCCCACCATCCGCAGCGTGGCGAGGTCGACGATCGGCTGGTACAGCACCGCCAGCTCGTGGCGCGCCAGCGCCCGATCCAGGTCGGCGGCGAGGTCCTCTTGGCCGCTCGGCCAGGACGAACCGGCCGGCTCGGCCGGCTCGGCCGGCTCAGCCGCCGCATGGTTCGCGCTCATCCTCCCTTGATCGACCAGCCGGAGCGGAAGCTGAGCACGCGCAGCTCTCCTGGCCGGATCTGGGTATTCCGAACGTTTCGGGTGCTTGGCGGCAGTGGTACCTTCGACGCATGACCGCACCCGACGGCGAGACCGCACCCGACGGCGAGACCGCACCCGACGGCGAGAGCGCGCGGAGCACCCCCGCCGGCTACCTGGAGCACCTACCCGACCGGGACCTCACCCTGCTGGCGGGTGTCGCGACGCGGCTCGGCGCCGGCAGGCTCGAGCCGGGCCGGCTGCGGGTTGACCCAGACCTGGTTGAGCGGCTGCTCAGCGACCCGCGCACCTTCGAGGCGGTGCTCGGGGCGGCCCACCCCGCCGACGTCCCCCACCCCGCCGGCCTTCCCATCCCCGGCGACGTCACCGCACTCGGCGACGGCCGCGACCCGCTGCTCAGGGCGTCGCCCTTCCTGGTGTTCGCGCTCGCGGTCCATCGCGCAGCGGCCGACCTGCGCGAGGCGGCCTTCTTCGGCGAGTGGGCCGGGCCCAGGCGGCGGCTGCCGGTGTTCGACGCCGCCAGCCTGCGCGACTTCCTCGCCGCCCCGGCGCGCCGGCTGTTCCTGGCCGAGCTGCTCGCCTCCTACGTCCACGTGGCGAGCGGCAGCGTGCTGGTCCAGACCCGGCGCGGCTGGCGCCGGCAGCGCTTCAGCGAGCTCGACCTGGTGCGCTTGGCCGCGCTGCTGGACGTGGTCCCGGCCGCCGACCGGACGGGAGTGTACCGGCGCCTGGGCGACCTGGCGCTGCTCCTCACCGGGGTGTTCCCGGATCACACCGCCGCGCGGGCGTTCGCCCCGGCGCAAGCTGACCGGCTCTTGCGCCTGGCCGGCATGGCACGGGACGAGGCGCCGCGGGCGTCCTCACCGCGCGACCTAGGCGCGCCCGCCAGCGGAGTCGACCTGCTCGAGCGGCTGGGGGCGCGCTGGTACCGGCTGGCGTACGAGAGCGCCGCCGTGCGGACGGCGCCGCTACGAGTCGTGGAGCAGGTCGCCGAGCGCTTCGGCCAGGCCAGGCGGGTCCTGAACCTCGTCACCGACCGCTACCTGTTCCCGTTCCGCGCCCGCTGGTTCCCGGGCCCTCCCTGACTCGAGGCTCAGAGCAGGTCGTCCAGCGACTTCTTCTTACGGCGCTCGGCGTCGGCGGCGACGTCCTCGAAGGAAGGCTTCTGCCCCTGACGGCGCGCGGCCTCGGCGAGCGGGTCCTTGCCGCCCAGGTCCTTGCCCGCGGCCAGCAGGTCCTCCAGCGAGGCGCGCGCCTTGCCCTCCAGGCGCAGGCGGATCGCGGTGAGGGTGGAGGACTGCGCCGCCGTGAGCCCGTATTGGGTGTGGAGCTGGGTGAGCGCGAGCTCGGCCCGCTCCAGCAACTGACGGTCGACCTCGGTCGGCCTGTCCTCGGTCGGCCTGCCCCCGGTCGGCCTGCCCTCCGTCGGCCTGCCCCCGGTCGGCCTGCCCTCCGTCGGCTTGTCCTCGGCTGTCATGGTTCGGTCCCTCCTTGCCAGCGCAAGCTTCACAGCTTCCGGGCGACCAGTTCGGCGACCGGGCTGCGCTCGCCCTTGAGCAGCGTGACGTGCCCGAACAGCGCCTCGCCCTTGAGTCGCTCGATCAGCGCGACCACTCCTGAGTCCGGGTCGACGTAGGGGTGGTCGACCTGCGAGGTGTCGTGGCACAGCACCAGCTTGGACCCCTCGCCGAGCCGGCTCGCCAGCGAGCGCAGCACGCCGTACTCGACGTTCTGCGCTTCGTCCAGGATGGCAAAGGTCCGCACGAAGGTGCGACCACGGATGAAGGTGAGCGGCTCGAGCTGCACCGTGCCGTCGTCGAGCAACCCCTGCACCAGGTCCTGGGTGTAGCTCTCGCGCCGGTCGGCGTCGTGCGAGCCGCGGAAGAGCTGCGCAAGCGTGTCGTAGATGGCCTTCATCCAGGGCGAGATCTTCTCCTCCACGTCGCCAGGCAGGAACCCGAGATCCTGGCGCCCGACCGGCACCACCGGCCTGAACACCAGCACGCGGTCGTACTCCCCCCGCTCCATGGTGGCGTCGAGACCAGCGGCCATGGCCAGGTAGGTCTTGCCCGTGCCGGCGTTGCCGGCGAGCGAGACCAGCGCGATCCGCGGGTCGCGCAGCAGGTGCAGCGCGAAGTGCTGCTCCTTGGACCTGGCCCGGACCCCGAAGGTCTCGGACGCGTCGGCCACCAGGTGGACCTCGATCGTCTCGCCCGCCGCCACCGTGCTCCGGACCTGGCCGAGGGCACTCTGCGTGCCGGAGCGCAGCACCACGAACTGGTTGGCCCACAGCGCCTGGTCGGGCGTGATCTCACCGCCCCGGTTGGCGTAGATCTCGTCGAGGCCGCCTGCCACCTCGATGGTCGCCACGCCGAGGTAGCCCTCCTCCACCGCGACCCGCTCGTGGCGGTACTCCTCGGCGGCGAGCCTCAGCGCCTCGGCTTTGATGCGCAGGCTGGCGTCCTTGGAGACCAGCACCACGTCACGCTCGTCCCCCAGCTCCTTGGCCAGGTTGGCGGTGGTGGCGAGGATGCGGTTGTCGTCGGAGTCGTGGGCAAGGCCCTCCGGCAGGCTGAGCCTGCCGGCGTGGTTGACCTCGACCCAGATCCGCCCGCCGCCAGGCAGCGCCACCCCCTGCGACAGGTTGCCGCGCTCCCGCAGCGACTCGAGCACCCGGATCGCCCGGCGCGCGGACGCACCGGTCTCGTCCACCCTGGTCTTCAGCTTGTCCAGCTCCTCCACCACCGTAAGGGGGATCACCACGTCGTGCTCCTCGAACCGGCCAGGCGCCTCCGGGTCTGCGATCAGCACATTGGTGTCGAGCACGTAGGTGCGGTGCGGGACGTCGGGGCTGGTCCTTCGGGTGGCTCGCGGCATAGACGAACTCCTATCTGCCCTCGGCTCGTACCGAGCGTGTCTCTGGACGGGCCGAAGGTCAACCATGTACGAGGAATGCCGACAGGGTCGTGTCGGACCTTTCGTATGGCTCGCGAAGGATCGGGCATCCTGCCCGCTCCTGACTTGAGCTAACTAGATAGTGTGAACTAGGCTCTACACAGAACGCCCCATCCGCTCCCTGAGCCGGGGCGCGACTGGTCCCGGCACTTCTCCGGCGGCTTGCCGATCTCGCAGGCAGCGACTGGACCAGTCGTTCCGCGGGGGCGGACGTGCGTGGTCGGCTCTTGCGAGCGACGGCGCCCGGACGCGGGTCGCGAAGCCACCGCGACCCGCGTTCCGCTTGCCCGCGGGTCGCCGCGCTCAGCCGATCCCCGTTCTCGGCGCTCAGGCGGTTCCCATCCTCGATCTCAATCGGTTCCCGCGCCTGTCTCCTTGACCGCCGCGGCGATCTCCTCGAGATCGTTGGCGTCGAGCCGCAGAGTCCCCGCCGCGAGCCAGGCGTCGAGCTGGGACGGGCGCCGGGCGCCGACGATCGCCCCGGTCACCCCGGACTGCTCAAGCACCCAGGCGACCGCCACAGCGGCCACCTCCACGCCGTGACGCTCGGCGATCGGCCGCAGCCGCTCGGCCAGCGCCAGGTTGGCGCTGAGCCTGGGCTCGGAGAAGTCGGGGCTGCCCCGCCGCCAGTCGTCCTCCGCGAGCTGCGCCCTCCGCTCGATTGAGAACGCGCCGCTGAGCAGGCCGGACTGCAGCGGGCTGTAGGCGATCACCCCGGTGCCGTGCGCCTCGCACCAGGGCAGCAGCTCTCGCAGGGTCCTACGGGCGATCAGGCTGAGCGGCGGCTGCAACGAGTCGACGTGGCGGATGCGCTCGCAGCGCTCGAGCAGGTCGACGCCGAAGTTCGACACCCCCGCCCAGCGCACGGTGCCCTCCTCCACCAGATCGGCCATGGTCGCCCAGGACTCCTCCACCGGGGTGCCGGTGACCGTGTCCGGCCAGTGGAACTGGTACAGGTCGACGTGGTCGCGGCCGAGCCGCTTCAGGCTCTGCTGCAGCTCGGAGCGGATCGACGCGGGCCGTAGGTCGCTGACCAGCGCGCGCTGGTCAGCGTCCCATTTGCGACCGCACTTGGTGAACACCAGCACGCCCTCGCCGCGCTCGCGCACCACCTGGCCAACGATCTCCTCGGAGTGGCCGAGGCCATAGACCGCCGCCGTGTCGACCCAGTTGATCCCCGCGTCCAGGGCACGGTGCAGTGCGGCTATGGACTCGTCGTCGTCCTGCGGACCCCAGTCCAGACCGCCGATCGCCCAGGTGCCGACGCCCACGACCGAGATGCCCGGGCCCTGGCTTCCAAGGTTGCGGAACTGCATGCTGTGGTGCCTCCCATGACGAGAATGCCCATGACGAGACCGCCCCCAGCCTACCCGAGCCTGCCCGTACCGGCTGACCCGGTCTCCCCGGCAGCCTCGGCATCGTCCCCGGCGCCGCGGCGGCGACCGTTGTGCATGGCCAGGTCGACCCCTTCGAGCCGGTCGGAAGGACGGTAGCGGCGGCCGACCTTCGAGCACGGCCGGCCCTCGCGCAGCACGACGTCGGCGGTGTAGTCGCATTCGCCCTTGAGCAGCGCCGAGCCGACCGCGTAGGAGTCGACCGGCATCTTGGCGGCCTCGAAGGCGGCGATCCGCTCGGCGTTGAAGCCGCCGGAGACGATCACGCGGATGTGGCCGAAGCCTTCTGCGTCCAGCGCCTCACGGACCTTCAAGACCAGACGAGGGTTGACGCCGGTCGGAGCGAAGTCCCCCATCTCCCCCCACAGGGAGCGGTCCACCATGACGTTGGAGGTGTCCAGGCGGACTCCCCAGAGCCGCTCGCCGAAGGCGTGCGCGCAGGCCAGCGCCGTAGCCACCGAATCGTTGTCGAAGTCCACCAGGGCGATCAGCGGGACGTTGGGGATGTGGCGCGCGAAGGCAGCGGTGGCAGCCACGGTGTCGCCGGAGAAGGCGGCGATCAGCGCGTGCGGGATGGTGCCCAGACCCCGCTCACCCCACCAGGCGGCCTGCGCGTCGGTGGCGACGCCCTGGGCGCCGCCGACGAAGGCGGCATAGCCGTCGCCGCCCTGGGTGGCCCAGTGGTCGAAGCGGTCCGCGAAGAACAGCACCGGCTTGCCGGCGGCGGCGTCCACCACCCGGCTGACGTTGGTGGCGACCAGCGAGCGCCGCGCCAGCACGCCGAGGTAGACGCTCTCGAGGTGGGCTACCAGCCGGTACGGCGCGGTGATCTCGACTACCGGCTCCCAGGCGGAGACGCGCTCGCCGTCACGCAGCGCGCGGACGCTGATCTCACCGATCGCCGGCCGCCACAGGCGGTCGAAGGCGACCTCGGCCTCCACCTGGAGGCGCACCGCCTCGAGATAGGTGGCGCCGCCCCTGCGGCGGGCGCGCCGGGCGCGGTTGCGGGCGTTGAGGTACTCGGCGAAGGCGCGGTCGGCCGCCACCTGGTCGGTCGGCTCGCCGGCGCCGAGCGCGAGCATGGCCAGCGCCTCGTCGATGCCACACGCGACCACGCCGTCCTGGCGCTGAAAGACCTGGATGGTGACCTCGGTATTGGCGCCCTCGGCCGCGAGGATGCGCCGTGACCGGTCGAAGTAGACGGCGGCGCGGTAGCCGGCGCGCAGCTCGACCACGGGCAGGTCGAAGATCCACGAGGCCAGCCGGCCGTCGGCGGTGCGCGACTCCGGGCCGTGGACTGGGAGCGGGATCGCCGAGCCTGCGACCGCGCCAACTGCGCTCAGAGAATTGTTCGACATCGAACGCCCAGCTTAGCAACCCGTTGCTGGAGGCGACGGGCGGCGGTAGCGTCGAGCGGGGGGTCCGGGGGGTTCACTAGCGAGGCCCAAGCCGGGGTACAAGGGAGCGAAGCAGAGCCGAGCGTAACCCCCCGGTGAGACGGGGGGTCCGGGGGGTTCACTAGCGAGGCCCAAGCCGGGGTACAAGGGAGCGAAGCAGAGCCGAGCGTAACCCCCCGGTGAGAACAGGGCATGAGGGCATGAGGGAAGGGCGGCCATGGTCACGCACAAGCTGGTCAGCGCCGGGCAGCTCGTGGTGGTGCAGCTCGACAGCGGACAAGCGGTCTGGTGCCAGCCCGGGCGCTTCGTGTGGAAGACGCCGAACGTGGCGGTGCAGGCGCGGCTGATCGGCCCCGGCGGCGGGTCCGGCGGCCTGCTCGACCGGGCGCTGACCACGGCGATCATGGCCGGCCGGCAGCGGCTCGCCGGCCGCGACGCCGCGCTCCCCTACTTCAGCGCCGGTGTCTCCAGCGGCCTGGTCGCGTTCGCGGGCGAGCCCGCTGGCGAGGTGCGCGAGCTGCGCCTGGAAGCCGGCACGGACTGGCTGGTGACACGCGCCGCGCTGGTGGCCGCCGAGAGCACCGTTGGCATCGGCCCGGCGCCAGCCGCCGCGGCGGGCGCCCGGCCCGGCGAGGGCGTGCCGGCCGGGCTCGAGCGCCTCGCCGGCTCTGGCTCGGCCTTCGTGACCGGCGTGGGCGGCCTGGTCGAGCTGGACCTGGCGCGGTACGGCGGGACGGTGGAGGTCGACCCCGGCCGCCTGGTCGCCATCCAGGAGGGAATCCGGGTGGAACCGCGCCGCCGGGCGCTGGCCGGCGACCAGCTGCTGGCGGTCCTGCTCGGCGGCGGGCGCCCGAGCCTGGCCACCCTGAGCGGCGCCGGGTCAGTGCTGCTCCAGTCGGCCGCCGCTCCCCACCCGCCCGGCAAGCGACCAACCAATGAGCAAGGAGGCTCCGATGGCATTCCTGGATGACGCCAAGCAGCTCGCCGAGCAGGCCACCCGCTCGATCGAGCAGGGACTCGACCAGGTCCGCGGGCGGATCGACGAGCTCCAGCGGCAGCGACAGTTCAACGACCTCGGCCGGCGTCTGGGCCTGCTGGTCTACCGCGCGAGGCGCGCGGGCACCCAGCCCGACGAGGCCGAGGTCGAGCGCATCTCCTCGGAGATGGCCGCGATCGAGGCGACCCTGCCAGGCGGCACCGCCGGCGATCCAGGCGCCACCGCCACCGCGCCGGGCAGCACCGCGCCGGGCAGCACCGGGCTGGACCCCACCGCCAGAGGGACGACGGACCCGGGCAGCACCGCGCCGGGCTCCGGCAGCACCGGGCCGGACGCCACCGCTGCCGGGACGACGGACCCGGGCAGCCCGCCCACCTCCGGCCCACCCGCCGGCCCACCGCGCGGCTACTCGCTCGACGACGTGGACACCTAGAGCTGCCGTAAGAGCTGCCGTCACACCCGGCCCGGTAGAGTCGGCGGGTGCCGAGCGGGTGCACAGCCCGGGGTACGGGGCGCCCGCGCGCTTCTCCGGCGCGGGCTCCCCGAGGTTTCTGTTGAGGCTTTGAGGTCGCACGGCTAGCATCAAGCTGCCACAAAGCCCCAGGAGGAAGGTTGACCCGCTTCCAGCGCCTTGCCGTCGTGACGACGACGGCCACGTTCCTGCTCATAGCGGTCGGAGGGCTGGTGCGGGCGACCGACTCCGGCCTGGGGTGCCCTGACTGGCCCCGCTGCTTTGGCAAGCTGAACCCGCCGCCCAACCTGCACGCCTGGATCGAGCACTCTCACCGCCTGGTGGCCGCGGCCGTGATCGTGCTGGTCGGGCTCACCGCGATCATCGCCTGGAGGACCAGGCAGCCACGCAGCGTGCGGTGGGCGACCATCGGCGCGGTGGTGATGGTCCTCGCCCAGGCGGTGCTCGGCGCCATCGTGGTGTGGGCCAAGCTCGAGGCCGAGTCGGTCACCCTGCACCTCGCCACCGCCCTAGCGCTGGTCGCCCTGCTCGAGTTCGTCGCCTTCCGCTCGCGCTGGCCGGCAGGCGGGGGGTCCGGGGGGCTCGCTAGCGAGGCCAGGGCCGGGGCACCAGGACCCGGAGCAGAGCCGAGCGTAGCCCCCCGGTGGGACGCAGGGTCCGGGGGGCTCGCTAGCGAGGCCAGGGCCGGGGCACCAGGCGGCGAAGCAGAGCCGAGCGTAGCCCCCCGGGTGGATCCAGGGTCGGGGAGGTCGCGGCGCTTCGTACGCCTGACGATGGTCGGGGCGGGCCTCACCTATGCGCAGATGCTGGTCGGCTCCACTGTGACCGGGCACGACGCCGGGCTCGCCTATCCCATCCGCGTGCTGGTGCCAGACCTGGAGCTCAGCGCCGCGCAGCTCCAGTTCGCCCACCGGACGCTGGCGGTGGTGACCGGGCTCGCCATCATCGCCATCTACCTGCGGGCGCGGCGCACGCAGCTGGCCCACCCCACCGTCACGCGGCTGGCCGGCTACGCCGCCGGACTGGTGGTGGTGCAGATCGCCCTCGGCGCCGCCAACGTCGCCAACCGCCTCTCCGCCCTGACGGTGGTGCCGCACCTGGCGGTCGGGAGCCTGCTGTGGGGGACGATGTTCGCGCTGGTGCTGCACGCCGACCGCTTCGCCGGAACGACCGAGCGCGACCCCGCCGAGCCCGCGCCGGTGCCGGCCCGCGGCGCCAGGGAGTCGATCACCGCCTACTTCCAGCTCACCAAGCCGCGCATCATCGAGCTGCTGCTGATCACCACCGTGCCGACGATGTTCCTCGCCAGGCGCGGCATCCCCTCGCCGTGGCTGGTGGCGACCACGCTGTTCGGCGGGTCGCTCTCGGCGGCCAGCGCCAACGTGATCAACTGCTACCTCGACCGGGACATCGACTCACGGATGCGGCGCACCAGGCGGCGGCCACTGCCCG
This sequence comes from bacterium, assembly GCA_046727955.1. Lineage (GTDB taxonomy): Bacteria > Actinomycetota > CALGFH01 > CALGFH01 > CALGFH01 > DASVXQ01. The sequence continues at coordinate 24,247 of JBKPDO010000139.1, read as the reverse complement.
CCCACCAGGTCGCCCCCCTGGACGCGCTGCGCTTCGGGCTGGTGCTCGGGACCGCGGGCTTCGTGTGGCTGTGGGCCACCGTGAACCTGCTCTCGGCGGTGCTGGCGACCGCGGCGATCCTGTTCTACGTTTTCGTCTACACGATCGGGCTGAAGCGGCGCTCCACCCAGAACATCGTGATCGGCGGCGCGGCCGGGGCCGTGCCGGTCCTGGTCGGCTGGGCCGCGGTCACCGGCAGGATCGAGCTGCCAGCGCTGGTGCTGTTCGCGATCATCTTCTACTGGACGCCGCCGCATTTCTGGGCGCTGTCGCTGCGCTACCAGGAGGATTACCAGGCGGCGGGGGTGCCGATGCTGCCGGTCGTCCGCGGTGCCAAGGAGACCAGCCACCAGATCCTCTATTACACCCTGCTGCTGGTGGCGGTGACCCTGCTCATGTACCCCGCCGGCCGCATGGGGACCATCTACCTGGTGGCCGCCGTCGGCCTCGGCGCCGCCTTCGTGTGGCGCGCCGCCGGCCTGTGGCGCGACGTCTCCGGCAAGCGCGCCATCAAGCTGTTCAGCTTCTCCAACCAGTACCTTGCACTGCTGTTCCTGGCGATGGCCGTGGACGCCGTGGTGCACGTCTCCCGCTGACGGATGGAGGCGGCAGCGGGGGTCCGGGGGGCTCGCTAGCGAGGCCCCTCTCCCTCGGCGACGATTCGCACAGCCGAGCGCAGCCCCCGGTCAGAAGGGAGCTAAACGAGCAGCTCAGGGAGCTTATTCACAAGGCGTTTCGACTTGTGGGCCGGGGGAAGCACCGATACATTCAGTCATGTCTTGGCCCGCCCGCTTGCTGAACGCGCCGCCGGGCGGCCGCCCAGGAGACCCAGGAAGCGAGGCGACCGAGTCGAAATGCGCAGGTGGGAGGGGTCAGGGGCAGGGTCCCGGGCAAGGATTGTCGCACTCGTCGCGTGCGGGGTCCTGCTGCTCGCCGGCTGCGGCGAGTTCCCAGGAGCGACCGAGCAGGCAAAGCCCGTCAAGCAGCTCTACGACCTCATGTTCATCGTCGCCACCGCGATCTTCCTGCTGGTCGAGGGCCTGATCCTGTGGGCGGTGCTGCGCTACCGGCGCAAGGACGACGCGCTGCCGCCGCAGTTCCACGGCAACAACCTGCTGGAGGTCGGCTGGACTCTCGGCCCGTTCATCATCGTCGCGGTGCTGTTCGTGCTCTCCTTCCAGGTGATCGGCAAGGTCGACGCCCTGCCGGCCAACCCGCGGGTGACCGTCAACGTGACCGGGTTCCAGTGGCAGTGGCGGTTCACCTACGCGGGCGAGAAGGTCACCGTCGAGCCAGGCCAGCCACCGGAGGACCTGTCGGTCAAGGGCACCATCGCCAAGCCGCCGAACATCTACCTGCCGGTCGGCGAGCGGATCCGCTTCAACGAGGAGTCGCAGGACGTCATCCACTCCCTCTACATCCCGGAGTTCCTGTTCAAGCGGGACCTCATCCCGGGCAGGACGAACCAGTTCGAGCTCACCATCTCCAAGCCCGGCGTGTACCACGGCCAGTGCGCCCAGTTCTGCGGCCTGGGACACGGTCAGATGCATTTCTACATTCACGCCGTCTCGCGGCCGGAGTTCGACAGGTGGCTGGACGAGGCGAAGAGGCGCCAGGCGAGCGGCTGCCCGGGGGACACCACCCCCGGCCAGCTCGCGGCCAAGAACACCGCCTTCGACAAGGACTGCCTGTCCGAGCCGGCGAACAAGCCCTTCACCCTGACCTTCCACAACGAGGACGCCGGCATCCCACACAACGTGATGATCTTCAAGGGCAAGGACGCGACTGGTGAGATAGAGGGTCAGAGCCCGCTCGCCGCCGGGCCGATCACCCAGCGGATCCAGGTGAAGGCGCTCCCCGTCGGCAGGTATTTCTATCATTGCAAGGCGCACCCGCAAGCGATGACCGGGACCCTGGTCGTCAAGTAGCTCGGTGACCAGGGCGACAAGGAGTTTCGATGGCGATCACTGAAGCCAGGCCAGAGGCAGCGGTCCCGGGCCCAGCGGCGGCCTACCCGCAGCGCCACCCGATCTGGGAATGGCTCACCACCACCGACCACAAGAAGATCGGGATCATGTACCTGGTCAACTCCTACATCTTCTTCGGGGTGGCCGGGCTGCTCGCGGAGTTCATGCGCACCGAGCTGGCACAGCCGGGAACGCAGTACTTCAACGAGCAGCAGTTCAACGAGCTGTTCTCGATGCACGGGACGACGATGATCTTCCTGTTCATCATCCCGATCCTCGCCGGCTTCGCGAACTACATCGTCCCGCTGCAGATCGGCGCGCTCGACATGGCCTTCCCGCGCGTCAACGCGCTGTCGTTCTGGATGCTGCCGCTGGCTGGCGTCATCATCTACTCGGGCTACCTCGCCGGCGGCGTAGCCTGCGCCGGCTGGACCGAGTACCCGCCACTGTCCGAGCAGGGCTGCGCCGGCGCCGGCGCGATCGGCGTCGGCGCCGACCTGTGGGCCATCGGGCTGCTGCTAGTCGGCACCTCGTCGATCCTGGGCGCGGTCAACTTCATCACCACGATCTTCAACATGCGCGCCCCCGGCATGACCATGTTCCGGCTGCCGATGTTCTGCTGGACCGTGCTGGTGACCCAGCTGCTGGTGCTGCTGGCCACCCCGGTCTTCGCCAGCGCCCTGGTCATGCTGCTCATCGACCGCAACCTCGGCGGCTCGTTCTTCGACCCGGCCAAGGGCGGCATCGCCGTCATGTGGCAGAACATCTTCTGGTTCTACTCACACCCGGCGGTGTACGTGATGGTCCTGCCCGGCATGGGCATCGTCTCCGAGATCCTGCCGGTCTTCTCGCGCAAGCCGCTGTTCGGCTACAAGGCGTTCGTGTTCGCCACCGCCGCCATCGGCGCGCTCGGCTTCAGCGTGTGGGCCCACCACATGTTCGCCACCGGCACGGTGCTGCTGCCCTTCTTCAGCCTGATGACCTTCCTCATCGCGGTCCCGACCGGGGTGAAGTTCTTCAACTGGATCTCGACCATGTGGAAGGGCAAGCTCCGCTTCGACACGCCGATGCTGTTCGCGGTCGGGTTCCTGTCGATGTTCCTGATCGGCGGCGTCGACGGGATGTTCCTCGCCTCCCCGCCGGTCGACTTCGCCCTGCACGACACCTACTGGGTGATCGCCCACATCCACTACGTGCTCTTCGGGGGCAGCGTGTTCGCGGTCTACGCCGCCTTCTACTATTGGTTCCCGAAGTTCACCGGCAAGCGGCTGAACGAGGGGCTCGGCAAGCTGCACTTCTGGCTGCAGATGATCGGCTTCAACCTCACCTTCTTCCCGATGCACGTGCTCGGGCTCCTCGGCATGCCCCGCCGCGTCCAGGACTACCTGCCCTTCCACGACTGGACCGGGATCAACCAGCTCGAGACCCTCGGGGCCTACATCATCGCGGTGTCGACCGCGCCGTTCCTGGCCAACCTGGTCCTCACCATGCGGCGCAAGGACCGCGACCCCGAGAACCCCTGGGACGCCAACACCCTCGAGTGGTACACGACCTCCCCACCGCCGGCGCACAACTTCGACAGCCTGCCGGAGATCCACTCTGAGCGGCCGCTGTTCGACCTCCAGCACGCCGACGAGCTGGCGGTCCACGCCGGCGCGACCACCGAGACGACCACGGGAGCACGCTGACGATGGCAGCAACCGACACCGCCCTCCACGACCACGCCGCCCCCGGCCACCAGCGGCCGGGCGGGATCAGCTCGTCCCTGCTCGGGATGGTGCTGTTCATCGCCTCCGAGGTGATGTTCTTCGGCGGGCTGTTCGGCGCCTACTTCACCATCCGGGCGGCGGCGACGACCTGGCCGCCGGAGGGCACCGCGGAGCTGTCCAGGCTCTACGCCGCCCTGCTCACCACGGTGCTGGTCACCTCGAGCGTGTTCATGCAGCTCGCTGTGAGCGCCATCCGCAGGGGCGACCAGCGCTGGCTGGTCCGCTGGCTGACGGTGACGCTGACGCTGGGCGTGATCTTCCTCGGCATGCAGGGCTACGACTACTACAACCTGAGCGTGCGCGAGGGGTTCCGGCTGAGCAGCGGGGTGTTCGGCTCGCTCTTCTACACCATGACCGGCTTCCACGGGGCGCACGTGTTCGGCGGCGCGGCCTTCATCTCCGTCGTGCTGCTGCGCGCCCGCTCCGGCCAGTTCACCGCCCGCTACCACGACACGGTCGAGATGGCCTCGTACTACTGGCACTTCGTCGACGTGGTCTGGATCGGCCTGTTCAGCACGCTGTACATCCTCAAGTGACCGCCAAAGGAGCTTCGCTGTGATCGCCGCCTCCCGCCTGTTCATGATCATGGGCGCCTTCGGCCTCATCGCCGGAGGGACCTACTGGGTGTGGAACTACTCGCATCCGGAGGCGGCCGGCGTCGTCCTGCTGATGGCGTTCTTCGGTGCCTGCCTCTTCATCGGGCTCATGCTGTGGTCGGTCAGCGCGGCGAACAAGCGGCGGGAGGCGGTCCCCGACACGGGCCTGCCCGGCTCGGCCAACCCCAGCCGCGGGGCGCGCGACGAGCACGGCAACATCCACGTCATCCCGTCGACCATCGCCCCGGCGGTCTACTCCCTGGCGCTGGCGGTGATCCTGCTCGCGCTCGGCTTCCGGCATCAGCTCAAGACGCTCAGCCCGGTCGGCGTGGGCTTCGGCGTGCTGCTCTTCCTGACCGCCACGGCGATCTGGTACAGGGCGACCTCGGCCGACGCCCGCGCCAAGATCCGCGGCCATGACGGGCACGCGGAGCACGCTGCGGCCGTGGCGGCGACGGCGGGGCCGGCGGGCCCGCCGGGGCCGGCCAATTACTTCGAGCAGGTCCGCGAGGCGCTCGAGGCTGGCGACGCCGACTGGGCGGCGACCGCCTACGATCGCGACGCCGTCTACTACGAGCCTGCCAACCCGCCCCACGAGGGCCGCGAGGACATCCGGACCTACCTGACCGACCTGCTCAAGGGGCACCGCAACCTGCAGTACACGGTGGAGCGCATGGGCGTCGACGGGGACAGCGCGATCGTCGAGTGGACCTGGTCCTTCCGCACCCCTGACAACCGCCGCGTGACCGGCCAGGCAGGCGCCTCGGTCATTCAGGTCGGCCCCAGCGGCATCGTCTACCACCGGGATTATTTGTAGCCGGGTGCCGATGAAGTCCGAGGAGCGGTCGTCGAACCCCACAGGGCCGATCCATGTGGGGGGAGCGAGCTCCCCCCACGGCGCGCGCTTTGCGCGCCGGGGCGGATCTATCCATGTGGGGGGAGCTCGCTCCCCCCACGGCCCCCCAGGACCCGGCCGAGCTCGACACCCGCCCGAGGCGGACCGCTTCCCAGTGAAGTCCGAGGGGCGGCCGCCGGACCCACATGACCGATCCACGTGGGAGGAGCTCGACACCCGCCCGAGGCGGACCGCTTCCCAGTGAAGTCCGAGGGGCGGCCGCCGGACCCACAGGGCCGATCCACGTGGGAGGAGCTCGACACCCGCCCGAGGCGGACCGCTCATCGGGGGCCTCGGCGGGGCGAGCGGCTGCTGCTGCTGATCGTGCTGCTGGTGCTGGCCGTGGGCGCACCGGCCGGAGCGTGGCTGCTGCGCCACCAGGGTGAGCAGGCCGGGGCCGGCGCGGCGCTGGAGGCGAGCCCGGCGGTGGCGCCGCAGGTCTACCCGGCGGGGACGGCCGCGCCCGCGCTGCGCCTGGCCGGGCTGGACGGCGGCACGCTGGAACTGGCCGCGTACCGAGGGCGGCCGGTGCTGGTCAATTTCTGGGCGACCTGGTGCGCGCCGTGCGTGCGCGAGTTCCCGCTGCTGCGCCGCACGCTGGACGAGCACCGCGCCGACGGCCTGGTAGTGCTCGGGGTGCTGGTCAACGACAGTCCGGACAAGGCCCGCGCCTTCGTCCGCCAGCACGGCGGCAGCTGGCCGGTCGGGGTCGACCGGGGCGGCAAGGCTGTGGCCGCCTACAAGGTCGTGGGCCTGCCGCAGTCGGTGTTCGTGCGCCGCGACGGCACCCTCTCCTCACGCATCCTCGGCGAGCTGACCCCCACCCAGGTCCAGGCCCAGCTCACGCCGATCCTGAAGCGTTAGCGTCTCGTCACCTCGCCGCGGCGCGCCTCGCAGAAACTCGGTAGGTATTCCTCATGGTATTTGGGACATCCGGGACGCATTCCGTCGTTCTCCGGCTTGCCGTATGGGCGCATATCCGTCGAGGGCGCACGGCATTCCGGCGCACACCGTGCGCACTCCGCAAGCCCTGTTGACAGCCGGGTAAGCGTCCTGACCGAGAGGTATATGCTCTTGAAACAGAGCCTGTCGTCGCGCACGACGTCTTCAGGCCGCGTGCGGCTCGGCGACCTCGTGGCGACGACCGGCCGTGACCGCCGAGTCAGACAGTGAAAGAAGGAGTCATGGGCAAGCCGGTCCAGGTACTGGATCGCGTGATCATTCGCTTCGCGGGCGACTCCGGTGACGGTATGCAGCTCACCGGCGACCGTTTCACCAGTGAGACCGCCGCCTTCGGCAACGACCTCTCCACCCTCCCCGACTTCCCGGCCGAGATCCGCGCCCCCGCCGGATCGCTCCCCGGTGTCTCCGGGTTCCAGCTCCACTTCGCCGACCACGACATCCTCACCCCGGGGGACGCTCCGGACGTCCTGGTCGCGATGAACCCGGCGGCGCTCAAGGTCAACCTCTCCGACCTGCCCAGGGGCGCCACCCTGATCCTCAACACCGACGCCTTCACCAGCCGCAACCTCGAGAAGGCCGGCTACGGCTCCAACCCCCTCGAGGACGGCAGCCTCACCGACTACCGGGTTCACGCCATCCCGCTGACTACCCTGACGCTGGAGGCGCTCAAGGACGTCGAGCTCTCCAAGAAAGAGGCCGAGCGGGCCAAGAACATGTTCGCTCTCGGGCTGATGTCCTGGCTGTACTCGCGGCCGATCGAGGGGACCGTCGAGTTCATGGCCAAGAAGTTCACCGCCCGGCCGGTCCTGGGCAGGGCGAACGTGGCCGCGTTCAAGGCCGGCTACCACTTCGGTGAGACCACCGAGGCGTTCGCGGTCTCCTACGAGGTCAAGCCGGCGAAGCTGCCGGCCGGCACCTACCGGCGCATCTCGGGCAACCAGGCCCTCTCGTACGGGTTGCTCGCCGCCAGCAAGCTCTCCGGCCTGCCGCTGTTCCTGGGCGCCTACCCGATCACACCCGCTTCAGACGTCCTCCACGAGATGGCCAAGCACCGGAACTTCGGCGTGCGCACCTTCCAGGCGGAGGACGAGATCGCGGCGGTCGGCGCGGCGCTGGGCGCGTCCTTCGGCGGCTCCCTGGCCGCCTGCACCTCGAGCGGGCCGGGGGTCGCCCTGAAGGCCGAGACCATGGGCCTGGCGGTCGCGCTCGAGCTGCCGCTGCTGGTGATCGACATCCAGCGTGGCGGCCCCTCCACCGGCCTGCCGACCAAGACCGAGCAGTCCGACCTGCTCCAGGTGCTGTACGGCCGCAACGGCGAGGCGCCGATCCCGGTGGTGGCCGCTGCCACCCCGTCCGACTGCTTCCACGCGGTGATCGAGGGCGCGCGCATCGCCGTCAAGTACCGCACGCCGGTGGTGGTGCTGTCGGACGGGTACCTGGCCAACGGCTCGGAGCCGTGGCGCATCCCGGACCTCCACAGCCTCCCGGACATCTCTACCGAATTCGCCACCGAGCCGAACCACGACGGCGAGTTCTGGCCCTACCTGCGCGACCCGGAGACGCTGGCGCGGCCGTGGGCGATCCCCGGCACGCCCGGGCTCGAGCACCGCATCGGCGGCCTCGAGAAGGCCGACGGCAGCGGCAACATCTCCTACGACCCCGAGAACCACGACCGCATGGTCCACCTGCGCGCGGCCAAGGTCGCCGGCATCGCGGGCGACGTCCCGCCGCTCGAGGTCGACCACCAGGAGGGCGCCGGGCTGCTGGTGCTGGGCTGGGGCTCGACCTACGGGCCGATCGGCGCGGCGGTGCGGCAGGTGCGCGCCCACGGCGGGCGTGTCGCCCAGGCGCACCTGCGCCACCTCAACCCCTTCCCCGCCGGCACCGGCGAGGTGCTGCGCCGCTACGAGCGGGTGCTGATCCCCGAGATGAACCTCGGCCAGCTCCGCAAGCTGATCCGGGCCGAGTTCCTGGTGGATGCGGTCGGCTACAACCGCGTCCGCGGCCTGCCGTTCAAGGCCGAGGAGCTGGTGGAGGAGATCGAATTGCAGCTCGGTCAGGTCGGCAACGGCAACAGCGGCGGCGCCCGCGTGGCGGCGCTGAGCAAGGGAGCGAACCGGTCATGAGCACGAGCAACGGGCAGGGCGGCAACGGTGCGGTGAGGGTCGCCGAGCGGGCGGCCGGCACAGGCGCCGTCAAGCTGACCGCCAAGGACTTCAAGAGCGACCAGGAGGTGCGCTGGTGCCCCGGGTGTGGGGACTACGCCATCCTCTCCGCGGTCCAGGGCTTCATGCCCAGCCTTGGCATCCCTCGCGAGCGGATCGTGTTCGTCTCGGGCATCGGCTGCTCCTCGCGCTTCCCGTACTACATGGACACCTACGGGATGCACTCGATCCACGGCCGCGCCCCGGCGATCGCGACCGGGCTGGCGGTGACCCGCCCCGACCTGTCGGTGTGGGTGATCACCGGCGACGGTGACGCCCTGTCGATCGGCGGCAACCATCTGATCCACGCGCTGCGCCGCAACGTCAACCTCAAGATCCTGCTGTTCAACAACCAGATCTACGGGCTGACCAAGGGCCAGTACTCCCCCACCAGCGAGCTGGGGAAGGTCACCAAGTCGACCCCGATGGGCTCGGTCGACTACCCCTTCAACCCGGTCAGCGTCGCGCTCGGCGCGGAGGCCAGCTTCGTCGCGCGGTCGATCGACTCCGACCGGCGTCACCTGACGGAGGTCCTCACCGAGGCCGCCAACCACCGAGGTGCCGCGTTCATCGAGGTCTACCAGAACTGCAACATCTTCAACGACGGCGCGTTCGACCTGATCAAGGAGCCGGAGACTCGCGACGACAACCAGATCCGCCTGCGCCACGGCGAGCCGATCCACTTCGGCAAGGACGGCGAGCACGGCGTGCGCCTGTCCGGCGACGGCCGGCTCGAGCTCGTCTCCGTTGCCGAGGCCGGCGAGGACCGCCTGCTGGTGCACGACGCGCACCGCGAGGACCCGAGCCTGGCGTTCATGCTGAGCCGGCTCTCCCACGGCGCCGACGGGCCGACCCCGATCGGCGTGTTCCGCGACGTCGAGCGGCCGGTCTACGACGAGCTGCTCAGCGGCCAGCTCGAGCAGGCCACGGCCAAGCGGGGCCCTGGCGACCTCGACAAGCTGCTCCACTCCGGCGACACCTGGGAGCTCACCTGACTTCCCCGACGCAGGCGACGGCGGCGGCGCGACCCGCCGCCGATGATCTGGCCGCCCTGGCCGCCCAGGCCGGGGCGGCTGGCCGTATCGGCGTCGACACCGAGTTCATGTCGGAGGGACGCTACCTGCCCCTTCTGTGCCTGGTCGGGGTGGCGGTGCCGGCCGTAGAGGCGGCGGGGCTGCGGCAGCGGACGGAGCTGATCGACCCGCTGGACGAGACGGTGGACCCGACCCCGCTCGCCGAGGTCCTGGCCGACCTCGCCGTCGAGGTGATCGTCCACGCTGGCCGGCAGGACGTGGCGCTGTTGCGGCGGACCTGGCGGACCGAGGTGCGCAACCTGTTCGACACGCAGATCGCCGCTGGCTTCGCCGGGTTCGGCGCCCAGACCAGCTACGGCGGCCTGCTGTCCGACGTGCTCGGCCTGCGGTTGCCGAAGTCGGCCAGCTTCACCCGCTGGGACGTCCGGCCACTCACCGCCGAGCAGGTCGCCTACGCCCGCGACGACGTCGTCCACCTGCTCGCGCTGACCGACACGCTGGAGCGGCGGCTCGCCGCCAGTGGCCGCCTCGAATGGGCCCGCGAGGAATGCCGCCGCCTGGAGGGCGCCAGCGATGTGCGGGAGCCCGATCAGGTCTGGCAGCGGCTGCCGAAGATCGGCCAGCTCAGCCCGGCCGCCCGCGCCGTGGCGCAGGAGCTGGCCGCCTGGCGCGAGCGTACCGCGGCCGCCGGCGACCGCCCGGTGGGCTCGGTGCTCCCCGACACCTCCCTGGTCGAGGTGGCCAAGCGCCGCCCCACCACCGTGCAGGCGCTCGAGCGCATCCGTGGCATCCAGCCGTCGACCCTGCGCCGCCGCGCCGACGCTATCCTCGCCGCGGTCCAGCGTGGGCTCGTGGCCGAGCCGCTGGCGTTCGCCAACGGCGAGCGGCTGGACTCCGCGCCGGTGGACGCCCCGCTGATCGCGCTGGCGGAGGCGCTGGTCAGGGCGCGGGCGCTGGAGGCGGGCCTCGCCTACGAGCTGGTCGCCGCCCGCAACGACCTGGCCCAGATCGTCTCGGCGACGCGGCGCGGCCGCCCCGAGCCACAGGTGCGCACGCTCCAGGGCTGGCGCCGCAACCTCGTGGGCGCCGAGCTGCTCGACCTCCTCGCCGGCAAGCGCGCCCTCTCCGTCGGCCCCGGTGGCCGCCTGACCATCGCCTCTGGCGGCTAGCCGAACAGCTGGGCCAGCGAGTCGTGCGCGCCCCTCTCAGCTACAGGTGGCGTCGACGTCGTGCGCGTCGGCCATGTTCTCGGCGCGTTGCTGGATGGTCACGTCGCCGTGGCCAGGGATGGTCGGGGTGAGCTGGACCGCGGAGCTGACCAGGGAGCCGTCCGGCTTGACGGCGCGCACCTGGCAGCGGGCCTTGCCGCCGCGGCTGCCGTCGTTGTGGACGCGCAGCTCGACGACCAGGGCCCCCGTCGTGGTATCGACCGAGCGGTTCACCACCTGGCTCCGGAAGGGGCCGACGCCGTGGGCGGCGAACCAGGCGCCAACGGCGAGCAGCGCGACCGCGGCGATCACGCCGACCAGCACGGTGGCGTGCCCCTGGATGGGGCTCGGCAGCGCCAGGCCGGCCGGGTTGTAGCGCACCGCCGCGGGCCCTTCAAGCGGCAGCTCGCAGTGCTCGCACACCTTCCCGCCAGGCTGGACCGGTGTGCCGCAGCGAGGGCAGAGACGTTGATTCACAACAGGACGTTACACCGGATCGGCCCAGATGGGCCGCTTGAAACCGCCCGCGAGCAGGGTGCCGTGCCTCCCCGCCTGGTCCCCGCCTGGTCCCCGCCTGCTCCCAGCATTGGTCCCTCGCCGGCCCCTCGCCGGCCCCTCGCCAGCCCCTCGCCAGCCCCTCGCCAGCCCCCTCGCCGGCCCCAGCCGGCCGCACCCGGTACCGTATGGACCATGGCCAGGCAAGGGAGTGTCCGCATCGGGACGGCGTCGTGGACCGACCCGACGCTGGTGAAGTCCGGCCGCTTCTACCCGCGCGGGACCAGCACCGCCGAGGCGCGGCTGCGCTACTACGCTACCCAGTTCCCGATCGTGGAGGTGGACGCCTCCTACTATTACCTGCCCCGAGAGGAGCAGGCCGGGCTGTGGGTGGACAGGACCCCGCCGGACTTCGTCTTCAACGTGAAGGCGTTCAGCCTGCTCACCGGCCATCCGACGCGGCGCAACGCGATCCCGCCGGAGCTCGCCGACCAGATCGACCCGGAGCACCGCGAGGCGGAGCGCGTCTATTCCAACCATCTGTCGAGCGACGCGGTCGCCGAGATCTGGCGCCGCTTCCACGACGCCCTGCTGCCGCTCGATTCAGCTGGAAAGCTGGGCGCGGTGCTCATGCAGTACCCGGAGTGGTTCACTCCGAGGCGCTCCAACCGGGAGGAGCTCGGCAAGCTGCACGAACGGCTACCCGGCTACCGGGTGTGCGTGGAACTGCGCAACCGCACCTGGCTCGAGGAGGGCATCGACCGGGAGCGGACGCTCAAGCTCCTGGCCGACGAGGGGCTGCCGCTGGTCTGCGTGGACATGCCGCAGGGGTTCCGGTCGTCGCTGCCGCCGCTCGCCGAGGTCACCGATCCCGGCCTGGCGGTGGTGCGCTTCCACGGCCGCGATCCGAAGGCATGGAGCTACAGAGGCTCCACCGCCGCCCTGCGCTTCCGCTACCTCTACAAGGAGGACGAGCTGCGGGAGTGGGTGCCCAAGGTGGAGCATCTGGCCGAAAACGCACGCGAGGTCCACACCCTCTTCAACAATTGCTATGAGGACTACGCGGTGAAGAACGCGCGCCAGCTCACCGACCTGCTGCGCCAGGAGGACCCCGACATCCCCGTGGTGCAGCCCCAGCTTCCAGGTACCACCTGACGCCGCCCTTTCGGCCTGCCCGCCGGACGGACCAAACACCCCAAATGCCTTGCGCAAGCCTGTCAAGACCCCCGCAACGCCTGTCTGGCTGGCTCGCGCCTTTGCGCCCGGTCCTATCTACTCTGCGCGTTTCGACTGGCTTGATTGTCGGGTGGGCCCATGCGATATGGTTTCCGGCGTTCGCAGCCCCCATGCGAACTGTCCTGTTCCCGACCCCCAGAGGGACTACTCGAGCAGATGGCAGCCCCCCGTCGGCGCATCTCGCTGCTCCGCTGGTCTGGTGTCACGGCGATCATCGGTGCCATCGCCGTCGTGGCGCTGCTGGCACCGCTTCGGGCCGGAGCCGCGGGCACCGCCAACCCCGACACCGCCACGCGCCTCAAGCAGATCAAGTCGTCGTTGAACGACGCCAAGGCAGACCTCGGGAAGCGACAGCGCGTCCTCGACGACGCCAACGCGGCCCTGAACCAGGCTGAAAACGAGTTGGCAGCGGCCAACCTGCAGCGGGCCGCCGCACGCGTCGAGCAGGCACAGGCCAAGCGCGCGCTGTCCCGCTCCGCCGCGGAGCTCGAGCAGCTCCGCAAGGTCGTCGGCGAAGAGGCCCGCGGCATGTACATGTCCGGCTCCCCCACCGCCCTGGCCGCGCTGGTCCAGCAGGGCGACGTCAATGACCTGCTCGACCAGATCGCCACGCTGGAGCACCTGGCTCAGGAGAACAACGACGCGATCCGCGACATGGTGATCGCACAGCGGGAGTACGTCACCGCGCAGGTCGCGCTGCGCAAGGCGGAGGAGGACAACCGCCGGGCGCTAGCCGAGATCCACAAGCGGATCGCGCAGGCGACCGAGCTGCGCGACGTGCGGCTCCAGGCCACCGAGGCGGTCAACGCCAAGATCAGGGAGCTCGAGGGCGAGGCGGCCGTGCTGCGCAACGCCCAGCAGCAGTCCGCCGCCAACCAGGCCGTGCTGCAGCGCGGCGGCACCAAGTGCGACCTGTCGGGCACCTCGGACGCCGAGTACTGGATCATCATGCACGAATCGGGTGGCGACCCGACCGCGCGCAACCCGAGCTCGACCGCGTTCGGCCTCGGCCAGCTCCTGCTCGACCTGCGCCAGCGGCTGCTCGGCGCGGACTACGACACGATCGACTGTGGCAAGCAGCTCTACGCCTTCCGCGCGTACGTCAAGGAGCGCTACGGCACCGCCGAGGCGGCCAAGGCGTTCTGGCTCAGTCACGGCTGGTACTGAGCCGCCCCCGCCACGGGGATCCCGAGGCGCGCTCCGGGTCCGAGGGACGCGGGCGACACCGGCGGGGCGACACCGGCGGGGCTACACCGGCTGCTGCTCGGCCCGCCGCGGGCGTGGGCGGGGCGTCGCGTCCAGGAACACCTGGCTGACCTCCTCAACGGCCTGGCGTAGCTCGCCGTCGATCTGGTTGGAGAGCTGCTCGACCTGACCCGCGGTGAGGTCGTCGCGCAGGTCGAGCCGCACCGCCACCAGCAGCGCGTTCGGCCCGAGGTGCATGGTTAGCAGCTCCAGCACGTCCTCGACCTCGGGGTGGGCCTCGATCACCTCGCGCAGCAGCTCGCGCTGCTCGGGACGGGCCGACTCGCCGATCAGCAGGCCCTTGCTGAAACGGCCGAGCACGTACGCCACGACGACCAGCAGCAGACCGATGGCGATCGAGGCGAGCCCCTCCCAGAAGCGCTCGCCGGTCAAGTTGTGGAGGCCCACGCCGATCAGCGCGAGCACCACCCCGGCGACCGCCGCGCTGTCCTCGAACAGCACGGTCCGGACCGTCGGGTCGGTGCTCTGGCGCAGATAGGAGCCGATCCGCTCCCCCTGGGCCCTGGCCTCGCCCCGGACCTGCATCACCGCCCGGTACAGCGAGGCGCCCTCGGCCACCAGCGAGAAGCCGAGCACGGCGTAGGAGATGGTGAAGGAAGCCTCACTCGCCTCGCTCGTGACCAGCGCTCGCAGGCCCTCATACAGCGAAAACACCGCGCCGGAGACGAAGATGAAGACGGCGGCCAGGAAGGCCCAGAAGAAGCGCTCCTTGCCGTAGCCGAAGGGATGCTCCTCGTCGGGCTTCCGGTCACCGAGCGACAGCGAGACCAGCAGGAAGACCTGGTTCATGGTGTCGGCCACCGAGTGCGCCGCCTCGGCCAGAATCGCGGGCGAGCTGCCGATCACCCCGGCGACCGTCTTGGCGATCGCAATGGCGAGATTGGCGGCCATCGCCGCGTAGACCGTCTTCTTGCTCTCGCTATGCATTTAGTGCCGACCCCGGAAAACGGCTTGCCCGGTCGGCGCCGGGCTCTCGTGGTCACCATCGTGCGCCATTCGCATCACCTCGCGAGGCGTCGACCGGGCAAACGTTTGGAAGGGAGGCACTACACGCTCGGTGGGGTCTGCTGATCCGGCGGCACGTCCGTCTGCCGGTCCGGTGGCTGGCGGAGCGCCCGGCCCGCGAGCGCCCCGCCGAGCAGCCCCGGGAGCACCATCGTCCATGGCCGCGCGGTGATCCCGAGCAGCAGCGACACCGCCGCCAGCACGACTACGAAGGCCCCGTCGTTGAGGCGCTCCATCGCGCTGCGAGCGGGCCTGCGCCGGGACCCGCCCACGACGGGAAGCAGGCCGGCGACCACGACGGCGACGCCGGCCAGCAGCCCGATCAGCACCATCAGGGCGCCCAGGCCCCGCCGCGAGCCCGGAGTGAGCAGCACGGCCAGCGCCGCGAGGACGAGCGCGCCGGCGAGCGCGCCGGCCACCCGAGCCGAGCGATCCTGACTGTCCCGCGAACTTGGGGAACTCGCTGCCATCTGGCCTCCCGCGTCCCGTGACGCCCCCTGTGGATACGTGCTTGCGAGGAATCCTCGAGAAGGTAGCCTACTGGCCCAGGATCCAGGGTGACGAGCAGTAGGGGGAAGAGATCGCGATGGCGCTGGTGGTGCAGGGCACGGTGGCGACCATGGACCCGGAGCGGCCATTGCTCCCCAACGGCGCCGTGTACGTCGACGACCAGGGCCTGATCCAGGCGGTCGGGGACGCGGCCGACCCGGCGCCGAACGGCTTCGGCGGCGCCGCCCGTGTTGTCACCAGGGGGGTCGTCTACCCGGGCCTGATCGACCTCCACAATCACCTGGCCTACAACTGCCTGCCGCTGTGGGTCCCGCCGGACCGTCAGGAGCCCTTCACCAGCCGCGACCAATGGCCCCGGCTGGACGCGTACGTCACCGACGTGCGCCTGCCCACGCTCGCCCTGACCCAGCTGGCGAGCAAGGCGCTGCTGAAGTACGTCGAGGTCAAGGCGGCGGTCGGTGGCGTGACCGCGATCCAGGGCTCGGCCAAGCTGAGCCGCCCCTATGAGGGGTGGCTGGTGCGCAACGTCGAGTACGAGACCTTCGGCACGAACCGCAAGACCGTGTTCCAGTCGGTGCGCACGCTCTCGGCCGCTGACTTCCCCATTGCCCGCGAGCACATGACCAGCGGGAGCTCGTTCATCTACCACCTTGCGGAGGGAACGTCGCCGGCGCTGCTGCGCGAGTACGACGATCTCCGCACCAACGACTGCCTGCACCCCAGGCTGGTGGCGATCCACGCCACCGCCCTGGGCGACCCGCAGTACCAGGAGTGGGGCCCGCACGCCAGCTCGATGGTGTGGTCGCCGCTGTCGAATCTGTGGCTGTACCACCACACCAGCGACGTGGTCGCCGCCCGGGCGCACGGCATCCGCATCTGCCTCGGCGCGGACTGGGCGCCGTCGGGATCCAAGCACCTGCTCGGCGAGCTGAAAGTGGCGGACCTGTGGAACCGCGCGCCGAACGGGCTGGGCGGCGCGTTCTCGAACCTCGAGCTGTGCCAGATGGTCACCAGCAACCCGGCCGACGCCCTCGGCTGGGGTGACCGCATCGGCCGGGTCAAGGCCGGCCTGCGCGGCGACCTGCTGGTTCTCCCCCACCGACGGGTCGACCCGTACCGCAACCTGATCGAGGCGACCGAGCTCGACGTGCGCCTGGTGCTGGTCGGCGGCCGGCCGGTCTACGGCACGCCGGCGCTCATGCGGGCGACGAGCGCCAAGGAGCCCGAGCCGATGTTGGTCGGTGGGCGGCGCCGGTCGGTGTCACTGCGCGACCCGGCGATCCCCGACGCGGACATGTCCTGGCGCCAGGTGCTCGCCGGCCTGGAGGCGGTGCGCCGCGACCCCGCCGGCCAGCATCTGCAGGCGCTGGCCACCGCCGCCGCGACCGGCGAGGAGCCCTTCCGGCTGATTCCCGACGACCCAGGTGGCGAGGAGCCGGTGCTGCTCACCGCGGCCGACATGGGCGAGGTCCACATCCCACCACTCGACTCGCTGGCACACGACGCCGCCTTCTTCGCCGCCCTGCGGCGCGCACCGATTCTCGGCGGTCTGCTCGACGGCCTGTCGGGGTACTACGGGCTGTAAAAGGGAGTACAAGATGCTGACGATCCGGCGTGACAAGGAAATCCACCGCGAGGAAGGCGGCTGGTTCACGGCCCGCTGGCACTTCTCTTTTGATCACTATCGGGACCCCGAGAACAACGGGTTCGGCGCGATGCGGGTGTTCAAGCAAGCGCGTCGTCGGGGTTACCGAACAGTGGCAGCACCCCCGTGATGCGGAGGTCCGGTCGGACGTGCCGGCGCACGCGGACCTCCGCGCGCACGATGCGCACCTGGACGTCGAGCGCGGCGAGCACGTCGCGCTGATACTCCGGGGTCGGGTTGGCGAGCCTGCGTTTGGCGGTCTCGGCGAGCCGGCCGAGGTTCCGCACCAGCGCGGCGCGTTCCGCGTTAGCCTGCGCCCACGCGTGGGCCTGCTCGCGCTTCCGCTCCAGCTCATCGATCTGGCTGGTGATCTCGGCCAGCGCGTCTGCGACGGCATCAGGGCCGGTGTCGGCTGCGGCAAGCGCGAGGTTGGTGCGCCGCCGCTTGGCCTCGGTAATGCGCCGGTCCAGGCTGCGAAGCTGGTCGGCCTCCGAGTGCATCTCCCTGCCACGTTGGTCGAGGTACTCCCGCGCCATGCCGAGCAGTCGCTCAGGGTCGCTCAGCACCTTCTCCACCTCGGCCCACACCGTCGTCTCGAGCCAGCCAGCCTCGACGCGTGGGCACCAGCAGCGATGGCCCGCGGCGTTGAAGACGGTCTGGTTGGTCCGACACTCGTACTGCCGCAGGTCCCGGTCGGCCCGGTAGGAGCCGGTGTAAGGCTGGCCGCACAGCCCGATCACGCGCCCGGTCAGCGGATACACCCGGTTGCCTGGTCTGACTCTGGCCGTCGCGTCGAGCGCCTCGTGCAGTTCTCGCATCCGGTCGGAGGTGATGATCTGTGGACCGCGGATGGTGAATTCGCGCAGAGTGCCATCCAGGTCATGCTTACGCAGCACCCAGTCGCCCGCCAGATGGCCGGACTTCAACACGTACCGCAAGCTCGTGTTCGTCCAGCGGGTGCCCTTGCGGGGGCGCAGGCCGAGCGTGTTCAGCTCCTTGGCTGCCTCCCAGCAGGTCAACTGCTTGTCCACAAGCAACTCGACGGCGGTCTCGATCGTGTGCGCTTCGACCTCATGGCGCACGACGACCCTCCGCTTGGGGTTGTCTGGCGCCTCCGTGGTCCGCCAGCCGAACGGCGGGACGCAGACGCCCCAGTAGCCCTGCTGGGCGGCGGCCAGGATGCCCCGGTGGGTGTTCTTGCGGATCTGGTCCCGCATCCAATGGTTCTGCAGGTAGCTGAACATCCGCGCCAGCTCGTCGGCGTTCGGGTTGTCCGCGTCGATGACTTCCACGCCGAGCTGGCGTAGCTCATGCTCGAAGTTGAGGCTGTTGCGCAGGTCCCGGCTGAGCCGGGAAAGATCCCCTACTACCACCACGTCGACGAGACCGGCGCGGCACATCTCGAACAGCCGGTCGAGATCGGGGCGTGACTCCTTGGCCCCGGGGACTCCACCGTCGAAGAAGTCCCCAACATGCTGCCAGCTCTCTCGCCTGATGAGCGCCAAGGCGCGCTCAAGCTGCGTCTCGGGCGAGGTACCACCGAGTTGGCTGAAGGTGCTCACACGCCGATAGGTCGCCGCGCGGATCACAGCCGCGTGAACCGTACTTGGGGTGGCCATGGACGAGTGCTCCTTCCTGCTACTCGCGGTGCTCCTGGAGCTGGCGTTCGACTTGCCACGGATCCCCGCGACCGCTCCGGCCGGACCTGCCGCATGACGGCCCTACGTGCGGGATGGTCAGATGACCCAGCCGACTTGTCCAATTCACGGACTCGCTTGTCCTAAATCGGAATCAAACATGCGTTCGGAGTTTACCATGGCGCCGCCACGATCTCCCTAGACCGGGTCGCCTCCTCTCCCGCCAGCGACTATGACGATCACCACCGTCCAACCTGCTTCTGTCCAGCGTCCTCCTCGAACAGAAGCCGTAGGAGGCGCTGTAGGCGGGATCGATCCTCGGGTAGGAACCGCCAGATCACCTTGGCTGGCCTGATTGTCACCGCACTCGAAGTCGGCGCAGGGCCTTGCTGGCGGCGCTTTCGCCGTGCACTGGTGCTGTCGATGAGATCGTGGTCCTCCAATGGCACGGCAAGTGGCTGCTCCTGGCCGCCCGAAGATTCGGGCTGAACATGCTGGGCGTCGGCTGCTCCGGGCAACGGTGGTCAGCCTCCCTTGTGACCCAGATCGATCAGGAGGCGGCGCGGCCAGGTCTCTCCAGCGGCAGCCAAGCCGACTCGGCCGCGCCAGAGACAAGAGGTGGGCACTGCGTGCTGCGGCATTCTGGGTTCTCTTGGCTGAGGCGACAGGGTCGTCCCAGCAAGGCAGGGCGGACTCACCGCAGGCCTCACAGCGGCCTGAACAGGAGCGATAGCAGCGTGACAGCGAGGTGCCAGCACGGCTGTGAGTGGCGCGGTGCACGGCTAACAGAGGCTGTCAGTGAGTCGAGTGTGCTTTGGTCGCGGTCGCGGTTGGCGTGGCGGTGAGCGTCGCCGTGCCGTTGGTCAGCAGGCGTGCACCACGGTGGGGCGCTGTCAGCGCGGGTGCGGCGCGTGATGGCCGCGCCGCCGGCTTCGTGGGTACTGGTAGAGACCCGTATTCGAGTGTTGCGTATTCCGTCAGGCCTCAGGCCTGGATCAAGCCCTGGCCGCACTCATCCTGCGGAGGTCGGCTGCGGTGTCGAGTCCAACACCGGGGGAAGCCGCGCCGTCCGCGGCCGACCGGCGCGAAGCCGGTGCCCAGCTTCGGGGTAACGACCTCGCGACGGTCGTTGATGCCCCCACGCGCGTTCACCGCGGCGGTGCAACGGCGGCCACCGGACTCGGGCACGGTAATTACACCGGTGTGATTCGGTGCGTCGAGCAGGTAGACTGGTTCGCTGGCCGAGTCCTCCGTGTCCGCGAGGGTGGTGTCGTCAGTGGTCCACGGGTCCTGGCCACAGCCAGGACCTGTGAGGATGTCGAGGACTGCGCGACGTTGCGGCCCATCCGGTGCAAGGAGGACAGATGACGGCAGCGGAGATAGGCCCTGCGGCGGTGGATGATCGTGTTATCCGGCCTAGCAGGACACGCCGATTCCAGATCCTGTCGCTGGACGGCGGTGGCCTGAAGGGTCTTTTCTCGGCTGCGGTGCTCGCCGAGCTGGAGAACGATCTCAACGCTTCGGTTGACGATCACTTCGATCTGATCGTCGGCACCTCGACGGGTGGGCTGATCGCACTAGGTCTGGGCGCAGGTCTGCGGCCCGCCGACATTGTCGACTTCTATGCCGACAGGGGCCCGTACATCTTCGGCGCGGGGCGAGGAGTCGTGCGGCGTCTGTGGGCACCTAAGCATTCGGCGATCCGCCTTCGGGAAGCCCTTGAGGCGATCTTTGGAGAGCAGACCCTCGGGGCGAGCAGGAAGAGGCTCGTCATTCCCGCTTATAGCCTCGACCGCAATGACGTGTACGTGTTCAAGACTCCGCATCATGAGCGCCTGACGCGGGACTGGCGTGAGTTGATGGTCGATGTTGCCATGGCTACGACGGCTGCTCCGACCTTTCTGCCCGCATTTGGCCTTCGCCATCACCGCCTTGTGGACGGCGGCGTGTGGGCCAGCAATCCTGCCCTGGTCGGTGTTGCCGAGGCCGTTAGCATGCTTGGGATAGCGCTGGAGAATATCCGCGTGTTGTCGCTCGGCACCACCGACGAGCTGACCGATCTGCCCAACAGCCTCGATCAGGGCGGCTTGTGGCAATGGGCTCGAGCGGCGGCTCCGCTTGTCCTTCGGGCCCAGAGCGTCGGCTCGTTTCACGCGGTCGAGCATCTGATCGGGCCGACGCAGGTCCTTCGGATCGATCCGATAGTCCCAGCGGGACTGTTCCGCCTTGACCGCATCGACCGAAGGCGTATCCGCGGTCTCGCCGAGGACGTCAGCCGCAGGGCCGCTCCCTCGGTGAAGGCGTTTACCAAGCAGCAGGCCGACCCCTACATCCCGCTCCACGGCAAGACCAACATCGATGCTTGATTCCAACGCACAGCCGATCACCAGCCGTCGACCGGTCCTGGAGGCCAAACGGTGAAGCTCATCGCCCATTTCGACACCTTGCTTCGCGACACGGTGAACTTGAGCAAGGGCAGCCTCGGACTCCTCGATTCCCGGGTCGAGTCTATTTATGCCGCGCTGGCCGACGACTCGATCCTCGGGCCATACGTTCGAGACAAGATCCCGCAGGGGTCCTGGGCGCACCGCACGATCATCAGGCCACCCAGGGGTGACGGCGAATTCGACGCAGACTTCCTATTGCTGCTTGACGAGGATCCAGAGTGGTCACTGAGCCCGAAGAGCTACATCGAGCAGGTCTATGCCGCGCTGGGCCGTCACAGCACGTACAAGGACATGCCTCGCAACCGCAAGTGCCGGTGCGTGAGGCTCACGTATGCCAACAGCTGTCACGTCGACATCGTTCCTTACCTGCACCTGTCGGGGGGGCGGCGGGTGATCGTGAACCGGGATGAGGACAAGTGGGAGGACACCAATCCGGACGGGTTCACGCAGTGGATGCGGACCAAGGACGAGATCACCGGTAAGACCCTCCGGAAGGTGATCCGTCTTCTGAAGTTTCTCCGCGACCATAAGGGAACCTTCCTCGGCACACGGTCCGTGATCCTCACCACGCTGGTCGGTGAGCGGGTCGAGCAGTGGAGAACGATCGCCGATCCCGGTTACTACGCCGACGTGCCCACGACACTGCTCCATATCGTCAACGACCTCGATGAGTGGCTTCAGCAGAACGAAACGCGACCGTCCGTCGCCGACCCGTCCGGGTCGGGTGTGACGTTTGACCACCGGTGGGACGACACGACCTACGCCAACTTCCGCGACAAGATCCACAAGTACGCGACCGACATCAGCACGGCTTACCACGAAGAAGATAAAGATGAGAGCGTCGCGCTGTGGCAGGACATCTTCGGGGACGGATTCAAGGCACCGCCTGTGAAGCAGTCCAGCGGCCGGTTCGGTCCGGTCGCACCTACCGCGTCGATCCGGCCCGGTCGAGCCGGGTGATGGGAAGGAATGGCGCGAAGGAAGCGGAGGCCGGTCCTCACCGAGGGTCAGCGACAAGCCCGAGACGAGCTTCGCCGCATCGCCGGTGAGTACCCCGAACGCATCGAGGTCATCGACGAGGCTGGCCTCGATAAAGAGCGTGTCTTGCGGATCGTCATCCGTCTTCGTACCAAGGACCTGGACCCCGTTCCAAGCGGTCTGCCCGTCTCAACAGACCACGAGGACGTAAGCATCTGGATCCCGCCTGGCTTCCCGTACCGTCCACCGGATGCCGTGGTGACCCATAGTCGTTTCGTGGGCCAACCGCACGTCCTGCAGGGCCACCGCCTGTGTGTCTACCTCGATCCCGCACGCGAGTGGCATCCAGCGCATGGAATGCTCGGCTTCCTCACCCGCCTGTGGGACTGGTTCGACGACGGCGCCGCCGGCAGATTTGACGCTGCGACCGCGTTGTTCCACCCCGTCGGTGGTGTGCTCCACCGCACCCCTGGCACTCCAACCATCGTCGTGAGGACGCCGCTGCAACCCAACGGCAAGACCTTCCTGCGCGCTGCGCTTACTGCTCGGACGCCAGATCGGATCGACGTCATCGCCTGGGATGGGCGCCGTGGGGCCACTGAGGTGGCGCTCGTCATTGTCCTCCAGGCGCCGCTCTCCTACGGGGCGGGAACAACCCTGCCGGGAATGCTCCGACAGATCGCCGCGACTGGCCATCCCAGGCCCGATGATGTCGCCGCCGTGCTGGCGCAGACCGCTGCGCGTAACCCTTCCGGGACGCCTCTGTACGTGATCCTCGCTGTGCCCCATGTGGGTCGCGCCAGCGGATACCACCTCATCGCGGCTCGTCTGCCTCCCACGTTCGCGGACCTGCTTCGAGCAGTAGCTACCCGTGACGGACCCTTGCTACAGATCAACTCCAGCAGCATCCCCGCCGACACCCCGATCGAGTGGTGCACAGTGTCCGATGAGCGATCCGACGTGAACATCCGACGAGACTCGGACCGGCCGACCTCACAGTTCGCCGGCAAGGTTGTCGAGGTATGGGGATGTGGCGGCCTCGGCTCCTGGATCGCCGAGTTCCTCGCTCGAGCCGGCACGGCACGGCTGGTCCTTCGTGACCCCGGGGACGTGCAGGGTGGGCTCCTCGTCCGCCAGAACTACGTCGAAAACGACATCGGAAGGAACAAGGCGCAGCAGCTCGGCGAACGGCTCCGACAGATCTCCGACGATCTGGTGGTGGAAGGCTACCAGGGCGCAGCACCCAGCGGGCTCGATCGTCCACTTCCCGGATGTGACGTGATCATCGACGCAACCGTTGACACGGCTGTCGGTGTGTACCTCGATCTGGCAGCCAGGCAGCTCGCCACCGCACGTCCGCTGCTGGCTCAAGTCGCGACCGACCTTCGAACGGCGACTCTTGGTCTGCTTACCGTGTCGGCACCAGATCTGGCCGCTGGCCCTGCATCGGTCGATGAGCAGTCCGGCCCCATCGTGCTAAAGGACGGTCACCTCGAACGATTCCACGTGTTTTGGCAGGAGCCCACCACTGGAGACGAGATCGTCCCCACCCGCGGATGTTCCGTACCCACCTTCCACGGATCCGCCGCCGACATAGCCGCTGTTGGAGCGTCACTGGTGAGCCTACTGGCTCTCCACTTGGACTCGGGCTCATCCGGCACACACCTGATCGCACTTCCGCATGCCCCCGGCGACGGTCCATGCCATTACTTCTTGCCCATTGCTGCCCCCAAGCGCGAGCGGTAGCTCAAGACTGGGTGCTGATGAAGGCTTGAACGTGCTCACGCGTAGCGGCAGCCTCGCCGATTCCCACCAGCATCGGTTCGCCGGCGCGGCCTGACCGGACGTCGGCACGGGATGAGCGGCCCAGTCTGACGGTAGGTGCGTGGTGCTTCCGTCCTGCTGCCAGTGATCCTGGTGAGCAGTGGCGTGTACTCGCCAGCGACCATTTGGAGCGGCTCTCAAGCCATCCGAGGTCTGCAGCGGCGAACCCGCTGGCCAGCATCCGTGAGCCGAGGCGAACCCGCTGTCAGCCCCGGCGAACAACCTAGACCGGAGCGTGCTAACGGCTAGCGGTGCATGGTAGGCAACTCGGACCCGCCGTAGGCTCCTTACCCGCCACGGCTGAGGGTCCAGTCCGTCCGCGCGGCCACACTGTCGCTGGCATGCCCCGAAGCGGGACGCGCCAGCGCTTGCCGATTCCCGCAACGCCGGTGAGGTAGGCCGCTGGTTCCCCACGCTGTAGGTGTCTGGGCTCAGGCCGGCGGGTTTCCCCGCCGGTGCTCGAATCAGCTCACCATGGCGTGGTCGACCAGCGGCCCCCTGTCAATCCGTGCATGCAGTTCTCCCGCAC